>CAZWZK010000015.1:0-4756 GCA_964638385.1 uncultured Gammaproteobacteria bacterium
CTGAAATTGAAAAAGAAATGGGTATTGAACTGACTAGTGTTCGCAAACGTTGTGCCTATATCGGTCTCGAAGCTATCAAAAAAATTAAAAACTCTCTAATTAATTTATGATCACTATTCCTAAAAAAGTTGAATATTCAATCGTCTTTATCTCCTATCTCAGTAAAAATCCAGATATCACTATCTCCCTCAAGGAAGCTTCGCAAAAACTAGTTTTACCCTACAGCTTTTTATCCAAATTAGCCACGTCTCTTGTCAGTGGAGGACTAATCATTTCTCAAGAAGGAAAAAGTGGTGGCTATAAATTAGCCCCTCAATGGTCTCAAAAAAGTTTTTACGATTTACTCGTCATCCTTGGCGAAAACAAAGCTATGGTTAATTGTCTTGGTTCTTCTAAATCCTGCTCACGAGCAGGGAAGTGTTCTATCCAAAATATCTGGCAAAAAATTGAAACTAGTTGGCAACAAGAATTGAAACAAATTAAACTCAGCCAAATATAATTTGAAATTAATTAAGTTTCATTAAAATAATTTTCCCCAAAATTCAAAATTATCTTTCTCTTTCAAGATTAGTTAAAATAACCTAAACTATCAAACTTAACTAAAACAATGATTGAAAAAAACATTTCTTCCTTTCATCCACCAGAACAGAATGAAAGTAATTTGATTTATCCTCATCAAGACAAAGAAAAATTAGTTGATCAAATCCTTACTCAACACCAATCACTTAGAGACCAATTTAATCTTCCTAACCCTGATCTTATTTTTGTTTCAGACGATGTTGCTGATTTAGAATCTCAACGCCGGGATTATTTTTCACAAATAGTCCAAGTTGCTCACGATAACAGTATTTCTTTAGTTGATAATGAACAGTCAAAGAGATTTTTCCAACAACATCCCGACATTGGCGTTTTTCATCTTAATTCATCACCCTATGTTTTACTAAACCGAGACAAAATCGGAACTCATATTGATCAGCATCGAGTTTACAATCGTGTCAGTTATTTAGTTGATCTAACTATGGAATTAACTCATGCTTTAGTCAGTTTGTCTTCTCTCCACACCACTCCACAAGAGATTTCCCAAAAATCAGTTCTTTCTATTTGTTCTCCAGCCTTACTTAGTTCTCGTTTTCCTCAATTTGATCCTCAGGATTTTTTCTCCCTTTCAGAAAAAAATCTTTCTCTCCACCAACAAATCTCTAGTATAAATAGTTGATTTACAAAATCTCTTTCAAATCTTTAGCCGCAATCAAATAAGCCAAGACTGATTCTGCGCCTTGGTTGGTATTTACCTTATCGTCATTTAAACCATCATAAACCCCGCCGTTTACTTTGTTGACCATCATTTCATTTCTAATATTTTTGCCAAAATACCACTCAAAAGCTTTCATCGCCAAATCTTTGTACTTTTTATTTTTGGTTATTTTATATGCTAATACATACACTTCAGTCATTGATCCTGCTTCAATTGGTTGTTGATCGTATACGGCTTTAACGCCATCCTTAGTAACCCATCCTTTATTCCCCGGAAACGAAAAACAATCTTTATTTTTATTAAAAATCTGCTCAGTCAAAAACTCCAAAGATTCTATTGCTGTTTTTAAATATTCTTTTTTACCAGTCACTTTGTAAGCTGCCAACAAAGCCATTGGTATTCTGCCGTTATCATAAGAAATTTCATCTTCAAACCAGGCCCACCCTTTTGTCTTTTTTTCAATATATATTTCTAATATTTGTCCTGCCCAATAATCTATCTCTGTTTTTCTGTAATATTGCAGCCCCAAAATTGTTTGAGATATTACTCTCACAAATTTTGTCTGATTGTTTTTAACTAACGAATAAACTTCGTCAAAAAAAATTTTTGCTTCAACTTCGTTTTCCTTATTATCAATCATCTCCCCCAAAGTAAACAATAGCCGTCCTGTGTGTTCTCCATTAATCAAAAAATCTTTTTTCCAAGTCAGATCTTGATTTAAATCGTTATACAATTTGCCATCTATCCAAGCCGACTTAACAAACCGAAAATAAATATCAGCCAATCTTTTTGATTCACCAAAATTATGTCTCAGACAAACTTGTAGTGCTCTCGCATTATCATCAACACACCATCCCTCAGTATAATCAAAAATATTCCCTATACAATGTTCAATTATACCTATCTTATCAGTTATTTTTGATAGATACTCAATTTGTCCCTTTGTTTTTACTTTCATGTCTTTTGATAATTTCACCAAAAAAATCAATGTGTTGTAAAGCCACACTTGGCCAAGTCATAAATCGGCCATATTCATAAGCTTTTCTTTGAATTTTTTTTCTTTTCTCTACATTACCCCAAACCTCAATTACTTTTTTAGCTATCGCATCAGAATCCCTAAAAGGAACAATAATCCCTCTTCCTTCAGCCAATATTTCTTTGGCATACAAATAACCAGTAGAAATACATACCTTCCCGGCTCCAACGGCATAAGCCAATGCTCCCGAAGATGATTGCTGTTTTTCTAAATATGGCGTTATATAAATATCAATTGTCTTTAACCATTCCACAAGCTCTTCAATCGGTATATATTTGTTGATAAATTTTACGTTCTTCTCAATACCTAACTTTTTAATTTTCTTCTTAAGACTATTTCTATATTTTTCTCCTTCATTCTTCAATATATTAGGGTGAGTTTGACCAATCACTAAATACAACACCTCTGGATACTTTTTTGCTATTTTAGCCACTGCTTCTATTGAATAATCAATTCCTTTTTGCTCAGATAACAAGTTAATATTCCCTAATACTAATCTACCTTCTAACTTTTTCTTTTTTCTATATATACCGATTGATCCATAAGCAATGTCTGGAGTTCCATGAGGAATAATGGCAATATTTTTTTTGTTGAAACTATAAATATCCGATAATTTTTTGGCACTAAACTTTGTCATTACTGTCAATCCATCAACATATTTTACTAATTCATTAAAAAGTTTTCCCCATTCATTGTTAGGATCTTCAATCAAAGTGTGACATGTCATTACTTTTGGTTTTTTTACTGCCTTCAAAAAATCAAGCAAATAATTTCCACATTCACCTCCAAAAATACCGAATTCATGTTCAATCAAAACCACATCGCAACTCGATTTATTAATATAATCTGCTGCCTGTAAATAAGATTCTTTGTCATAAAATTCAATTTTCTGTTTAACTTCCCAAGGGAATTCTATTTCTTCATTCTTTTTAACCACTGCCATTATTTCAGCCAAAGCTTTTGGATTGATTAAATTAATTGCACTTGTTACATCTTTTGTAAAAGTGGCTATCCCACATTTTTGGGGGATATAAGTCGATACGTAAATCACTCTTATTGGTTTTCTTGATTTCATTTTGATAACTCCTCTAATAATTCAGTTAAAATAATTTTTCTGACTCCTATTCGGTTATCAGCCGCTCCATAAAAAACAGACAAATACTTTCCATCAAATGATGTTCCTGTTGGGAAAACTACATTATTAACCACTCCATCTCTTTCCCATTCATCCTCGGGAGAAAACAAAGGGTAGGGTAATGACTTAATCACTTTATTTGGATTATTTTTATCTAGTAAAACCACTGATGCATGATAAATTTGACCTTTATTAATATCAGTTTCCACTGAATGATAGATCAAAATCCACCCTTTATCCGTTTCAATCGGAACACACCCTCCACCTATATAAGCGTTTTCGTGAGCATATTCAGGATTTAAAACTAAATAAGTGTTTAAATCTCTTAAATACTTTCTCCAAAAATCTTGAGTTAATTCTTCAAAATCATTAAAATAACAAATTTGGATCCCTGGTAAAACTCGATGTATTAGTGCATACTTTCCTTTAATTTTCCGAGGGAACAACATTGCATCTTTTTCCCATAAATAAACATTATTATTTCTATCTCTTCTAAATATTTTTTCAAAATAAATATATTTTTCTCCCACACCAGAATCTCTAAAAAGATCTTCGGCTTCATCATAAGTAATCTGCGGACTAATCAACCCTTTTTTTTTCCAATTTACTAAGTCATTACTCACTGCATAAGCCACCAAAGCATTTTTGCCATCATAACCTGTATATAGTAAATAATATTTTCCATCTAAATAGGTGATTCTTGGATCTTCCAAACCATGACTTTCATATCTATATTCAGGAACCAAAATTGGTTTATCTGATCTATAAATAACTTTTCCATCCTTTATTTGGCAGTAACCTATTGTTGAAAAATTTCCTTTTCTGACAGCCCGGTAAAACATATGAGTTATCCCATCTTTTTCCACACAAGCAGGATTAAGGACTCCTTCGTTTTCAAATTCTATATTTGGTCTACTCTCTAGTAATATTTCTCCTTTACTGACATGTATCATAAGTCGAATTTAATTATATCCCATTCTTAGGTAAATTACAAAAAATCTAAACGTTATGATCTAAAAGACAGTGAAGCTATTGGGAAAACCATCAAATATCTTTCTACTCTTGGACTTTATAATCCTACTGACAAATTCAAATAGATTATTTACCAGTTATTTCAAATAATTTGCTTTTTGATTTTTCCCCAGAGATTAAAAACACCTGATTTTTTTTGACATCAAAAAAATCAGCCAACAAAACAATAATCTCTTTGTTTGCTTTTCCGTCTACAGCTGGTTTGTTTACATAAATATTCAAACATCCAGGGGTATCTTCTTTAATTCTAGACATCTTAGAAGAATTAGGATGGGCGATTACTTTAATTCTCATTTCA
>CAZWZK010000015.1:4856-6805 GCA_964638385.1 uncultured Gammaproteobacteria bacterium
CCGTAAACCAAGTATTTTTCCCAAATAATCACTGAATCTAAAGGATCATTTTTTGTCTGACTATATTCATCTAAATGTTTTTTAAAAGCCTTCCATTTAGCTGCCTCTTCTAAACCTTTTTGAGTTCTCTCGTCTGGCACCATTAATAGACCCGTAATCGTAATCAAAATAATATCTATTGTTATCACTAACATCGACAAAGGAAAGGCGTCTCCTTTGTAATTTTGAGAGTTCATAAAGACGGCTATCAATATTATTACCAAGATAAACATTCCTGTTCGGCTTCCTTTAGTTATTTTTTTTAAACTCTTATCACAAAAACCTTCTTCATAATTTTCTTCAACAGTTCTTTTCTTAAACTCTTTAAAAAATTTTTGCAATTTCAAACTACCACTTTTTGATTGTTTCACTATTTCGTTTAGATCAACAACATTATCTACTTTTCCCCCAACATCTTTTTCTCTCCTAAAATCTTCCAAGAAATTTTTTAATTCAGTTTCTATTGATGATAGGGTAATGTTCTGTTTTTCTCCATCAGCCAAATAATAGGAATATTTTTTTGAAAACCAGCCTTCTTTTTGGTCACTTCTTACAATCCGAAAATACTTTTTTTGAACCAAAGATAGGATTGTCGAAGTTATCATCTGTCCGTTTACATTAAAACTTATTAGTTGACCTACTTGACCCGGATCAATCTCGCTTGGCGGTTCCCAAACCCTTCCCGATAAATTTACTTCTGGCAACTTTTTACCCCTACCAGTTTTTCGATATCTTCTAATTTCTGCTATTACTACCACAATCATTACTGCCATCATTGCCAACAACCAAGAAATTTGATTTTTTGCTATTTTAGTTTCTTTTTCAATATCTATCTTTGTTTTTTCTATAAAATTATTCTCTTCGTTTTCGATACCACCCAAAGTACCCTCTCCGCGAACTCCACCTTTAAATATTTCTTTTGGTAAAACTACTCTCCCTTCAAGAAAAGTTCCCAAACCCAACCGAGCCGATTCAAAAGTTACTAAATTTTCTTTCGATATTGCCACTACTCCGTTCAATGGCCCATGCCCCCAAGCTTTTATTTTGCTTCCATCAACTCCTGGCGGCAACGACATTTGCACTTTTATATTCCTTTGACTTATTTCCCATTTATCCCCCACAAATTGCCAATAAATTTCAGCGGTATCTTGATGTAATTGAACCGCATTGGTTACTTTATATTTCAAAATAAAAGTTTTTTTACTACTATTTGCTCGATAAAACCATTTAATATAATAGCTATTGCTTAACTCATCCACATAAAAAGTTCCTGGAGTTTTATTCGTTACTGACCCACTATTTTTGTTTACTTGTTGATAACACTTAGTCTCGTCACAAAAACTAATATTTTCCAAAATATATGGCTCTTTTCTTTGTCCCGTTTTTTCAATCTCTTGATAAGCAAAAGTATAATCACCATCAAAATTAAAAATTCTCTTCTCTTGCACATCCATTGATCCATCTATATTAACCTTGGAATCAATTTCTACTTGATCAATCGAATAAGACTTCGCCCAAACTCCACTTGGTCCAATAATCAAAAAAAATCCCAAACCCAAAACCAATCTAGCTAATATTTTTTTAATCATTTTATACCCCAATTTAATCAAAAAATTAGCCTTATGTCCAATCTAATTACCTGTCTTTGTGTTAAAATACATCTCACTTATTATGAATAAAGATAAACAAATTCCTGCTTCTGTTAACAAGATCCATATTCCCTCAAACGGAAATACTATCCTAGAAAAAGCTATTGAAAATATTAATAACAATCAAGAAATCGCCACTCTCTGGAAGGTTATTAACGTTAATGCGGTCGAACGCTTAGGTATGAGTGACCATGGCCCAGTCCATTTCCAAATTGTTTCCAATATTTCAGTCAAATTTGTCAGAATGTTAGTTGATTCTGG
>CAZWZK010000015.1:6905-17958 GCA_964638385.1 uncultured Gammaproteobacteria bacterium
GATATGAGTGAAGGTCGTTCCCGAATCGTTTACGAAATGGAGAAATTAGATATCTATTCTGTTTCTGCTGCTGCTATCGATAAAGTCAATATTAATAAAGGTACCGAAAAACCAATTCAATTAGATATTCTTATGAATAATTCAGCTGGTATCTTTCAACTAGATGAACTTCTCAAGAAAAAAATAATCGGTTCTGGAATCGAAAAATATCTCGATGTTCACGCCTATATTAACCAAAAAACCGAAAAGGGTCTCATCAAAGAATATCGAATCTAATTCTTCTCCATTAGTGAAGATTCTATAAATCATTTATAATGATTATATGTATCTTCTTTATATTTCCAAAAATAATCTAGAAGTTTTTAAAAACCGCCAAAAAGTTGGCGAAGTTTCTTGGACACCCGAAAATCTCACCCAAAATCTCTCTCGTCTTCGATCTACTTTTTCTTCTCGTTTTCGGGTTTTGCTTTCTGATAATTTTATTACCGTCTCCAGTCTTTTATTAACTCGCCAGGAATCCAAAAAACGTTCTCTCATCCAATCAAAATTCCAATCAATTGTGGCCGAAGATTTATCCAAAACAATTTGGGATTACAAAATCGTTGCTCACCAAAACGGCAAGCGCCTCATCCAAGTTATTTTTGTTTCTCAAAAATTTTTCGATCAATTCCGCGCTGCTGTTAAATCCTCAAAAATAAAAATCAATTTATTAGAAAGCTTTTCCACTAGTGCCAGTCGCTTCCTCCCTCCCAAAAAACTAGTTTTCTTAAATTACCAAGATTTATTAGTTCTTTCTTTTAATCAAACACCTATTTTCTCTCAAGTTCTTTCCAAAAAAATTACCCAAGAAGATATCGATCATGTTTTTGCTTATTCCAAAGATCGTTTCCAAACTTTACCTCAGCAAATTCTTTTTTCTCCAGCCGGTGATGTTGCTTTCAATCAATTTGACTTTGGCAATCTTTCTCCTGAATATACTTCCATTGACCCTATTAAAGGAATTATTCATTCAACCAATATTCACGGTTCAGATGAATCTACTTCCAAACTAGAAATTAACAATTCTACTCAATCATCACCCTCAATTTTCCCCAAAATTATTTTACTTATTCCTTTACTTCTCTTAGTCATTGGTTTTTTTGTCATTTTTGGTTCAAAACTCAAAACTGACAATAGCCCTCAAATTAATCCGATGGCCAACATTACTCCTACTATCACCAATAGTCCTACTCCGACCAGTATTCCTATTGCTTCTCTAAAAGTTCAAGTTTTAAATGGTAGCGGCACTCCTGGCGAGGCCTCCAAAATAGTCGATCTCCTTTCTAAAAATAGTTTCAAAGTTGAAAATACTGGTAATGCTGCCAACTTTGATTTCACTCAAACGCAAATTCAAATCAAAGAAACAGTTTCCAGTGATGCTTCGGCTTTGTTGATCTCTTCTCTCAAGAGCAATTATCCTGCCAAAATTTTACCTGAAAAATTACCTGAGTCATCCCAATTCGATATTATTATCACCACTGGGAAATAATTTATGAAAATTGGCCAAGACATCTTTGTTCAACAGGGCATTATGGATTGTCAAATAGACCAACTCATTGAGTTTAGTCATTCTGATCCTGAAGTTAAAAAATACACTTCCGATCCATCCAGGTTTCAGAACAGAACGGCTTTTTCTCGTTGGCTAGAGCAGGGGAGGATTATTTATACTCTTCTCGACCAACACCAAAATCTTTTTGGTATTATCTGGTTTGGTCAAAAAGATCCTCCAATCAAAATTAATGCTAATTTCACCTTTGCTATTCGTATTTATGGTGCCGCTCGTGGTCAAGGCTTATCTCAAGAATTTATGAAAATTGCTTTCAATGATCTTCAGAAAAATCAAAAAAATTCTAAAATCAGCGGATTTTGGTTGGAAACTTCAATCGACAATCTCCCTGCCATCCATACTTACGAAAAATTTGGTTTTCAAAAAATTAGTCAGCAAGACGACAAAATAATTATGGTGAAGTAATCACACACTTATTCATTATTTTCCATCAACCTTATCTCTGATATTGAACTTTTGCCTCAATTCTCAACTACTCCATCATGATTCTCAACTAGCTTTGGTAAAATATCCACATGTCTCTCAAAATAGAAGATTATAATTATCATCTTCCTCACAATTTAATTGCCAACAAACCCTCAAAACTGAGAGATCATTGCCGGCTTTTATGTTTAAACAAAACCACCGGTCAAATTGACCATCATCAATTCTTTGAATTAGTCGATTTACTAGGTCAAAATGATGTTATTGTTTTAAATCAGAGTCGAGTCTTCCCAGCTCGTCTTCTTGGTAAAAAAGATAGTGGGGGAGAAATCGAATTTCTTCTCATCAGGCAAATAAAGTCAGACACTTGGATCTCTATTTCCAAACCTCGACCCTCAGTCGGTAAAAAAATATTTTTTGATTGTAATTTAATTGGAGAAATTATTAGCAGTGATAGTAAAACCGGTCAGGTTGGAATAAAATTCAATTTTAAAAATGAAAAATTCTTCCAAATTTTAGACAAAATTGGTCACACACCTATTCCTCCATATATCTCTTCTTCGCAAACTGAACGTCAAATTAGAAATGAATACCAAACTGTCTATGCCACCAAGATTGGTTCGGCTGCCGCTCCCACTGCCGGACTCCATTTCACCAAAAAACTTTTATCTCAATTAAAAACCAAAGGTGTCCAAATTGAATACGTCACTCTTCATGTCGGTCTTGGTACTTTTCAAAATCTTCGACCAGAAAATATTGAATCAAAAACCCTCCATTCTGAATTTTATGAAATCAAACCAGCTGTTGCTAAACGTCTTAATTTAGCCAAAAATTCTGGCAAAAGAATTATTGCTGTCGGCACTACTTCTGTTCGTACACTAGAATCTGCTGCGATTTTAAATAAATCGCCAGACTATCAAATTGTTCCTGGAAAAAACTCCACTAATATTTTTATTTATCCACCGTATCAATTTAAATTTGTTGATGCTGTTATTACTAATTTTCATTTACCAGAATCAAGTCTTTTAATGCTAGTTTCAGCTTTTGCTAGCAAAGATAATATTTTCAATGCTTACAAACAGGCCATCAACAATAAATATCGTTTTTTTAGCTTTGGTGATGCCATGTTTATTTACTAAATAAATACGTCATTGCGAGAAGTTATAATAATGGCGACGTGGCAATCTTGTTAAAAATATAAAACAAAAAACATGTCACTAGATTATCAATCAATATCAATTGATATAATTAACATATGATGAAAAAACAAATGAAAGGTTTTATCGAATTTATTCAGTCCCAAGGTATTATTGGTTTAGCTATCGGTGTGGTTATGGGAACCTCTGTTACCAAATTAGTTACTGCCTTAGTTACCAACATTATTAACCCTATAGTTGGTCTTTTATTAGGGAAAATTGGTGATTTGAGTAAGGTCTATCTTCAAATCGGTTCAGCTAAAATTTTATTTGGCAGCTTCATTAGTAGTCTTATTGATTTTTTAATTATCGCTTTTGTCGTTTATTTTGCTGTAAAAATTCTTGGCATTGATAAACTTGACAAAAAAAAAGAAAAATAACCCTATTGAATTGGTCGCACTGAAGCCCTTCCGGATTGTGAAAATCTAGATTTTTAGATACCGTAATTTATTTTTTTAATGCTTCCAAAAAAGCCAAGAAAACCGGATGTGGGTTTAATGGTCTAGCGATATATTCTGGATGAAACTGAGTTGCCACAAAAAATGGATGATTTTTTAATTCAATTGCTTCAACTAATTTTCCATCTGGTGAAGTCCCCGAAATTACTAAACCGGCTTTTTCCAATTGCTCTCGATATTCGCTATTAACTTCATAGCGGTGTCGGTGTCTTTCAAAAATCACCGTTTCTTTACCATCTGTTTTTAAATTTCTCACATTTTCAATATTCCAAGCTGCTTCTTTGTCTTGACCAAATTTTTTATAAGCTTCAGCTAATTTAGTTCCTGGGGTTAATTTACATGGCCAAGCACCCAACCGAATTGTTCCACCATATTGTTTATTTTTCAAATACTCTTCTTGGTCTGGCATAATGTGAATTACTGGATACTTTGTATCTTTATTTACTTCTATCGAATTTGCTCCTTTCAAACCAACCACATTTCTGGCAAATTCAATTACTGCCATTTGCATCCCAAAACATAAACCCAAATAAGGTATTTTATTTTCTCGGGCAAACTTGACTGCCTCAATTTTCCCCTCAGTCCCTCGGCTACCCCAACCTTGTGGAACCACAATTCCATCAAATCCCTTCAAATCAACATTACCTTTTTCCACTTCGCCACTATCAATCCACGACAATTCAGGTACTAACTTCAGTGTCCAAGCAGCTTGTTTAATTGCCTCAATTACCGAAATATAAGAATCAGTCAGTTTATAATCTCCGGTCGCAAAATATTTACCAACCATGGCAATTCTTACCACTTTTTTAGATTCTTTTTTATACTCCACAAATTTGTACCATTTTTTCAAATCACCAGTTTCGGTTTTTGGTCTCAAACTAAGTTTCTTTAATATCTTTAAACTTAAATTTTGCTCTTCAAAATGTGCTGGTAACTCATATACACTTTCCAAATCTGGGTTACTAATAATATCTTCCTGAGCTAAATTACAAAAAACTCCCAGCTTTTCCTTTCTTTTTTCATCAATTATCTTTTCGCTTCTAGCCACAATAAAATCTGGCTGAATTCCCATAGCATTCAATAAATGACTTGATTGTTGAGCTGGCTTGCTTTTTAATTCGCCAATATTTTTCAAAAAAGGCAAATAAGTAACATGCATTTGAATTACATCTTTTGGTTGTCTTAACTTTAAAATTCTACTGGCTTCAAAAAACAAACTATTTTGATATTCTCCCACAGTTCCACCCAATTCAATAATCACAATATCGGCTTTATTTGATTTACCGGCTTTATTTATTCTTTCAATGATTTCGTCAGTTACATGAGGAATTGCTTCCACATCTTCACCGTCGTATCCAAAAGCTCTCTCTCTGTCTATTACTGCTTTATACACTTGGCCTGTAGTTATGTAATTCCATCTATCCAAAGATACTCCTACAAATCTTTCGTAATTCCCCAAATCTTGGTCCGTTTCCATTCCATCTTTAGTTACAAACACTTCTCCATGTTCTTGAGGTCGGATAGTTCCAGCATCCACATTTAAATACATGTCTATTTTTATGTTGGTGATTTTATATCCTCGGTTTTTCAGAATTAAGCCAATTGCTGCGGCTGTAATTCCTTTTCCTAAACCACTAACCACACCACCTGATACAAAAATATATTTCATGAATCTAATTCTAAAGTTTCAAATAATCAAATTAAAGGCATTTCTTTATTTCCCAATTAGTGGTTAAATAAAAGTTATCCCCCCAAAAGACTCATTTTTCTTTCTTCCACTCTTCAGTCGTTATTTCTCTAAAGTTATTTTTCTTAATCATAATGTAACCCAAACTTTCCATTTTTACTTTACTATTTACTCCATGTATCTCTTCACCGTATGGGATAATGGTTACTTTTTCTTCTTTTGGGTCACTTGTCTTGATATCAACCACCTCAATCTTCGGTTTGTAATATTTCACCGGGTCTTCAAACGATTTCACCATATAAATTTTTTGTTCATCTTCTAGACTTTTTGATAACCCCTTCCAATCCTCTCGGTGCATATTCGGATTCAACAGATAAACGCCACCAAAAGACAAAAACCCTATCACTAAAAATATTTTTATTTTATTATTTTTTATCCCTGCCAATAATAATCCTAAAATTGGCACCAAATATAAAAATCTAAAATATTGCAACAATGGTGATTTAAAAGAAAAAATTATCCCCATAATTATCGGTGTTATCAATAACCATCTCATTAGCTTATTTTTAATTGTCTCTTTTGCTATTAACCCAAAGATTAATCCTGTCCACACTCCACCAATCAAATAATAGTTCATCTTTGGATACCAACTAACTCTGCCAATAGCAAATTTAAACGGTATTAACAATAAATTTTTTAAATTTACTTTTCCCAAAACTAAACTCCAATTTGTTACTTGGTTTAGCATTTGCCCCGACATTTTTAATTGAGTTAATAACAAAGGAGACACCACCAATATTGCCACCAAAATTCCGATACTGCTTAGCCAAAATATTTTCCATTTCTTATTAATCAAAAAATACAAAATCATCGCTCCCGTCAAAAAAATTGATCCATAAAATGTCATAAAACTTAAACCAGTCAAAAATCCAAACCCAAAAATATCTTTTCCGCTATATTTTTTGTTTAACTTAACAAAAAAATAAACCGCCCCAGTTAATAACATTACTACCATTGAATACATCCTTAATTCTTGGGAATAATAAATCAGCAGGGGATTAATTCCTGTCAACAACGCGGCCCAAAAACCCAATTTTTTATCCTTGATTTTTACCCCTATCAGATAAACCAACCAAATTGTTATCAATGAAAACAACACTGAACTTAATCTCATTGTTACTACTTTATCTCCAAAAACCTTTATCCAAATATTCAGAAACCAATAATAAATTGGTGGATGGAAATCCTGAACTGAAAATATCGGCACAATTTTTTCTATTGGCATTCTGGCTACACTTACTGAAATTGCCTCATCTAGCCACATTGATTGATTGATCCCAATCAATCTCAAAAAAAAACTTAAAATTAAAACTAAATAGATCATATTCTAGGTAGTATAGTTTTATACTTTCCGTAAATTTTTACCTTAGTTCCTACTTCCGCCCAACCATAAAGAGAGGCTGAATCTGCTGTCGTCATATTAATACAACCATGTGACATTGGTACTCCAAAATTGTTGTGCCAATAAGCCTGATGGAAACTATAACCTACTTTTTTTGCCGTCTTTTCATTGTAGAAGAACATTACATTTTGCACGTTTGGAAGATAAAAATAAGTTCCTAGTTCTTTTGATCCACCAGACATTTTTTGGGCCCTTACCTTAGTCCATATTTCAAAGTCTCCCGTTGGTGTTCTATCCCATGACCCTGATGAAATCAAAAAAGTATAAACTAATTTTTCTCCTTCATAGGCATAAGTTTTTTGGTTAGTTAAATCTACTTCGATTCTTTTATTAGTATTACTTATCGACTGTTTATCCGTTTCTCCCAAGATTTTTTCGTCTTGATAATTATTTTCTGGAACTTTAACTACTTGGTTATTAAAAACACCAATTGTTGCTTTTTCGTCATATTCGCTTTTAACTGCTTCTGGGTTAATTTCATCTTGTTTTGACAAATATCTAACCCCAATTGGAATCAGCTTCCAAATCCCCAAAAAAACAGCCAATATTATTAATATTTTCTTATATCCCATACGACTTTAATGAAGCATTTCCTACTCTAACTCTTGGGAGTTCCAATGATTTCCCTTTACATAAAATATTACCATGAGTAGTCGTAAAAGCGATCTCGTATCCATTGTCTTTCAAGACTTCTTTGGCGATTTTTCCTGGAGTTCCATAAGGATAAGCAAATATTTTTAGATTATCTAGCTCATGTTCACTTAATTGTTTGCTTGCCAGCGAGATTTCGTTAGTCAATTTCTCTTTTGTCCCCAAAGAACTTTGATGTGACCAGGTGTGATTTCCAAAGTAAACAAAATCCTTCATCTGGTCCAAATCATCCCAGTTCATATACCCAGTATTTTCCAACAAACCTGTTGCGGTAAACACTGTTGCCTTAATTCCAAATTCTTTCAAAATCGGGTACATTACTTCAAAATTATCCTTGTAACCATCATCTATTGTAATCATTACTGCCTTACTTGGTAAGGTATTTTTCCCTTCAAAAAAATTCTTCAAATCTTCTGGTGTAATTATGTTGTAATTTCCATCCTTTAAATATTGTAAATGTTTTCGAAAAGAATCAGGCGTTACTGTCAAGTTGGTTTGACCGTTTTTCTTGGCAATCTCCTCATCTTGAATATGGTGATACATCAATACACTTACCTTGGCACATGGACCATAATTTTGACTCATACCTTCCACCGTTATTGGTGTAGGCGTTGCTGTCGGAACTATTGTTGGAACTAAAGTTGGCGTAGGTAGCGGTGTTTCTTTTGGCGCACTTTTTTTCAATTTAGCGATAACTCCACTAGGACTAATAATTATCCGATTTTCATCTTCTATCTTAAATTCCAGCACTACTGCTATTAGTACTAAAATCGCCCCGATAATCGGCAAGATAATTTTTAAATTTTTGATTACTCTCATTAGTACTGAATTATACATTGTAATTAGCCTCGTAATTTGTCATCATTAATCAATGAAACAGGTTATTTGCATCACTGGTGGAGCCAATGGATTAGGTCGAGAATTAGCCGCTTATTTTTCCCATCATTACCAAGTCATTATCTTTGATATTGATCCAAAAATTAAACTTATTGCCGACAAACTCGGGTGTGATTTTCAAATTTGTAATGTTTCAAACTTCAAAAATGTTTTGGAGTCAATCCAAGAAGTCATCAAAAAATATCATCATCTTGATTGTTTTATCAATAATGCCGGCCTTTACATCGATGGAGCCATCGAAACCAATGACCCCGACCGTATCCAAAAAGTCTTTGAAGTTAATTGTCTCGGTCCCATGTTTACCACCAAAGTCTTAATTCCTATTTTTAAGAAACAAAAAACTGGCACTATTATTAATATCAATTCCACTGCTGGTCTTCATCCCAAGGCCTTCAACTCTGTTTATCATGCATCCAAAGCCGCCATGGCCAGTTTTTCCAAATCAATCCAAATGGAATTGGTTGGTTCTTCTATTAAGATTATTAATATTCACCCTGGGGTTATGAAAACCAAGTTTACTGACGGTACTGATATCGATTTATCAAAATCCATTCATCCAGAAAAAGTTGTCAAAGCCATTGATTTTGTTCTCTCTCTCGACCCAGAAACGACTATTTCCGAATTGACCATTAAACATCTCTAGTCTATACTGAGTCTAAGACCCGAATTAAACCCAAAGTCTTAAATTTAACTTATGTTATCTCAACCATTAGCCTCATTGCTTCGCCCAAAAAATCTCGATGAATTTATTGGTCAAAAACATTTAGTCGGTCAAGGTAAACCTCTTCGTCAGGCTATCGAAAACCATCAAATTTTTTCCATGATTTTTTGGGGTCCTCCAGGGGTAGGGAAAACTACTCTCGCCAAAATTATTGCCAAAGAAACTAATGCTGAGATTCATGAACTTTCAGCTGTATCTGCTAGCAAAGACGATATTCGAAAAATTGTTGGCCAAAATTCTCCAGGACTTTATAAAAAGATTTTATTTTTAGATGAAATCCACCGTTTTAACAAAGCTCAACAAGATTTTTTACTTCCATATGTTGAATCAGGTGTGCTTACTTTAATTGGCGCCACCACTGAAAACCCCAGTTTTGAGGTTATCTCTCCACTTCTTTCTCGTTGTCGTGTCTTCGTTCTTAATGAACTTAGTGATGAAGAAATCGGTGAAGTTATTACTCGAGCCGTCAAAACCTTAAAAACCAAAATTAGCAAAGACGCCAAAGACTGGCTTACCAAAATGGCCAATGGTGATGCCCGCCAAGCTCTAACCATGATCGACAACGCCTTTACTCTCTATGGCAAATTAGGTAAAGAAGATTTAGTTAATACTCTTCAAAACAAATTTCTTCGTTTCGACAAAAAAGGCGAAGAACACTACAACACTATTTCTGCCTTTATCAAAAGTATGCGCGCCAGCAATGTTGACGCCGCTCTTTATTATCTTGCCCGTATGATTACTGCCGGCGAAGATCCCAAGTTTATTGCTCGGCGTATGGTAATTTTTGCCAGTGAAGATATTGGCGTAGCTAATTCCAGTGCCCTCATGTTGGCCAATCAAGTTTTTCAAGCCGTTACTCAAATTGGTCTTCCTGAATGTTCTATTAATTTAGCCCATGGTGTGGCTTATTTAGCCAAATCACCCAAAAGTCGCCAGTCATGTGATGCCATCCATGCCGCCATGAAAGACATCGAAGTTTTTGGTAATTTACCCATTCCTTTTGTTCTTCGCAATCCCGAAACCAAATTAATGGAAGATCTTGGTTATGGCAAAGGCTACGAAAAATATACCAAGGAAGATTTGTTACCTGATAAATTAAAAGGTAAAAAATATTTTAAGGAAACCAAAAAATAAATTTATGTATTGTAGGATCATGTTTTTACAAACTAACCAAATATGTCATTGCGAGGAGCAGTTACAGTTGCGACGTGGCAATCTCATTGGAACCACATCCATATTCTCTATGAATAATGTTATAAATTGGGAGAAAGATAAATATTTTAAAAATTAATTTACATCATATGACCGACACCGATTTTATGAAAATTGTTATTAAAAAAGGCAAAGATCGTTTAGACAGGGGAGAATCACCAATCTTATCCATCATTGTCAAAGATGACAAAATAATTTCCGAAGGTCATAGTAGTGTCGCCAATTTTGAAATTTCCGGCCATAACGATAGCAATGCTATCAACCAAGCTTGTAAAAAATTAAAAATTTACAACCTTGATGGTTGTACTATGTATAGTACTGTTGAACCTTGTTCCATGTGTCTGTCTTGTGCCGCCTGGGCCGGTCTTACCAAAATTGTTTTTGGTAGTTTTCAAGAAGATATTCCCAATAATCTTTACGAAATAACTGATTATCACGCCATTGATCATGCCAAAATACTTCGTCTTTCAAATGGTAAAAAAATGGAAATAATCGGCGGAGTTTTACAACAAGAATCTACTGATCTTATGAAAAATGTTAAAAATTGGGTACTTTCAGAATAGCTAATTCATTACTTCACTAATTAACTAATCATGCACTTCGTCTATATTCTCGAATGTTCCGACTCTAACTCTCTAAAAACCAATGTCTCTACAATTACAAAAACCCAAAAATATTTATGAAAAATAAAACCGGCGAATTTTCTCAAAAAGTGATCAAATTAGCATTGTCAATTCCTT
>CAZWZK010000016.1:0-17656 GCA_964638385.1 uncultured Gammaproteobacteria bacterium
ACTCCCGACCTCCTCATTGCAAATGAGGCGCTATAACCAACTAAGCCACAGGCCCTCATTTTTTAAAATGTGCCTTCGGATTTTTAAATAAAAAAAACCGAAAGCTTGATTGCTTTCGGCGTCATTCTTCATCAATTTACAACTTATTCTCGCTCGACACACCTCCCTAAAGTTTCTTTAAATTGATTGAATTTGATCCTTAGCATTATCAAGTGGGTTTATTGTACCTAAATCAAAACAAATCGTCAACAACCAAAAGGCACTTGTTTTTATCTAAAAATTAAAATAAAAAACACCTAAAGTCAGGTAAAATAAAACCAAAATAGAAAAACATCTTTTTTTTATATATACTCTTTACTATGACTCAAATTCTTCAAATGATCCTTGACCTAGTCAAAACCCATGGTTCTCTATCCATGTTTTTAGGTGGTGTTGTTGAACAAATTATCGTTCCTATCCCTTCACCTATTATTACTATGTCTGGTGGAGCTTTCCTCGTTACTCGAAGCGTTCCCTTCTTTCAAGCCATTTGGGAAATAATTTGTAAAGTTTCTCTCCCTTATTCTATCGGCGCTGTCATTGGTACCAGTATGGTTTTCTTGATTGCTTACTACGGTGGCCGACCATTAATCGATAAATTTGGCAAATATATTGGTATTTCCTGGTCATTAATTGAAAAAATTAGAATTGATTTTCAAAAATCTATCAGTGATGAACTTTTTATCTTCATTGCTGTCATCATTCCGGTTGTTCCTGTCTCTCTAATTTCTGGTTTTTGCGGCGGTTTCCGCTTCAAACCTCAAAAATTTTATCCCATCATGTTCTTAGCCCTAATCTTCCGTTCTATAATTTTGGGTTTTATTGGCTTCCAAATGGGAGAAGCTTTCACTGGTCTAGCTCATGGCTTGGATAAAATTGAAAGTTTTCTTACTATTATTGGTGCTTTCTTAATTCTCGGTTTCCTCTTCCTCAAAAGAGAAAAGTGGCTTAAAAAAAATAGCTAACTCCTAAATTTTAATCTCTCAAATCAAAAACATTCTCTTCTCCTTCATAACCCAAAGCCCAAAAACCATATCCTCTAAATTGATTTTGTTTTACCAAATCCAATTTAATTTTCAAACTTCTTTCATTTTCAAAATAAATCTGATGGATTTCTCCTTCTTCCTCAAAAACCAACCAAGGAGTCATCGATAATTCGTCCCACTTGACCGCCGAAGCTGTTGCGAAGGCGGTATCTGCCAATAATTCTTTTACTCGCTTCCAGCTTGCCATTTGATACCAACCTCTTTTAATTTTTGATTCAAATTCATTTGTATAAGTCTTCCATTCATATCCGTAAAGCGGATACGCCATTATTAATTTTTCTCTATTCAAATTTAACCCCAGATAATTTTCCACCACTTCTGTAATATTTCTTTCCCCTACATTCGATCTTATCGGTGCCACTGACCCGGTATAATCCACTCCTGGACGGTGAAAATCATAAGCCATTACCACCAAATAATCTATCTTTTCTATCATGTTTTTCAGCCTGTCACCACTACCTTTAATTACTGTATTAGCAAACACATCTACACTTATTTCACCCACCTTACTAACTTTTAATTCATCCAATAACAAACCAAAATCATCATCTAATATTGCCAACGGGTCTTTTTGATACTCAAAATCTAAATTAACCCCATCAAATTCATTTGTCTCAATTACTTGTTTTATCTGACCTACTAATCTCTTTCTTGCCTCACTGTTTCCCAACAACTCTTTAATTTTTTCATCTTCAAACAATTTTATTCCCAAGATATTTTTACCGCCATTTTCTTTAATTATCGCTTTCTGTTTCAAAAAATCCTCATTATTAATCTTTTTTGACTGTACATCCCAAACCAAATTTCCTTCTTTATCTGTCTCTATTCCCAAAAAAATTAAATGACTCAATTCCTCCCCATAAATTCTTGTCTTTCCTACCATCCAGGTTGGCAAAAACCCAAAACTCAAAAAATCACTTTTATAATCCTTCTTCACTTTATTAGTCGATAAAGGATCCAAAAAAACTTCTTCCCTAAAAAAAACCGTCCAAACCGCTAATAAAATTAAAAACAAACCTCCGAGAGCTATCAATATTCTCTTCATCTAGGTTAACTATTTCTCCTTTTGCCAAGTCAATTTAACCGTCCTTAAAAAATTAGATACATTCCCAAAAATTATCAAAAACAATGCTCCAATCACACCAACTAATTTAAAAAAATTATTTTTATTCATCTCTCAATTTTACCATTCCCTTTCTCATTTCTACTACAATCCAAGGCTTATTATCTAAATTAGTAGGTGATGGAGAACTTTTACCCCGATCGAAACATCGGGGCGAATCTCCCATCTAATTAAATTCCAAACTACAATATCCATCCTTAACTATTTTTTCCAAAATCTCTCTCGATTTAAAACTTTTCAACTTAAACTCGACCTTACGCGCTATTTCCAAATCATCATAAAACTGGGAAAATACCAATTCAAAAGGTTTATTAAAACGGACAAACTTACTCTTTCCTAAATTGTGTTCTTTAACTCTTCTCTTTAAATCATTTGTACTTTCCACATAAAATATCCCATTTTTCAAAGATTTAAGAATATATACATATCCTCCCATTCCAAGTGGGTGATGGAGAACTCGAATCTCCGACCCCTGTCTTATCAGGACAGTGCTCTAACCAACTGAGCTAATCACCCTTAAACATATCTGAACTTAAAACTCAGATATAAAGTGTCTTATTGTAACAATAACTTCAAGAAATTTAAATACTGGAATCTCTTGCTTCAAAACACTTTTATTTATTTAATAGACCAATTAAATATTTTACTATTTCTTCTTCTACATTCACTCCGGTTACTTCCATAAATCTATCATAATTTGGAGCTCTGTTAACTTCCCAAAAATAAGGCTCTTTTTCGCCTTCTTTAAAAACCACATCCACTCCAGCAACATCAATTTCACACATTTTTGCTGCTTTTACTGCTTTTTCCAAAACATATTCTGGTAATTCAGTTTTAGTAAACACATTTTTTAACAACGGATTATCTCCTGTCGCTCTTTTCATCACTCCCAACACTTTATCACCCAATACCATTACTCTATAATCTTCGTTATTTACTATATATTCTTGCAACATATATCTCTGTCCTTCATTTTTTTCTCTCTCCTTAAAAACATCCCAGCCTTTATCCCAGCTATCATCTGAGAAAAACTTAAACACCTGAGTCCTTCTATCCCCTTGGCTACCTTTTAGTATTAACGGATAATTAAATTTTTTAGTTGCCTCATATCTCAAGAAATTTAATCTTCCCATTACTAGCCTAGGGACATTCAACCCATTGTCAATCAAAACTTTCATTTGATGAATTTTACAAAAATCAGTCGGTCTTCCTCTTCTGATCACTGCATCAACAATCTTTACTTCATCATCCACACTATCAATTATTAAACTCGCTTCCTCTCGATAATGTTTAACGATCTTAAAATAAATCACTCCATAATCATCCAAATTCTTACCTGATTTCAACCTAACTGGCATTTTCCCGTTTTCCTTCTCTTCAGAATCCAAATAAATTTCATCATAAGAAATAGCGTCCACTACCACTCCCATCTTTTTACCTGACTCCATCAAAGATTCTAATTTTGTTGTTAATTTTCCACCGTAAAAAACGGCAATTTTATTTCTCATCTTGCTTCTATTTTAACCAAAAACCCCTTAAGATCAAGAATTCCGATCAAGAATCTCGATTTCAAATGACCTCTATCCGCCACATTCACCGCTGAAGTAATCTTTTTCCCTTTTAACCAATAAGTCATTTCTATCACTGGCCTATCTTGATGTACTCCCAAACTTGACCGATAATGTCGATTATATAAAATCCTGTCTGGTGACAATAAACCCAAATCTTCGGCTAATTTCTTATCAATTGAACTCCTGTATGCTCCAGTATCCACTTTAGCTTCCACCTCTATCATTCTGTGCTTCCCTTTTTTGACTATTGTAAATTCACCCGTATTTGGTTTAAACCCTTTAGGTATTTTTATCTTTATCTTTTCTATTGATCCAATATATTTATTCTTCTCTTTTTCTTCAATTTTTTCAAAAAATTTTTCTCCAAACAAATACTTTGACAAAGTTATTGCATGATCTACACTTCGAACCTCAATTTCATCAACCTTCTCTAAACGAGATCTCAACCCCGCCTTATTACACAACTGAATCGATAACCCTGGTCTTGCATTAACTTCCAACACTTCTGGCCCTTTTTCTTTATCCAACACCACATCGACTCCCACAAAACCCAAAGATGGGATTGCTTTTTGGCATTTTACTGCTGTTTCCAAAATCTCTCTCCAAAACGGAATTCTAATCCCATTAACTTTTCTCTTCTTTTTTTTATTAAAATCATAAATTCTGTATATTGGGTTACCTGCTCCTTCAATTCCAAAAGTTGTAATTCCTGTTGCTAAATCAATTCCTAAACCAATTGCTCCCTGATGCAAATTTGCTTTACCTCCAGATTTTTCTGTTGGAATTCTAAACATTGCCATCACTGGCACTTGGTTATAAACAATCACTCTAATATCTGGTGTCCCCGATTTAGTCAAAGCCAAAAATAATGGGTGAATTCTAATTCGCTCTTCTACTAATACCGTATCTGGCATTGCATGCAAACTATATTTACCTGCCAAAATTTCCTGACAATGTAACTTTATATCCTGAGTTGTCACAATATCCCCATTCATTTTTTGCCATTCTCCTGCCCATTTTCCTCTTTTTCGAATAATCAAAATCCCCTCACCACCATAACCAGATTCTGGTTTAATTACAAAATTTCCCTCCAAATCTTCCCAACGAAATTTTGTTAATTCACTCTCATTTTTGAACCTCGCCATCAAAGTTGGTACCGATACTCCTGTTTTGGCCAATAACTTCTTTGTCTTATATTTGCTATCCGCAATCATTTTTCCACTAGTGGTATTTTTTCGCAAATACACCTTATTCCTCTCATTTTTTGTCAAAAACTTACGATATTTTTTTAAACTAAACATATTTTTCTTATTTTTATTAGAAATTAGATATTAGACATTAGAAATTTTTTATTTTTTCTCTCTTATTCCCTTCTTAAATCTACTTATTTCCATCCATCTAATTCCACTATAATTCCCTACTAATAAGTTAATTGACAAAACCATCAATACAATCAAATCTGGATACCTCAAAACCAAATCCTGTATCCAGGCAAAATTCATCGTCACCGCCCCGGCTACTGCCAAAACAATTGTCCCTATCATTAATTTTTTTGCCTCATTTCTACTCTTTACTAATTGTGTTCTAGTAAATTCTTCGGCTAGTAAAATCATAAATAAAATAGGGAAAATGGAAATTTTACTTATATCCAGCCAACTAACAAAAGATGATATTACCATCAAAACAAAAGTCCCAATCGAGATCATCATTAAATTAATCGCTCTTGCTGGCCAAAAATGTAACTTTAATTTCTTTAAGATCAAATTACTCATCAAAGAGATCATTAAAATCAAAGCAAACAATAATAAACCACCAAAAACTCCAGTTGCCAAAAAGGCAATTGCAATCATTGTTGGCATAAAAATTCCATAACCAGACAATCCAGCTACATAATGTAGAAATGACACCAAGGTTGCTACTAATGGTAATAATAATAGTAGTACTAAAGTATTAGTTGATACTCCTCTTTCTACCGCCCATCCAGTTGCCACTCTCAAAGTATTTATCCCATTCCATTTCTCTTGTTTGTACTCAATAACTTTACTTTTAGCTTCAGTAATATTCACCACTGGAACTTTGGTTGGAATTACCTCAGCTGTCGGAGTTGCCTCTATTGTCGGCGTTATTACCAAAGTCTTCGCTTTAAGCGGTTTTTTTTCAAACACCAAAAAGCAAACCATCAACAGTAATATTACTTGGGCAAGTTTTTTCATATTTATATTATAAAGTTTTTAAATTAAAACTGTTTTTCTACGATCTACAATCTTTCTTCGTTTTTCTACGATCTAAGATCTACGATCTATCGACTAATTTGTGCCGTATTATAGCACTATTTCATCAAAAAACACCCTCAATTTCCCTTCATTCATTTTTTATCTAGTTTAAGGTATAATTTTGCCAATGAATCAACATCTCTTAGCGGTCAACATTAGCGATACTCCCATCGGTAATGGCGGCACTCTTGGTGGTACTTATTCAAGTATTTCTCCTTTAATTAGTTCTCTTCTCCGTAATTCCCTTACTTTAGCTAGTATTATTCTTCTTGGATTAATTATTTTCGGCGGTTTTAGTATGATTGCTAGCGCTGGTGCTGGCGACCCCAAAAAATCCGGTCAAGCCCAAAAAACTATAACCAGTGCCATTATCGGTTTTGCTATCGTTTTTTGTGCCTATTTCATTATCCAAATTATTAGTTACATCACTGGAGTTAATATTTTAAATTCCGGTTTATAATAAAACTATGATAGGTATTTTTGGTAATATCTCAAACCCTACCGCTTATTCCAGCACCAACGGTTCTGGTCTTTTTACTTTACTTAGTAATATTTTTAAATTAGTTGGAACTATCGCTGGTATATTTTTTGTCGTTCAAGTAATCCTCGCTGGTTTCGCTTACATTTCTGCCAGTGGTGACCCAAAAAAAGCTGAAGCCGCTTGGACTAAAATCTGGCAAAGCCTACTCGGCTTAATTATTATCACTAGTGCATTTGTTATTGCCTCTTTTGTTGGTAAAATTACTGGTGTTAACCCATTACAACCTACTATCTATGGACCACAATAAACTTATCGCCGCTTCTCAATCTTTTAACCTTGAAGGTCCTGGTATTAAAGTCACCAATTCGGCTACTCAGTTAGAAACTATTGTTAGCACTATCATTGGTTTCCTTAGTGTTGTCGCTGTTCTCTTTTTTATTTTTCAAATAATTTTTGCTGGCTATGCCTTTATTTCCGCTAGTGGTGATGAAAAGAAGATTGAAGTCGCCAGAAAAAAATTAACCGACAGCATTCTTGGTTTGACTATTGTTGTTATCGCTTTCGGGGCTGGAGCTTTCTTGGCTAACATTCTTGGACTTGGTAATATTTTTGATCTCAATTCTGTTATTAATATCCTTAAATTCCAATAATATGATTCAACTCGTCAAACCCGCCTACGCTGCCATCAGTAATCCTTTTTTGAAAAATTCTAGTGATATCGTCAGTAATCCTCAAAATTACGTCAACAATATTATTCAAACCATTATTTCTGTTTTTTTTATTGTCGCTGTTGTTTATTTTATTTGGCACTTTGTTATGGCTGGATACCACATGATCAACTCCAATGGTGATCCCAAAAAATGGGAAGAAGCTCAAAAAGCTATTCTTTACGGACTTGTTGGTTTGATTTTGGTTTTTTCCCTCTTTGCCATCCTCAAATTTGCGGGCACGGTTCTTGGTATCCCTGGACTTCAGTCTCTTCAGCTTATTTGGCCTTCCCTTTCAAATTAGTTAATTAATTGTTATTATCTATTTATCAATTATTAATTATTATAAAAAATGTTCAATCAAATAAAAGAAAAAATCCAATTTGCTGCTATCGCTGCTCCTGTTTATGCTGCTGATACTATTAAAATCACCTCAAAAGGTAATGACTTTAAAGCTCTCGAAAACCTCACTGCTGGTAGTATCATTTCCGGCGCTATTAGCTTAGTGCTTGTTCTTGTTGCTTTAGTTTTCTTCTTTATTCTTGTTGTTGGTGGTCTTAAATGGGTTACTTCAGGCGGTGACGAAAAGAAAGTTGGTGCTGCTCGAGCTCAAATCACCAATGCTCTTATTGGTCTTGCTATTGTCTTCGCTTCTTGGGCTATCATGAACCTCATTAAAACCGTCTTTGGTATTGATGTTTTCAATTTGAATATCCAATCTTTCCAACCGTAAAGAAAATTTAATAAAACCCTCTCTATTTTTAGAGAGGGTTTTTTTTGTTAAACAGGTCAAAATTCGAAGCGTAGCGCCAAATTTTGCCTATTTATCAAACTCCGATTTATCCGGAGCCGTCCTTTCTATTGTATAATTACAACATGAACCGAATAATTGATTTCTTCTCTCCTTCTCCTGCCTACGCTCAAGGTAAAACCTGGTCTGGCGCCTGTGTTTCCAACGGTGTTGCCACTATCAAGGGCTTCGAATGTCTCTTCCAAAATATTCTTCAAATAATTGTCGGAGCTGCTGGATTAGCTTTTTTTGCTATGTTCATTGTTGGTGGGTTCAAATATCTTACTTCTGGAGGTGATTCCAAAAAAGCTGCCGCCGCTTCCTCAACCTTAACCATGGCCGTTATCGGCGTTGTTGGAGTTATTGTCTCTTGGCTTATTTTACTTTTCATCAAAAATTTTACTGGTATTGATGTTACTATTTTTAAAATTCCATCTCCTGGTAATTAAAGTGATTAAGAAAATAATTTTAATCAGTTTAATTTGTCTTTTTTGTATTCGTCCCGCTTTAATTTATTCCCAAGAAACATCTCTAGTTGACACCAATGAAACTACCACCGAAGAAAGTCACGAACCTGGTTTAATTGAACAATTCCTAAATGCAATTATTAATTTTTTTGGCCATTTAATCTTTGGTACTAATTATATTTCTAGGGAATACAAAGCCCCAGCTAGTTATAACACCAAAGAAAAAGTTAATGATTACACCAGTGAAGTTAACGATTACAGTTCCCGTGCCATACCTCAATCCCAACGAATCCAAAACAAAGGTGTTTATTTTTACGAAGTATTATTTCGAAATCAACAGCCGTATGAAAACAGAAGTATTCTGGATAATTTAAACAAAGATATTAGTTGTCCAACAGAAATATCTATCAAAGACATCGTCTGTTTTTATGCTCAAAAATATCAATCAGGCGAAATTTCTGAAAAGATTCTCTACAAAAGAGGATCCAAAGAACCAACCGATTATTCCGAAGTTTCTGGTTGTCCAACCCTTCAAAATAACGATCAGTGTTATATCAACGCCTATGAAAACTATCAAGATGTGCCTCATGGAAAATTTTATGGAGAAGATGACACCGCCGCCATCGCCAGTACTCAATTAAATAGCAATATCCGCACCTTTATCCCTGATAATTATCAAGGAGAAACCGCTCCCGATAACAATGATACTCAAAAAAAAATTGATGTACTTGTCAAAGATTCAAACAAACAAGAAGAGTTTATGTTGTTAAATTTTATTCCAAACACAACTCAAGACCACATTGGTTGTACCAACGAAGCCAACATAAACAGAGATAATCTTCGGCAAACATTCAAATGTAATCTCACTCCTGATTCGCAATCAAATGTCGATTGTGGTCAAAACGGAGAAATCTTAGATACTAGTCAAAAAATTTGTATTGAAGATTTACATCAAAAAAATGGTCCTGGTATTAGTCAACGGGGTGCCCATGGAATGGCTTTAATGGATTTTAAATATAACCAAATTATTACTTCTTACTATACCGACAAAGTTAGTACTGCTGTTATAAAAGGGTTTGATAATCAGCAAATGAAAGTCATTATGATTGATGATACTGATTTTAATAAAAACGGTATCAGTGACAACGACGCTAACTGTCCCTCAATCGGAGCCTACGATAAAGCCGATCTAGAAGTCGGGAAAGGTGGTGTGTACTCTGACGGACTTCCCTGTGTTTACGAAACAATTACACAAACGCAACCTTCAAGTAACCAAGGGTCACCAACCCCCACCCCAAAAAAAGAATATCGGGTTAAAGTTCGAGACGATTTAGAAAAATATCCAGATCAATGTTTCAGCACTGTCACTGTTGATCTTCATACATATTTACTAGGACTTGCCGAAGATCCAGTAAGTTGGCATGTTGAAGCTCACAAAGCCATAATAATTGCCGCCAGAGGCGAAGCTGTCAATCTTACAAATAAAAATGGATATATAAAAAATAGTAGCGCCGCTCAAATATTCCAGTGTAACCGAGTAATTCAAAATAAAAAAGAAAATACCACTGACCCTCTTACTCCAAAAGTGACCAATCAAAGAGCCGCAGTTGATCTTACCAGAGATGAGGTTTTAGTATACAAAAATACTAAAAATAGAATTAGTGATTCGACCCACCGTAGTGCCTTTTGTGGGCCAGGATCAAACAATCCCAGTTTTGATGGCTGGGAATACGAAACATTATCCCATTTATACGGAACAACTAAAAGCCAAAATAAAGCAATTGGTGGTATTTGTTTTGAAGGGATTGGATATACTCTAGCAGTAAATAAAGACATTGCTTTAAATTCCAACACTTCTCTTCAAGCTTACCAAAACAACCAAAATTCAAAAGTCTTAGGTCAAAATAACAACCAAAAAGAATGTCTCCTCGATAATCGAGTTATCTCCCCTTTAGATCAATTAATTATCTCTTACAATTCCCAAAATACAGATAATAATCTTAATCTTATTAGTTGCTATCGAAGCACTCAAGAACAAGAAGCTCTTTGGCAAGAATATTTGCATGAAAATAAGGGAGATGAACTTAAAACCCTCTCTCAAATTAACTACCCTGGCACCTCTCCCCACCAAACTGGCCTTACTATCGATTTTGGCGACAAATTTGGTAAATTAACCAATAATTCTTCATCGTACCAATGGTTAGTCAAAAACGCCCCTCAATATGGTTTTTACCATCACCCACTTGAACCAGAACACTGGGAATATAAACCTTAAATATTATGATTAAAAAACTTTTAAAAAACAAATTATTTATTGTTCTAGTTCTTATTATTGCAATTCTTCTAATAATTAGAATTATTTCTAATAAACAAACAAAAACTCCACCCCTTTCTCCAGATCAAAAACCATACCAGTCATCATTTTTACTGCCCACAAATCAAAATTCAGATAAAATTTCTTCCACTCCCACTATTAAAATCACCGAAATAAATTATCAAATTCCACTTTATAATTTCCTCCCCTATCAAGGTAAATATTTTCAAGCAAACCGATATATTAGAGCTAACAATATTGAAACCAAGGTTTACAACCGAAAAGACACTGATTTAGCCAAAAAAGAAATTCAAGAATGGCTAGCCAAATATGGAGTCGAAAATATTGATAAATTTACTATTATTTATTAACAAAATACGCGTTATCCTGTTGTAATACTAGATTATTTGATAGAATTAATTATCTTATGACCATTAAACAAGTTCTTCATCGTCTCAATCGTCGTGATACTCGCCTCTTACCCAAAGATCTCACTCTTAGTAAAATTATTCTCATTTCATTAGCTGTTTTTGCCGTCACTTTTACTACCAAAGCCATCTTTGCTGAAACTACTAATACCGGTGCTGAATTTATCCGTCAAAAGCAAGATGCTATCCAAAAAGGTAATAATCAAGAAGCTTGGATAGACTCTGCTCTTGGGAGTAATGTCATGAGTCTTCAAATTGCGCTATCAGGAACTTTTCCAGAATCATTCCTAACAGGAGATATTGTCTCCTATAAACCAGGCGGGATGGTTGGTGCAAGTAATCAAATGATTGCCGCAACTTTTAACCCGATGGCATCGGGGATTGAGTATATTGCCCAAGTTAAAAACAATTTCTTAGGTAAACCAGCCTACGCTGCCAACGAAACAGGGTTCCAGGGGCTGAGAAGTATCATGAGCCTCTGGAAAGTTTTTAGAAACGTTGTCTATGTTTTAATTTCACTTATTTTTATTACTATTGGGATAATGATTATGCTTCGTATAAAAATTAGTGCCCAAGCCACAGTAAGTATACAAAGTTCTATTCCAAGGATAATCACCACACTCATACTTGTTACTTTTTCCTATGCCATTGCTGGACTCTGTATTGACTTAATTAATCTATTTCAATCATTTGCCATCGCTCTATTGTTTACCGGATTAGGTAAAGGGTATTCGGAAGGTCTTTTCCCTCTTAGTTGGAGTAATATTTCCATTCAAAACCTTATTGACGCCATCCGTGCTCTTTTTGGAGATAACCCTTTCAATTTTAATAACTTAAATAATCTAAACTTTTGGGGAGTTGTTTCATTAGTTCAAAGACTCGCACCAAACGGAGTTTTAGCCTTACTTGGTGGTGTTATTGGAGCCGTAATTGGTAGTCATATCGTACCAGGAGTAGGAACTTTCATTGGTGGAGGTATCGGCGCTCTTGGAATTACACTAATACTAACAATAATTATATTTATATATTTAATTAAGTTTGGATTCGGACTAGCCAAATGTTATATAACTGCACTTTTAAAAATAATTTTTGCTCCATTTGAATTATTACTAGGAGCTCTTCCAAACTCAAAAATCGGTTTTTCAAGTTGGATTATCAGTATTTTTGCCAATCTTGCAGTTTTTCCTGTTTCTGTAATTTTTCTAATTATCGCCAATATTCTTGTAGATAGTGTTGGTGGGGTTAACCCACTCTGGGCACCAACATTAGTTCAAGGTCCTTATGTCTGGTTCCTTCCAGCTATGATAGGAATAACTGCAGTTGCCTTATTATCAAAACTTCCAACAATTATTCCAGAAGCAATTTTCAAAATTAAACCTTCACCATATGGTAAAGCAATCGGAGAAGGGTTTAAGAGTATTCCTGGTGTTGGATTAGCAGCTGCTGGAGCAAGACTTGGTGGAAAATTTGGTATGAGCCAAGGTGGAAAATATATTGAAAATCTAGGTTACGATCATAATGAAAGTGGAGAGAGAACTGGAAAAGTAGAAGGTAGAAAAGCCGCATTCAGAAGAACAGTCGGAAAAGTAATGTCATTCGCTTCAGAATCAAAACACTAAAAATCTTTAGCAGTGATTAAATTCAATTCCTACGATTTAAAAAATTCCTCATTTCAGTAACCAATTTACGGGACGCATCCACATTCCCCATTTCTAAAGACCTTTTTAATGACATTGACATCTCTTTATAATCACCATCGAAAGACAAATTCCTTATACTTTCAAAATCTTGTTCTAAAGACTTTAGTTCATCACTCTTACCAATACGCCTCAGTTTAATTGCTTGCTCTTCCTTTAACTTTCTTGTTCTTTCAACCCCTCGCCTTTCATTTGTTATCTGATTTTTAATCAAACCAAATAACGAATTAGTCTCCGGTTTTTTAAGACCATCTTTATAACTAACAACACCTAACATCTCAATAACTTTATCCACATTAACATTCATTGTGTCAATATTTAATCTATTTCGAACTAAACGAGAAACATATAAATCATAATCCAAAATTGTTCCATCTTTAGTCTCTGGTTTAACTATTGGGATAAAATCACTCGACAACCACTTCTGATTAGGTTTTAAAGTTGCCTGTATTGCCCTTGCCCAGAAATCAGGACTAGTAGTATAACTAAAAGGCTTAGTTCCATCTCCAAACTCAATACCATTAGCCATTCCAAATTTATCTTTAAGCATTAAAGCTAAATCCGTGACAGTTTTTGCTTCAGTTTTCCCTGTAACAGCTTTATATGCCAAAGTTGCTGCCTCTAAAGAATCTCTAAACTCATTCATAAATGTTGTTTGACCACTCTTAAATTTAAAATCTTTCTCCGTCCCCTTAATTAAGTTTCCATTACTATCAAACTTCGCATAATCCATAATCAGTTTTCCTAAACTCTCTGAACTTCCCTTTGGTAAATTCAGATCTCTCGATCCGTTACAAAAATCAAAAAAACCATAAAAGGTTTTATCTGGAAAGATCCTAACAGTACCATCAACAATTTTCTCTCTCAAAGTCTTCTCCCCATCAATAGGATGACCAATATCACGTTCCAATCTCATAACACTTATTACGTAATCAGCAATTGGGCCAGAAAAATATTCAGCATCAAATAAATTCTCATCTTTACGAAGCTTACCACCTTTCAAAATTTGCCATTTTGCCAGCGCTTTATATTCTGGATTCAAAGTTCTCAAAGCATCAGACATAATTCCCTCCCATGTTGGTAGTATCCTCATTCTATCAGCAACACTCGAGTTACCCATTGCAAACCACAAATTCCAAGCACTATAAGCATTCATTCTATCCAAATAAGTAACTTTAGCCTCTTCCCCTCTTCTCGATTTAGCCAAAAATTTAGCCAAACCATTCAAATAATCCTCTCTATTATCTATATTATTAAAAACATTCTGATCTATCGTTCTTACACCCCTATTTCTATTTTCTGGAATATCCGGAAGTATCCTTCTCTTCTTTACCTCTTTACCATCAATTTTTACTATATCGTAAACATAATCACCTTTACCACCATCAGCATTATAATCATACTCATAGAAACATTCCTTATACCTCAAACAACTATTACCATTACAGTCAATATAAGGCTCACATAAATCATTTATCATCTTACTCATAACTAACTTAAAATCATCATCAAACAAAGTATTCATATACTCATGAGTAAAAGAAAAAGCTGTTTTGCTCCCCATTATCCTATCTAAATCCTTTCCTGCACCTTTTAACCAAGAAGCAGCATCGTTTACCATCGCCATCAACATTATTCTCCCTTTCAACCTATCTTTTTCCTCTTTAGTATTAGCAAAACCTAATTGCTCAGGTTTTAAATTTTCTAGCCATCCAGGAGGCGTTCTACTTTGGAAATTCATCGAATAATCCATATCTAACATAGCATCTGCCATAGCATCAGGTTTTAAATCCCAAGGTCTAGATTCAACTCTATCCCTTGATTCCTTATCTCCACTATCAGGCTGATCAACAACGATTGGTGGGGTATAATCCACAACATCACCTTCAACACCTTTAGTAGAAACCTCAACCATCCCATCCAAATAATCAACTACAGTTCCAATCTTTAACCCATCCAAACTATCCTCTTCTACACTATCAAACATTTTCATCATCACCTCCACTTGACCCTCCACAACTTGTGCTCTTTTGGATCCATAAATATTAGGTGCTCTCTTTACTTTCAGATTAAAGGCCTCTACTTCACTCAAAGAAGTCACTAATGATTTACCAATTTCATCATCTGGACCAGTAACGAACCAATTTTTAAAAACCTCTTCTGAAATCCCCCTAAAACTAGGTGGCACATTCGCATCAATTTGACCAATTTTATCTAATAATTTAGGGTCAGCTATTATTAAAGCTGAGCCTAAATCAGTCAAAGCCTTTCTTGCATTGACCTTTTGTATCTCCGAAGATGACGGGTTATCCATTACCTCCTTAATCTGCGTCACACTCTCATAACTAGAAGGTAAAAATTTTGATTTTAATAAATCTTGGGCTTTCTGCTCAGCTATATCAGCTTGTGATCCAGACTTTTCACCAACCAAACCAGATGACCTGATGCTATCAGCCAAAACCATTGACCTTGAAACTTCCTCTATAGATATTGGGGCTCTCTCTCCACTCATGCCCCAATTATACCAATTCTAAATTCTTTTTGTATTAATTTAATTCATTTTTTTTGATCACATATTGATCATTTTCTACCGACATCACCGCCTTATCTCCAGGCAACAACCTATTTGCGACCAATTCCTTAGCTATTACATCACCCATATCCAAATCCACCACTCTTCTCATTGGTCTAGCCCCAAACTCCGGAACATAACCATCGTTGACTAACTTTTCCATCACTGTCTCATCAAAATCAATATTTATATTCTTCTTAGCCAAATTATTTTTAAAGTCTTCCAACATCAACTTCCCCACAGATTTCAAATTATCCCTGTCCAAAGGTTCAAACACCACTACTCCATCAAACCTATTCAAAAACTCTGGTGAAAAAATCCCTTTTTCTTGAACATAAGCCACCACTGATTTTTGCAGTTCTTCACCTTTAACTCCTTCCATTATTTGGTCTCTAATAAATACTGCCCCTGCGTTTGATGTCGCCACTACAAACAAATGACTTGCTATTATTTTGTTTCCCCAAGCATCGTTAATATAACCCTCGTCTAACAAAGTCAAAAACAAATTATAAACTTCTGGTGGGGCTTTCTCCATTTCATCCAAAAGTAATAAACTTACTGGTTTATTCCTGATCTGTGTCGTCATTGTTCCTGGTTGATTTGATTCCACTGACCCTACCAACCTTTCTAACCCCTCCTTCCCCACATATTCAGCCATATCAAATCTCAAAATATTTTCTTTCGACCCAAAATAGACTTCTGCCAGTACTTTAGCTGTTTGTGTCTTTCCTACACCAGTTGGCCCCAAAAATAAAAACGACCCTAAAGGTCTATTATCACTTTTTACCGTTGCTAATCTACTTCTCAAACTCTTACCAATCAAACTAACTGCAATTTCCTGACCCACTAAACCTTTTTTGATTGTTTCTTCAATATTACCCAACTTTTCTTTCTCACTATCCGACAAACTTCCCACACTTACCCCTGTCTTCTCTGACAACACTTTATTTACATCCGCCAGTGTTACCACCGACTTACTTCCAAACTTCTCCATCGCCACCACATCCATCAATTCCAAGGCCTTTTCGGGAAAAGGTGTCTCTGTAATATATTTATCACTTCCGTTCAAAATTTGTTTCACCGCCTCAACTAAAAATATTACCTTTGATTTTCTTTCCACCTTCACCACTGCCTGGAACAATATCAACAAGGCTTCTTCTTTTGTTGATGGTTCTACTTCTACTACTTCAAAATTTTTCAAAATCCTCTCATCTTTTGCCATAAATCTTTCATATTCTGCCTTACCTGTTACTGCCACTATTTTAACCTTCCCTGTTTCTAAAACTTTATCTATTACATCCACATAATCAGTTCCTTCCACCGCCGCATTAGTAATCCTAAACAAATCTTTCATTACTAAAACAATATTTCCTGCTGCTTCAGCCTCTCTCATCAAACCAGTCAAAATCTTCTTCTTTACATCTTTATCTGTTCCACCAGCCATCGCCGATTGGAAATCCAGTGAAATTAGTTTCTTATAAACCATATCTCGACCCAATTTACCCGTAATCGCTCTCTCTGCAAATTCGTAAACCACTGTCATTTTCCCTACTCCAGGTTTTCCTACCAACAAAATATTTTTTCCTCCACTAATCACTCTTTCCATCCTTGAAACTATTTTTTCTCTTCCAATCAAATGATCAGAAAAATCCTGTTTTATTCCCAAATCTTCCCCGTATTTATCCAAATTGGGAGTATACCCAAAAATTAAATCCCATCCCAAGCCCGGTCGTCCCAAACTCCACTTTTCATTTTCCCTCTCCATTCCTAAAAACTTATTTCTATCCCACCATTTTGCTGCCAATAAAATATCTTCTTTACTTGATTCTATTTTTTGTAACTCTCCTTCAATCTTTTTATCCCTAGACAAAAGCCATTCAAATATTTTTTCTAAACTACTTCCATCAAAATCAACCAACATTCCTTCATTTATTTCTATCTTTTCCAAAACAGGCCTCACCTTTTTCTCCATCCTCAACTCAATGAATTTCCATCCCTCACTATTTAAGATTATTTTTACCCCGTCTTTTGGATTTTTTCTTATATTCTTATCCAACAAATTCAATTCATTTTGAGATTTAATCTTGTCATTTTTATAATATTCCCAACCCAAAAAAGGCACCAACCACCAAACCACAAAAAATATTA
>CAZWZK010000017.1:0-15346 GCA_964638385.1 uncultured Gammaproteobacteria bacterium
TGTTAATGATGAAACTAAACTTCCCCCATCTTTGGTAAATATTTATAAGGAAATTAAATCAGACTTAGGGGGGGGAACAAAAAATAAAAATGGAAATTTAGAGAATTGGGCAAGACAGGGTGTCTTGATGTTGAACGCGACTTTGACAGTTCGAGCTAACACCGCTGGATCTCATCAAAATAAAGGTTGGGAAAAATTTACTGACGCAGTTGTTAAAGTATTATCGGAACAAAAAGAAAATTTAGTGTTTATTTTGTGGGGTGCTTACGCTCAAAAGAAAGGATTAATGATTGATGAATCAAAACATTTAGTGATTCGATCGGCTCACCCATCCCCTCTTTCGGCATATAATGGTTTTTTGGGTTCAAAACCTTTCTCTCAAACAAATTCCTATTTGATTTTTAGTGGTAAAGATCCGATTGATTGGTAGTTAATACTCTTTAGCTTTTTCAATACCAGATAGAACGCGGATGGCACCATCACGGAGAGCTTCGAGTTCAAATTCACCTGGATAAACAGAAATTCCAATATTAGTAGCAAAAAGATCTTGTTTAATTTTTTCAACCAAAAGTTTCCAGCGAACAACACCACCAGTTAAAAGAATTTGATCGATTTTTTCTCCTTCGAAATCTGGAATTAAAGCACAAATTGATCGAGATATTCCAGCGATCATTTCATCAACAACATCTTTGTCTTGACCTGTTAGGGTGGGATATTTATTTTCTAGTTCTATCATATCTTTGGTTCCAAGATGGGCAAAAAGTCCACCACCACCAGCGATAAGATGAATAATTTCTTCTTTTGTACATTTGCCAGAAAAACATAAATCAATTAATCCTTGAGCCGGAATTTGACCAGAACGTTCTGGACTCATTGGACCTTCACCAGCAAGAGCATTGGTAACATTGATAGTTTTTCCTTTTTTGTGGGCACCAAAAGAAAAACCACCACCAAGGTGGGCGACAATTAAATTTAATTCATCATATTTTTTACCAATCGAAGCAGCGTATTCGCGACAAACAGCTTTTTGATTTAGAGCGTGCCATCCAGCATAACGTTGAACTCCAGGGATACCAGTAATTTTATGTTTAGGTTCGATTTCGTCAGTCGTCACTGGATCAACAATGAAAGCTTTATCTCCGATGTTGAACTGTTGAGCTATTTTAAGAGCTATTGGGGCTCCTAAATTAGAGGCATGATTAGCTTGGGCATGATTTTTTAGGTCATCAAGCATTTTTTCGTTAATTTGATAAGTTCCTGAAATTAAAGGTGGAAGCATTCCTCCCCGACCAACAACCGCGTTTAATTCAGTAATATTATTTTGTTTTAGGATTTTTAAAATAGCCTCAAAACGATATTGAAATTGATCAAAAATATTGCCTATCTTGCTAAATTTTTCTTGGAAAACTTGATCTTTTGCATGATCAATTTTATTTTCAAAAATAGTAGTTTTATCTTGGAAAACAGCAATTTTAGTACTAGTTGAACCTGGGTTAATGACGAGAATTTTCATATTTAATAATAAATAAACCAATTAAAATAAATAAAATGCTTAGAATTTGGGCTAGGCTTAGCCAATAAACCTGAATAGTGTCGGTTCTAATAAACTCTAAGACAAACCGTATTATACCGTAAATGATTAGGTAAATTCCAGTTTGGTGACGTTTTGATTTTTTGATTAAAAAATAAACAAAAAACATTAAAACAGATTCATAAAACCAGACTGGTTGTCCTGTAACGCCATAAATTTCGTGGTTAAAATAATTCCCCCATCGTCCAAGACTTTGACATAAGGGAATAATGGGAATTAAAGAATTAGAAAAATTTAAAAAATTGAGGTTATTTTTTTTGCAAAAAAATATAGTGTACAAAATAGCACTTATAAGTCCACCATATATTCCTAATCCTCCACCACGAAGATTTAATATCTGAAGAGGATTTTGGGAAAAATAATCCCAATTAGCAATAACACCATAAAGACGAGCACCAATAATTCCGAAAATTAAAACGGAAAAAATAAAAAATGTTTCTTTCTTTTTGGGAATGACGTGGTTGTTTTGGTAAAAATATTCAATACCGATGGTAAAACAGATGCCGAGAATCAAACCATAAAGTGACATGGGTGGGTCCTGCGGGATTCGAACCCGCGACCAATTGCTTAAAAGGCAACTGCTCTACCGACTGAGCTAAAGACCCAAATAAAAATTTCTAATATCTAATGTCTAAGTTTAAAACTAAAACAAAAAAATTAGAAATAAATATTTAGTTAGATAAATTTTTGAGGTGCAGGAAAGTCAAAGGCTACCTTAGATAGTTTTGGCTTTTGGATTTCGAAGGTAATAAAGCTTCGAGCGGCGAATTTTTACTTTTGGTCCACGAAGTCTTTTAATACTGTCAATCCAAGGTGAATTAATAGGGAAAATTCTTTCAACATTAACGGCGTCACTAGCATGTTTTTGAACAGTAACATTCTTGTTTTCTCCACGTCCGGTAATAGCTAAAATAATTCCATCGAAAGCTTGTAATCTTTCTTTGTCTTTTTCTTTGATTTTATAATTAACTCTGACGGAATCTCCGACCGAGAGTTCTTGATCTTTGTATGTTATTTTTAGTGCCATAATTTTATGAGAATTTGCTTTGAAATTATATCAAACTAAACTTTGGTAGTCTAGCAAGCTAGTTTTGGTTTGACAAGAGGATACTGTCAATTTGACGCTGAAGCTCGTCATTGTAATTAACACCATAGCTTAGAGGTAAATTTTTGCCATTTGGAAGAATAATTAACCCTCGATGGCCATTGGGATTGGTCTTGAGAAGAGTATTAAGTTTCATTAACTGATCTTGACTGGCTGTTTTGGGGACAGTTATAACAAAATCATATTTACTGGTGTTTTCGGGAACCTTCTCGGTAAGACTATCAATAAGAATTGAGAGGCTACCTTCTCGAATATTGATTTTCCCTTCTATATAGACAGCTTTATTCTCTTCAAGAAGATTAAATATTCTCTCGTAAGTTTTTGGAAAAACAACAGTTTCAATAGTCCCCGTTTCATCTTCTAGGGTAACAAAAGCCATTTTGGCATTATTTTTTTTAGTTAAAATAGTTTTAAATCGGCGAATGGCAGCAACTGCTTTGACTGGAGTATCATTAGTTTTTTGAAGTAATTCATTTATTTTAGGGAGTCCGAGTGAAGCAAAAGGTTTAAGGATTTTATTGAGAGGATTTTCGGTGACAAAAACACCAATTAATTCTTTTTCCATGATCAAACGATCATGTTCTGACATTGGTTCAACTTCTAAGAATTTGTCGGGTGGAGCAATGATTTTGCCATTATTTTCTGTTGGAGCATCAAATAAACTAAATTGACCATTATTTTTTTGAGCACTTAATTTGTCGCAGTCAGTTCTGATTTTGTCCAGAGAGGCTAAAATAGCGTTTCTTTCGCCAAACTGATCCATAGCTCCAACTTTAATAAGACTTTCTAAGACTCTTTTGTTAACTTTTTGACTGTCGACTCGGATACAAAAATCATTGAAATTAACAAATGGGCCGTTAGTGTTTCTTTCATTAATTATGTTTTCGATAGCGGCATCGCCAACATTTTTGATAGCGCTGAATCCAAATCGAATAGCCATACCCTCTAAAGAATTAGGATTTTCTTCGATTTCGAAACCGCTGTTGGATCGGTTAATATCAGGAGGTCCAACAACTATCCCTGTTTTTCGGCTTTCTTCGATACCAGTAGTAATTTTTTCAGTGTCTCCTGATTCAGCAGTAAGCAAAGCACACATATATTCTACTGGGAAATTTGCCTTCATATAGGCCGTACGATAAGCCAACATTCCATAAGAGGCAGCGTGAGCCTTATTGAAACCGTAACTGGTGAATGGTTCGATGTAGCCAAAAATTTCATGAGCCTTAGCTTCGGTATAACCGTTGTTAATACATCCTTGAATAAATTTTTCTTTTTGAACAGCCATCTCTTCAGGAATTTTTTTACCAATGGCTTTTCGGAATTTATCAACTTCCGTCCAGTTATAACCAGCAAGTTCAATAGCGGTGTACAAACAATCATCTTGGTAAACCAAAAGACCGTAAGAACTTTTTAAAAATTTCTCCATTTTTGGATCAAAATAAGAGACTTTTGAAGTACCATTTTTGCGAGCAATGTATTCTGGAATAATGGCCATAGGACCAGGACGGTAGAGAGCTACCATAGCCATTAAATCTTCAACTCGGTTTGGTTTCAGTTCCTTGAGCCACTTGGTCATACCGTCTCCGGAAAGTTGAAAAGTTCCCATTGTGTCCCCTCGAGAGAGCATGTCAAAAGTTTTTTTATCATCAAGAGGAATTTTACTGAGATCGACTTTAATATTTTTGGTTTTACGAACATTGACAACAGCTTGTCCCAAGAAAGATAAATTACGGATTCCAAGAATATCAAATTTAATTAGACCAACATCTTCAGCGGCATGCATTTCATACTGAGTGATAGTTTTGTCGCCGCCAGTTTCTAATTGGGTTGGAGAAAATTCATTGATGGTGGTTGGAGAAACGACAATAGCACAGGCGTGAACACTAATATGGCGAGCGCAACCTTCAATTTGTCGAGCGTAATTGATAATTCTTTTGGCGTCAGGGTCGTTGTCGTAGAGATTTTTGAGCTCTGGGGTGGTATCAAGGGCTTTGTCTATGGACATTGGAAACCCTTGGGATCCTTCGGGAATTAATTTACTGATTTTGTCACCTACCGAATATTCATATCCTAAAACTCTGGCAGTATCACGAACAGCGTTTTTAGCCATCATTCGACCAAAAGTACATATTTGAGCGACAGCATCTTTGCCATACTGGTCAATAATGTGATAAAGCATTTGTTGGCGTTTATCATCGGCAATATCTAGGTCAATATCTGGAGGTGATGGACGGTCTTTGTTTAAAAACCGTTCGAAAGGGAGCTGGTAAATTAATGGATCTACGGTGGTAATACCTAAAATAAAAGCAACTAAACAACCACCAGCAGAACCTCTGGTGTTGGTTGGGGTATCATTATTTTCTGCCCATTGGATAAAATCTCGCATGATTAAAAAGTAGGCAGCATAACCTTTGGTACAAATAACATCCATCTCATATTCAATACGCTCGATTATCTCTTGATTTAATTTATCACCATAATGTTCTTTGGCTGTTTGATAAACAGCGTCATGAAGAGCTTCTTCAGCAGTTTTGCCTTCAGGTAATTTAAACTTGGGAAAATACCATTTACCAAGTTCGATTTCAACATTACATTTGTCGGCGATTTTTTGAGTATTTTCTAAAGCATCAGGAAAATCAGCAAACTGAGCTGCCATCTCTTCAGGCGATTTAATATAAAAATCTGGAATATCCAGCATACTAAGACGTTTGGTGTCATTGGTTGTAGTCTGGGTATTAATCATCATCAAGATGTCTTGAGCGAAAGCATCCTCTTTCTTTAGATAATGAGCGTCATTGGTGGCAACCAAAGGGATGCCAAGTTCTCGACTAATTTTGATAATACCTTCGTTGACCATATCTTGACCTTTAAGACCAGGATGACGTTGAATTTCAAGGTAGTAATCTTCTCCAAAAAGATCTTGAAAATCTTTGGCGCGTGAGCGAGCTTTTTCATAATCATTACTTAACACTAATTGGCTTATTTCTCCTTCAATACAAGCACTGCAACAAATTAGACCTTCATGGTATTTAACGAGAGTTTCCCAATCAATACGGGGTTTGTAGTAAAACCCTTCAATATGAGCAATACTGACTAATTTCATTAGGTTTTTATACCCTTGATTGTTTTTGGCTAACAAAATTAAATGTTGATTACGACGGTTAGACGCTGATTTATCAAGGCGGCCGTTTTGGGCAAGATATGTTTCGCAACCAATTATCGGTTTAATGCCGTTTTTTTGGCAGGTTTTATAAAACTCAACGGCGCCATACATGGTGCCATGATCAGTGATGGCGATAGAATTCATTCCCATTTCTTTGACAGTGTTAACTAAATTTTTTATTTTAGTTAGCCCATCAAGAAGTGAGTATTCAGTATGAACGTGGAGATGAACAAAAGACATGACTTAGTTTATCAAGTTTAAAGTTATAAAGTTTATAAAGTTTTGAATTTGCTTTTTAAAACATTTTTTGAAGGGCTTTGATACGTTCTTCAATTGGCGGGTGGGTAGAAAAAAGACTGGCGATCTTATTTCCTTTAAAAGGATTGGAAATGTAAAGAGAAGCAGTGGCGGTTGAGGCAGTTTCTAATTTTGAATCATCATTGGATATTTTTTTGAGAGCATTAATTAGACTTTGAGGTTGTCGAGTTAATTTTACAGCTGAAGCATCAGCGAAATATTCACGGCGTCGGGAAATGGCTAGTTGAATTAATTGGGCGATTAGTGGGGCAAAAATAAGTAGTATGAATCCAATTAATGTAAGTATGGCACTTAACTGATTATCTCGATCATTATTTTTTCTAAAAATATTAGAACGAGAAGTAATATTTATTAATATTGATAAAGTTCCAATAAGAATACTGACAACAGTCATTAAGAGAATGTCATAATTCTTGATATGTGATAATTCATGAGCGACAACCGCTTCTAACTCACTTCGATCAAGTTTTTCTAAAAGGCCAGTGGTAGCGCAAACTACAGCGTGTTGTGGATCGCGTCCGGTAGCAAAAGCGTTTGGTGATGGACTGTCGATAACGTAAATTTTAGGAACAGGTGTTTGATTAGCCAAACTTAGGTTTTCGACAGAAGTGTAAAAATTAAAAAAATCTTTTTTGGTGGCTGGCTTAGCTTGATTTAAAGCTAAAACTATTTTGTCACCCCAAAAATAACTAGCACCAGATGAAATAATGGAATAAATAATAGCAATAAATAAAAGAGAACCGTCTAGATTAAAAGCGGTAGTAATAGTGTAAGCAGCAACGACAATAAAGGCGATAAATAGACTAATGATTAGACTCGACCTTATTTTATTTCGACTGACTTGCTCATAGACGTTTATCATAATTTAAGTCCACAAAAAGTAACTTATTATCTGATGTACTTTAAATTAAAGTTAACTTTATAAATTAACTTTAGTATTCTTCATTTCTTCTGAACTGACTTCAGTGGCAGATTTATCATTTGGAGTATTAAGACCACTTTCTTCTTTGAAACCAAACATTTGAGCTATCCAGACACCAGGAACAGTAACAATAGCAGTATTATAGTCGGCAGTTAAATCAATTAGAGTTCTTCGAGCGTACATGAGTTTGTCGGCGGTGTCTCGGAGTTCGTCCATAAGATTATTAACTAATCCAGATGTTTGAATTTGAGGATTGCTTTCAACAACAACTCTAAGAGAACCTAAGGCTTTATTGATACTGGCTTGAGCCTTATCAATGACTTTAGAATCATTGCTACTGACGGCTGATTCAACCATTTTTCGAGCATTGGTTAGTTCATCAAAAATACCTTTTTCGTGTTTCATATAACCCTTGACTGAGTCGACGAGGCTAGGGATGAGATTGGCTTGGCGTTTAAGTTGATTCCCTATTTCTTGAATAGAGGCTTTAATTTTAACTTGGAAACCTTTGAACTTGTTGTAGTAATTAATTAAAACTAAAGCAATGATGACAATTAAAACGACGATATAAGGCATTTTATTAATTAAAATTTAATATAATTCATTATAGCATTTTTTGGCTAATTCGATTTCTTGTTCCCCTATCCTTAATTTTGGTTCGATATAGCAAAGATGAAGAAAATTATAGAGTTTTTCTTCGGTATCAAAAGTGTGTATTTTGCCTGTTTTAACATCTTTTATGCCATATTCTGACATAGAAAACCCTAGTGATAAAGCATATTTTCGAAGCAGAATATTATGTTGACGAGAACCAGTAAAGTGTTGAACCAGTGAAGCAAAGTTTTTGGAAGGTTGAATCATAATATCGACGCGAATATCTGGATAAATACGAATAGAGGCTTTTTTAGTTCCGCGATTAATAGTTTGGATATTTTCTGAATAAGAAATAAACCAGTCAAGGATTTTTGAAGATTGATTTGATTTGGCAACAATATCAATATCCCCAACTGTTTCTGTTTGTCGGCGAAGACTACCTAGAGTGATGAACTCAATTGTAGGAAATTTTTTTTGAAGGAATTTTATAATTTTATCGGCGGCGGTTTTGGCCTCAGAAAAACTCATTCTACGAGTATGCCCCAAAAAAACTAACGTGTTTTCTAAAATAGATTTTTCAGATTTTTCCCCAAAATTAGGAAAGTCTCTAATTTTACCTTTTTGACAATATTCAATTAATTGATCCAAAGCTTTAACAGGGTTGGTGGAAAATTTTAGATTTTTGGTGAGGATTGAGGCGGTTTTTGGTCCAATGCCATTTACTTTTGTAAAAGCAAAAACTACAGGAGAAATACCTTTGAAAGCTTTGATTATGTGTGGATGAAGTTTTCCAGTTTTAAAAAGGTAGGAAATTTTTTCAAAAATGTTTGGACCGATTCCGGGAATGTTATCAAATAGCTTTGGATCTTGTTGCCACAACATGTGAACTGATTGAGGATAGGTTAATATCGTCTCGGCGGCATCTTGATAAGATTTGATTCGAAAGAAGTCTTTTTTCTTGATTTCGTAGGCGGTGGCTATGTTTTGGAGGATTTCTGCAACTTCAGAATTGGAATAGACTTTAGTTGACATAATTTATTTTACCAATATTTTAAAGTTAAAAAAGAAAAGTAGTCTTAATTTAAAACATTGAGTCTTAAAGATACTTCTGGTATAGTATCAAAGTAATTATAGACCAAGGGTCCATGGTGCAGCGGTCTAGCACATCCGCCTGTCACGCGGAAGATCGTGGGTTCGAATCCCATTGGACCCGCATTTATAAAAATCCCCTATTTTAGGGGATTTTTTAATGTTGTGATAAATTTAATTATGAATAAAGATCCAAAAGAAAGATTGAGAAGTTTTACAAAAGGTAAGATTGCAGAACTTATTTTTGAAAGAATGGTTAAAAATGATAAAGAGCATGATTATATAGTTATCCCTTTTGGCTATGAATATTCAATGCCAGAATTAGCAAAATATAGAGATTGTATAGAGAGTAAACAAACAAGATTAACATTAAGTCGTTCTCCTGACTTTGTTCTTATTTCAAATAATTCTGAAAAGCCAAAAGTTTATTTTATTGAAGTTAAATATCGTAAATTACTAAATGAAGTTAAAATTCTAAAAGAAGCTAAGAGGGTATATAGATATTGGCCTGATGCTTATTTATTTTTGTTTACTCAAGAAAAAATTTATTTTGATAAATGTAAAACAATTAAGGAAAATTTAGGGAAGATGGAAGAATTAGGAGATACGATTTTTTCAAAAGATTATCAAAATATGACACTAGAAGTGTTAAGAGAATTCATTAGATAAGTTCCAACATCGTCCCACACGGTCCGCCAGTAAATTAATCCCCTACTTTAGGGGATTTTTTATGTTCCAAAGTTTTGTTTGATATATTTTGTTTTAATTTGTAATTAAGTGATTGATTATCGATAGTTTTTGTTGTATTTTACAGGTATTATGATTAATAATTATGAACAGTTAAAAGATTTTGTTACCGCCAATCAGGAAAGAATATTAAGGGATGATATTGTATGTCGTGAAAAAGCACAAGAAGGTCCAACTTTTGATGATTTTATTAAAAAAAGAATAGATGATAATTTAAAAAAAATAGAGGATATAGGAGTGGTTGAATTATTTCAAAGAATCAAATCTGAAAATTTATTAGGGGGTCATGTTAATGTGATGGATGGGAGCTTAGAGGAATTTAAAAAACTTAAAAGTAGAGATTATGTGAGTAATTATGTTCCACATTTTAAAGGAGACAGAGAAAAATGGAGTCGTTTTTTAGATCGTTCTATTATTGTAAGGTTAATGTGGGATCCGCGATTTAGTAGTGATATAACTACTGGTTGCGATACTACCACTTATAGACAAATTGTTGTGTTTGTTGATGAGGGTAAACCAGTTTTAGTTTATTCAACAGGTATGTGTGGATCAAAACCAAATGCAGTTGATAGTCATAATTTGTTTAATTTGACAACTGAAGCATTATTAAAGGCAAGCAGAACTGATTTAGACCTTGATCCTATGGGCACCATGAGGTGATTTTTGTTTTATTTGCTAGTTAAAAACGTTCCAACATCGTCCCACACGGTCCGATTTAATTAAAAATCCGCTGTTTTAAGGTATTTTTTGTGATATATAATGTAAATATGATTAAATTTATTTACTTTGATTTTGGGGCGGTGTTAGTTAATTATGATGATGTTTTTAAAAAAGTTTGTTTTGAATTTAATTTAGACAGAGATAAATTTAGAAATTTTTATAATAATTTTGTTTTGGAGATGGATGTTGGTAAAGAAAATGTTTCTGGTTTTTGGAGTCAATGCGTGGAATATTTTGGGCTTAAAAATGCTTCTGATTATAATTTAGCAAAATCGTGGGTCTCTGATTATAAAATTATTAAACCAGTGTTTGATATGATGCATTCCCTCGAAGGTAAGATAAATATGGGGATTATTTCAAATATTCATGCTGATGTTTGGTGGGCAGCTTTTGATGGTGGATGGGTTCCAAAGGTAACATACAAAGAAATTTTATTATCATCAGATTTGGGTTTAATGAAGCCAGAAAAAAGAATTTATGAGATAGCTCAAAATAGGGCTGGGGTAAATCCTGAGGAAATCTTGTTCGTCGATGATAAAGAAGAGAATTTAGTTATACCAAGCCAAATGGGATGGAAAACAGTACAGTTTGATCAATTTAATTCTCTTGATGGAGTGGAAAAAATAAAATCTTTTTTATTCTAAAATTCCGTCTAGGTTGATGTCGTAAATAATTTCCTCAGAGATAAGTCGATAATTTAAAATTTCTTCTTTATCAAACCAAATAGGTATTTCTTTGGTAGCCTCTTCAACTGATCCGGAGGAGTGAATAATATTTCGAACAGCACGGTCATCAATATTGGACAAAGTGTAGGAATCTATAGTGTAATCACCACGGATTGTCCCTGGAGCAGAAGTCAGAGGTTCAGTGGAACCTGTAATTTTTCTGACAACAGCAACAGCTCCAACTCCTTGCCAGACCATCGATACAACTGGACCACTACTCATAAAAGTCATAAGATTTTTTCTAACACTTTCAGCAAATTCTTCTGGAGTGTTACCTGGCATAGGAAGGCCTTTTTCTTTGTAAGAAGCGAAGGTTTTGTTCCCAGTTTTGGTGGCCCATTCTGGATCGATAGAATAGTGTCTTAAAACAGTGGCTTTGTCTGGGATAAGCATTTTGAGACCGACTAATTTGAGGCCGCACTGTTCGTATCTTTTGATTACTTCTCCAATAAGCCCTCTTTGAACTCCGTCTGGTTTAACAATTACTAAAGTTTGTTCTTGTTTATTGTCAAAATTTTTCATAAGTGACCTATTTTGGACGAAAGATGAAGAATAATCAAGACTTTGGTGTTTATTGAATATATTGATATATATCGATATAATACTTTCCATGGATAAAATTTTTAAAGCATTAGCCGATAGAAATAGGCGAAAAATTCTTACTTTGTTAAAAGAGAAAGAATGGTCAGTAAATGAATTGCTTAAAAATTTTGAAATAGGTCAAGCGACTTTATCTAATCACTTGTCGATACTTAGAAAAGCTCAATTAGTGAGTTTTAAAGTAGTTGGAAAACAAAGAATTTATAGGCTAAATCAGAATCTTTTGGTTGCATTTGCGGAAAATATGCGTAAATTTACTGGAAGTTTGGACGAATCATTAATTGAAGAGATTGCAATTAGAAGAATGAAGGTGTAAATTGAAATTAATTTATAATTAATTATTATTTGCACAATAACTCTAATGAATTTTTCGGAATTAAGAAAAAAATATTTTAAATCGACTGAAGAAGTCGTCAGTATGTTTTTAGGTTTAGTGATTGTACTGGTTGTGAGTGGTTTAATCTTTAATTACTTCCAAAAAAATAAAGGAGTGGTGAATATTCCTGGTTCAAGCGATATTAGTTTGAATGATAATTCGCAAATTATTTCTGAAAAAAATGTAGTCTATTATGAAGTTGTTAAAGGTGATAATTTGTGGAAGATAGCTCAAAACAAATATAATAATGGTTACGTTTGGTCAGAGATTGCTAAAGCAAATAATTTAAAAAATCCTTCTTCTATTGAGGTAGGACAAAAATTAGTTTTGCCAAAAATCGAATCGAAAGAAATCATATCTCAGTCACAAGGAATTAAACCAGTTGAAACAATCCAAAACGGAGAATATAAGGTTGTGCGTAATGACAGTTTATGGAAAATTGCAGTTAAGACTTATGGTGATGGTTATCAATGGCTAAAAATTTGGCAGGCAAATAAAACTAAATTAGTTAGCCCTGATAAATTAGAGATAGGTATGGTTTTGGTTTTGCCAAAATTAAATTAAAGCTATTCCTGTGCTAAAATAATTTTTAGTGCGGCTATAGTTTAATGGTAAAATGTGTCCTTCCCAAGGATATGTTGAGGGTTCGATTCCCTCTAGCCGCTCTGTAATTTGTTTATTTTAGTGTGCCGAAGTAGCTCAGTTGGTAGAGCATAGCTTTCGTAAAGCTGGGGTCGGGAGTTCGACTCTCCCCTTCGGCTCTTAAAAAAATATTGTATGTCGCAAAATTTTAGATTATAGAAACAAGTGTTATACTCTAATACATTATGGCTGAGTTCAAACGTTCAAGATTAGATAGAAAAAATAATGAACAAGTAACAAAAAAGACGGTACTTTTGGGTTTGTTAACAGTTTTATTGACTATTTTAGTATTGGTTTTTGGGTTACCTTTGTTAATAAAATTCTCGATTCTTTTGGGAGATGGAAAAAGTAAAGCTAATAAAGAAACTGAAGAAAAAATATTACCTCCATTAGCTCCAAGATTAGTAATTCCTTATGAAGCAACTAATAGTAGTGAAATCAAAGTGAGTGGTTTTGCTGAAGCCAAGGTAACAGTTGAACTTTATAAAGGTGAAGTGTCAGTGGGAAAAACAGAGGTTAGTGAAAACGGTGATTTTGTTTTTGATAAAGTTGCTTTGGATGATGGTGAAAATCATTTTAATGCAGTAGCTAGTACAGAAAAAGCTGGTAGTGGAGATGGTTCAAAAACAATTATTGTTACTTTTGATAAGACTTCGCCAGAATTGCAATTAACAAATCCAAGTGAGGATAGTTTGAGTGTAGATTCTGCGGATTTTGATATTGTGGGAAAAACAGAAAAAGGGTGTAGTGTGTCGATAAATAATAGAATCGCCACAGTAGATAGTGAAGGTAATTTTAAGCTTAAATGGCAATTGAATACTGGCAAAAATGATTTGGAAATAACATCGACTGACTTGGCTGGTAATGTTTCCAAAAAGAAAATTTCGATTACTTATAGCCTTTAAAAAAGGATAAGTGATAAAAGTATCCAGGGGTATAAAAGTGAATTAGCAAAGAGGGAGTGAAATAGAATTACGATAATAAATGTTTTTTTAGTGAGATCTGATTTGGAATATAAATGATTAATCCCTAATAAAAAAAGACTTGCTCCGATAATACCAGTAGTAGTGAGTAAGGTCATAATACTTCCGTCAAAGCCAGAATTGGCATGAGAGTTTTTGTTTTTAATATTTCTAACAAAATTCAGGTTGTTGTAACCAAAACCAATAATTGGTGATTTTTTAAAAAGAGAAAAACCTTCTTGGTAGTTTTCAATTTTAGCAGTGATAGAGGAAGTTCTCTCGAGTTTTGTCCCCTCTCCGGGTTGACGTGGTAAGCAAAATATAGTGGTAACTATTAGTAAAAAACTAATAATAAATATTTTTATATTTTTTTTACAAAAGGCGATAAAGGTAAAAGCTAGTAAAAAAGATAGATAAGTGGAACGACTATAGGTAAGGGCTAAAGCAGTGTAAGTGGTTATTAATAATGGAATTCGGTAAGTTATTTTGGTGTCTAGAAATAATTTAATAATAAAAAATAAATAAATCAGTCCAGTAAAAGTTGGGTCAAAAAAAGTACTGACTAGACGGTATAAGTGTGGATCCCAATGATTGACGTCAAAATAAGTAAAATCTGGCCAGAAAATGTATTGGATTAATCCAAAAATAACATTGGTAAAAATCGATATATAAAATATTTTTTTTAACTTGTGGTTTATAGATAAAGGGAAGATTATGAGAGTTAAAAGGCAGCTTAACCGAAAAAGGTAGAATAATGGTTTGATTGAGTTGATTTGGTATTTAAAAGTAGTAAACAAGAGTAATATCCAGGCAAAAAATAGAAAAACTACAAAAAACTTATTTTTAATTTTTAGTTGGTGATTTTTTATTTTAGTGAAGACGTTAAATAAAGACAGGGAAATAATCGCAATGTCGAGCAGGGGGAAAGAAATACCTATCAAATTAAGACGGAATATTTGGCCTATGAAGAAGGAAAAAAAAGTGAAAATTAAGATTGCTGTTTGTATAAATGCCATAGTTTCGCTTTATTTAGAAAAACATGAAAACTCATACAAATGGACATCATAATACCGCTGGTACCATCTAGAAAACCCAAACGAAGAAAGTAGTTTTGAATAAATTTCCCGACAGGGAAAAGAACTACCTGGAAAATATTTGTGTGGACTCCTTGATCAAATAATTCACGAGATCGGATGTCGGTATAAAAATTAATTTTTTGAACGAAAGACTTGATTGTTTGGTGGGAGTAGTGAGAGATAATTAGATCTGTATGTTTTGTATTTTTTTTAGTTTTCCAGATTTCATGAACTTGACCGACAAACTTTCCATGATTTTTATTGAATAGTCGGGTGAAGTTTAAAGAAGCGTTTTCGCCATGTTTTAATGTTTGTTTGAGAAAAATATCTTGTCTTTTAAAAGAATAAGATTTATATAGATGTTTATCGAAATGATTTAAAAATCGGACTAATTTTTTTGTTGGTCGTTCGTCAGCATCGAGCCAAAAGATCCAATTATACTTACATTGAGAGATAGCGAAATTGCGTTGTGAGGCAAAATCATTATTCAGACTGTGGTTAAAAACTTTTACTATTCTGTTTTTTGAAGCAAGAGTTGCCGCAGTGGCCACAGTATTGTCAGTTGAGTTATCATCAACAATAATCACCTCTTTAATGGATTTACAGGTTTTAAGCCAGTCAAAATTTTTTTCCAAATTTTTGGATTCGTTTTTAGTGAGAAGGATAAGGGAGATGTTGGGATTGTTAGGCTTCTGAGTCATGTTTGATGAAATGAT
>CAZWZK010000018.1:0-15119 GCA_964638385.1 uncultured Gammaproteobacteria bacterium
AACGCGCGCGATTCGGGTTCGCGAGACTAGGAGTTCAAATCTCCTATCCCTGACTCAGTTTTAGTATCTTTCTAAGATCTAAGATTTAACAAGTCCTCATAGTTTAACGGATAGAACAGCTGCCTCCTAAGCGGCAAATCCAAGTTCAATTCTTGGTGGGGACACCAAAAAATACAGATCAATTAAGCCTAGACCAATTCTTTTATATTATATTCCTTTCTTTCTCTGTTTTCCCCTATCCCATCCAAAGTATTAAGGATTATTGCCTTCTAGCAGTCAAAAAGATTTGTCGCTAAAAAAAATCACTTATATATATCAATATATAACTCTAAAAATCAAACTATAGAAATACTTTTTGCCTTGTTATTTTTAATAATAAATGTTTAAAAACCATAAAAAAATCTTCCATAACAAAAGTTTCAAACAATTAAAAACAAAAAAAATAAAACAATAAAATATCAACAAATATTTTATAAAAATTCCCTCAAAAAACTTCTTCTCCAATCAAACTCCTCGTTGACTCTAAATACCCTTTAATTTGCCCAAGAAAAAGTAATTTACCGCAGATTTTAGATATAAAAAGCATTGATTTACCGCAGATTTATTTCTTTCTCCGCATTATTATTTAACACCTCCTAGCTGTGCTTTAATTAAATAATTACCGAAAAATAATATCTTGAAAAAACTTACTTATCTATATCAATTAATAGCTAATAATCTATTAATCTCCGCATAAATAACTAAATATCAATTACCTTCCGATTTCTAAGGCTTTTAAAAACCATTTTTATACATCTTCATTACTCCTAAGCATCACTGTCCTCACCATCAAAAATATGATTTTTATCTATATCAATTAAAATCAGAAATCCGTTATAAAAATCCAAAAATAATCAATCAAACACCTTTAAAAGCCATTTTAAAACCAATTTAAGAATCAATAATTAATCCCTAAAAATAGAAATAAACGATATACACATATCCATTAGCAGTAAAAATATTTGATTGCTGATTTGTTATTACAATGCCTTGTAATAACATTTATACCTAGAAATTACTTATTTTTAATTACAACTTCACGAATTTCACTTGTCTTAAAAATCTCTTTAGCCAAGCTCGATACCTCTTTTATTCCCACTTTTTGATATTTCTTAATCTCTTCGGTCAAATCAACCAATTTATTCTCTAATAAGAGTTTTTGTCCTACTAAGTTTGACCAATAATCAGTTCTATCCATCGCCAACTTGGTTTTGCCAACTAAATAGTCCTTTGCTCTTTTTATTTCTTCTTCTTTCAAATTTTCTGATAAACCAATCATTTCTTTTCTTACTATTTCCATCGCTTCATCCATTTTGTCAATCTTAACCCCAGATTGAACCCCCCAATACCCTGCTTCTTCAAAATTTTCACTTATAGAAAAAACATAATATGCTAATCCTTTATCCTCTCTAATTTTTTGGTACAGTCTGGAAGAAGAATTGCCATTCAAAACAATATCTAATATTCTAAAGGCGTACTTTCTCTTATCATCTCTCTTCACCGACGGCACCGCCATAGCAAAGTGACCTTGTTCTACCTCTTTGATAATTTCCTTTCTTTTCTCTTTATTTAAAACCATCTCTACTGTCGGCAAAATCTGGCTGTCTTTATTCTCAAAGTTCTCAAAATATACTTTGGCTTCATTTAAAGCTCCAGAATCTACGTTTCCTGCCAAAACAACCACCATATCCTTTGGGTTAATTAGTTTTTTTCTAAAGCCAACAATTTTTTCTCTATTTACACCCTCAATATCAGAAACCTTTCCGGCAATATCCCAGCAACCAATCTTTGAATCACCGTACAAAAACTTCGTCATTTCTCCCGATAAACCCATCATTGGATTATCTTGATACATTCTTATTTCTTCAATAATTACCCCTCTTTCCTTTAATACCTCATCTTTATCAAAGATTGAATTACTCAACATATCCGACAACATCTCCAATGCCCAAATTATATTTTCTTTAGTTGTTGTTATATAGTAAGAAGTCATTTCGTGCCCAGTCCCTGCGTTATATCCTGCCCCTTTACTATCAATCTCTTCATTTATCAATGTTGCCGTTGGTCTTTTTGTCGTTCCCTTAAATGCCATATGTTCCAAAAAATGACTCATTCCAAATTCATTTTTCAATTCATATTTAGAACCAATCTTCAAAAACACCTCTATTGTTACCGCGTTCAATCCTAAAATCGGTATTGTAACAACCTTAATTCCGTTTTTTAATACTAAAGTTTCAATTTTCATGATTTATTCGGTCTTTCGAGTAATTTAATAGCAACTAGCAGTTAAACTATATTTCTGCTTGATATGTTCTGTATTACTCTAATGAGTTAATTTAATTAACTATGTCATTGCTTATCAATCAAGCAAAGCCAATATATCATTGTACCACCAAGCTTAGCACCTGCCTATATTTTCACTACCAAGTTAACCATTTTACTTGGTATATATATCTCTTTAACTATCTCACCCTCTCCTATCCATTTTTTGATTTGTTCCAAATCTTTAGCTTTATCAATTATCTCCTTCTGAGTAGTATTTTTTAACTCTTGATTACTAATAATCAACTGACCCCTTACTTTTCCATTAATCGCCACTGGCAAACTAATTTCTTCTTCAATCAAATAGTTTTCATCCACTTGTGGCCAATCACTCAAATGGACTGAAACTGCATCATTTTCTTCTCTTACTTTACTCCACATTTCTTCAGCCATATATGGTGCCAACGGCGCTATTAGTTTAATTAACGTTTTTATCTCTTCTTTTGAGATCTGAGATTTGAGATCTGACAAACTATTGATGCTCTGCATCAATTTAGCAATGGCTGTGTTGTATTTAAAACTAGATAAATCCTCAGTCACTCCTTTAATCAGCTTGTTAATTATCAATTTAACTTCTTTACTGCTATCGCTCAATCGTTCTTTCTGAGATCTGATATCTAAGATCTGAGATTCTGTAAACTGTTCGAATCTATCTAAAAATCTCTTCACTCCCATCAAAGTATTCTCATTCCACGCCATTGTCGCATCAAACGGTCCCATAAACATCAAATACATTCTAACTACATCCACTCCATATTTATCCGCTACCGTTTCTGGCACAATTACGTTCCCTTTAGACTTACTCATTCTTTGGTTATCAGGACCCAAAATCACTCCATGAGAAATTCTCTTAAAGTAAGGCTCTTCTATCTCTTTTGGTAAAACACCCAAATCCCACAAAAATTTATAAATAAACCGAGAATATAGTAGATGGAGCACATTATGTTCATCTCCACCAATATAAATATCCACCGGAGACCAGTATTTTAACTTCTCTTGACTAGAACTAAATATATCATTGAATATATCATTTGAACCTAAACCATACTTTATTTTTTCTGCTAATATATACCCTAGAAAATACCAATCACTTCCCGCCCAATTTGGCATTGTGTCGGTTTCTCTTTCAGCCTCCTCACCACAAACCGGACACTTACATTTTACAAAAGCATCAATCTTCGATAATGGACTCTTGCCGTCATCGGTTGGTTCATAAGCCTCTACTTCTGGCAACACTATTGGTAACTGTTCATCTGGTACTGGTACCCAACCGCACTTCGGACAGTGAATCATCGGTATTGGTTCACCCCAATAATGTTGTCGACTAAATATCCAATCTCTTAAATGATAAGAAGCTGTTTTTTCTCCAATTCCTTTTTCCTCTAACCACTTAATCATTTTTTCAAACGCCTCTTTTGGCACCATGTCATTAATCGGCTCGGAATTAATCATTCTTCCCTTATCAACATCAGTATAAGGTTCCTTTTCAAAATCATGTTTCTTATCTACTGGTTCTATTACTGGAACAATTTCTAAGCCAAACTTTTTAGCAAAAGCAAAGTCTCTCTCATCATGAGCCGGGACACTCATAATCGCTCCAGTCCCATATGAAGCCAAAACAAAATCACTTATCCAAATTGGAATCTGCTTATTATTCACTGGATTGACTGCATATAATCCAGAAAATACTCCTGTTTTATCTTTTGAAAGTTCCGTCCTTTCTATGTCACTCTTTTTTCTGGCATTTTTAACATATGTTTCTACGTCTTGGCGAAGTGATGAATTTTTTCGCCCGCAAGCCGCTGAGGCCTCTGGCGAAGGATGCGAGGACGATAAAAATTCGTCACGAGCCAAAATTTCACCAACTAAAGGATGCTCTGGTGCTATTACCATAAACGTTGCCCCAAAAAGTGTATCTGGTCTAGTCGTAAATACCTCCAAGAAATCAACGTCATTGCGAGGCCGTAGGCCGTGGCAATCTGGTTGAGATTGCTTAGTCGCTTCACTTCTCGCAATGACGAAGCGAATTTTGGCTCCCTCGCTTTTTCCAATCCAATTTATCTGGGATTGTTTAACTTTTTCGATAAATTCTGTTTCTTTCAACCCTTCTATTAACTTATCAGCGTAATTTGTTATCTTGACCACCCATTGTGATATATTCCTCCGACTTACCTCTGCTCCACATCTTTCACATTTTCCATCAATTACTTCTTCATTTGCCAAACCAATTTTGCATGATGGACACCAATTAATTGGCATCTCTTTTTTATAAGCTAAACCTTTTTTGAACAATTGAATAAAAATCCATTGAGTCCATCTATAATAATTCGGGTCAGTCGTATTAACTTCTCTTTCCCAATCAAACGAAAAAGCCAATCGTTTCATTTGCCCCCTAAACATATCTGTATTCTCTCGAGTAATCTCTTGGGGCTTCCGTTTCATCTTGATCGCATAATTCTCTGTTGGCAAACCAAAAGCATCCCAACCCATAGGAAACATTACGTTATAACCCTGCATTCTTTTGAACCGAGCATAAACATCTCCTCCAGTAAAACTAAAAGCATGTCCAACATGTAAACCGCTACCACTTGGATATGGAAATTCCACCAAAATATATTTTTTTGGTTTTAATTCTTTTGAATCCGCCAAAATATCTTTTGCTCTAGAAATCTCTGGGTGTTCCTCCCAGTATTTCTGCCATTTGGATTCGATTAATTTAAAGTTTTCCATATTTCTATAATCCCTCTATTTTATCATCCAAATATTGACATCGTCTCACCTTAATATTTTATTAATAAGTAATACAAAAACTATTTCTTCAACCAATTAAGGCTTTGTCACTAATCACTTTCTTTCCTAATTGTGATATAAATATAAGAGTTATGCTATCCAAAAAAATATTGCCCTTGTGGGTTTTTAGTGTTTTAGTCACTTTTTTGCTTGGCTATTTATTCTCTGAAAAAATAGTTAACAACCATCTTCATAACCAAGAAAAAATTATCCGCAAAAACTACGATTTTAAATATATTAATCCTATTTTAGAGTGTGACCCAGATATTAGTCTTAATAACAATCTTTCATCATTAAAAAATTCTGTTGAAGAAATTGTTAATGATGAAATCTATCGAAAAAATATTAGTTTTGCTTCGGTTTATTTCCGCGACCTTAACAACGGTCCTTGGTTTGGGATTAATGAAAGAGAATATTTTTCACCAGCCAGCTTAATTAAAGTTCCTGTCCTCATTGCTTACCTCAAAAAAGCTGAAACTGACCCTAGTATTCTTCAAAAGAAAATTCTCAACACTGTTGATCCAAATACTGGCACTAATATTCAAAACATTAAACCTTCAACTACTATTGAACCAAATAAAGAATACACCGTTGAGGATCTGCTTGAAAAAATGATTGTCTATTCTGACAATGATGCTTACAATGACCTTTCTAGTAACCTAAATCCTGATGATCTAATGAGAGTCTATAAAGACCTTGATATTGATATTTCCAAAGCCTTCACTAACCCTAATGGCAATATTATTACGGTTAGAGATTACGCTTCCTTTTATCGTATTCTTTTTAATGCTTCTTATCTCAACCAAGAAATGTCCGAAAAAGCTCTTTCCCTTTTATCAAAAAGTGAATACAAAGAAGCTTTAGTTGCTGGTGTTCCCCAAAATATCAGCGTCGCTCATAAATTTGGCGAAAGAAAATATCTTGATTCTGGTGAGATTCAATTTCACGATTGTGGTATCGTCTACGCCCCCAACAAGCCTTACCTTCTTTGTGTTATGACTAAAACTACCAACATACCCAAGGCTAATGCTACTATCAAAAAAATCTCTCAAGAAGTCTATCAAACTATTGTCCAGTCAGAAGATAAAAATCAATTATAATCTCTCCTTCTTGATCGGTCCTTCTTATTTTAATTTGCCTTTCTTTTAATCTCTTTAACACCTCTTCAGTTGGATGACCAAATCGGTTATTCTTCCCCACACTAATCACTGCTACTTTTGGTTTTAACACCTCTAATAATTCTTCACTTGTTGCTGTTGCCGATCCATGATGGCTCACCTTTAAAACGTCTACTCCATCCTGAGTTCGTTGAAGTATCTCGCGCCAAACCAATTTTTGTTCCCCTTCTTTTTCTATATCCCCACTCAAAAACATTGACCAATCTTTATTTCTTATTGTCAAAATTCCCACTACCGAATTTTCATTTCCGTCTTTTTTATTTTCTGGATTTTCTCCCGGCCAGACCACCTCAAAATCAAACAAACTCAAACTAATTACATCATTCTGACTTATTTTTTTTGAATAAATTTTTTGTTCAATTTCCTTATCTAAATAACCATTACTAAAAAAATCATTAACTTTATACACTTTAATTAAATCATTTAAACCACCCACATGGTCAGCATCTCCATGACTTATAACCACCATTTCGATTGTCTTATCCCAAAACGGTAAATGATTTTCTAAACACTTCAACACCTTCTTGTTGTCTGGTCCAACATCAAATAATATTTGGATGTTTTTGTAAGTCGCCAAAATTGCATCCCCTTGACCAACATCACACACCACTACTATCGGTTTATTTTTTGGCAATGTTAAATAAAACATCACCACCAAGCCAACTAAACTAATAAATAGTATTAATCGTTTCACAAGTTTAAATTTTAACCTTCATAACTATAAAAATCTGAACTTACAATTCTAAAAATTTGGCGAAGATAATATTTTTTCAGCGCGCAAGCCGCTGAGGCCTCTGGCGAAGGATGCGAGCACTGCAAAAAATCATTATCGAGCCAAAATAAAATTTAAACATGTTATTTTGTTTTATTTTTAAATTTTACTCTCAACCAAATCAATATCATATACCACCCTAACAATATCAAAAAATTAAATTCTACTTCTAAATTAACCCAACCCCAACTCCCTACCATCCCCGCCACCACCCTAAAATATTTCAATAGCGGCCAAATTGACCAGAAAACCACCTTTCCTAATATCGGTATTATCAGCCCAACCAATGTACCAACAAAACCAATCACGGTTATTGTTTCTACAACCAACATTACTAACATATTACTTATTGGACCAATCAAATTTATTTTTCCAAAAAAGAATCCCATTATTGGGCTAATCCATAAACTCACCCAAAAACTCGAAGCCAAAATCCCTTTCCAAGGGCTTGTTACCACCCCTATAAACGCCCCAAAGCTCAACCAAAAACTAACTTCCATTAGTGATGCTGGCCAAGCCAAAATAATTACCAAACCACTCAATATCAATCCTCTCACTAAATTATATTTTCTTCCCAAAATCTGTGCCCAATACATCACTGATACTAAAATTAAAGCTCTAACTACCGGTATTTCCCACCCAACTATTTGCAAATAAAATAAAGCCACCAAAAAGCCCACCCCAATAGCTTTCTTTCTCCCTAATAACTTAGCCAGATTCTCCACTATTCCTTTAAATACTAATATCATATTACTTCCACTTACTACTACTAAATGGACCAGCCCACTATTTTTTAACTGATTATAAAAATCTTTACTAAAACCTGTTTTATCTCCCCACAACATTCCATTCAACAACCCCGCCTCTGTCCCTGGCAAACTTCGATTTATTACATATATCAAAATATCCTTTTTTACAAACTTATACATCAAAAGACCTATCATAGCAACCACTATTAAAACCAAAATATTCTTTGATCTAATCGTCTCTCTCTTTAAAAGAATAGACATATTTTAGAAAATCATTTTTAACTAAAAATTTCGCAGATATTATTTTTTCGAGTATCCAACGTGCGCCGCACACTTGGCCGACTCGAAAAAATGTGTATCAAGAAATTTAAAATTTAAAAAATCTATAATGCAATTTCATTTTTTATCTTTTCAAATAATTTATCCCCAATCCCCGACACTAATTTCAATTCTTCAACATTCTTAAATCCTCCATTCTGAGTCCGATAATCAATTATTTTTTGGGCAATCGACGGACCAATTCCTGACAAAGTATCTAACTGCTCTAGTGTCGCTGTATTAATTCGGACAATTTTAGTCTTAGTTACACTCTCTCCCAAAACGTTATCTACCTTGACTTTTACTCCTATTTTTGGGATATAAATCTTCTGGCCGTCAACTAATTTTTCTGCCTTATTTAAATTTTTCTCTACCCAATCTCTGTCAGCCTTGGCCGACAATCCTCCGGCCGCTATTAAAGCATCATTAATCCGATCACCATTATTTAATTCATAAACTCCTGGTTTTATTACCTCACCAGCTACATCAATCATTACATTACTAGAAACCTCTACATCAACAGTTGGTGTCACCGAAATTTCTTTCTTAGTTAATTTTATTTCTGCTTTCTCCCAAAAACTATCTTTAAAATTCATTCCTATCCCAACTATTACCAGTAATATACCTAATATCAACAAACCATCGACTAATTTAAATCCAGCTAACTTCTCCCTTAACATAAACTATTCTATACTATATTAATGACCCAAATTTTAAGTATCTTAATTTTGTTATGTTCTTCTCTTACTGCTTACCTTCTTTCTCTCTCTTCTTTTTCTAATTTTATCCCTCAGATAATTGCTTTATCAGCTATTGTCTTTATTTCTCTCTCTTTTCTAAAAAAATATCTCTCTCTTCACTTAATCGCTTTCATTATCAGTTTAATCGTTTTTAACAGCGGCAGCCTTAATTCAGATTTTTTCTTTCTTATCTATTTCTTACTCTTCACTATTTCTTTCCAAAATCCACCCACCACCACTCTCTCTTATTCACTAGGACTTATCTTGCTTCTATCTCAATCCCTTGATTCTCTCAACTCTCTCATCCCTCTTTCCTCCCTTCTTTTCATTACTCCCCTTTCATGGTTTATTGGTAAACAATTTTTAGATAAAAACAAAATTGAAACAGATATTTCTATCAGTGAAACCAATGTCCTACTTTGGCTATCTCTCAAATTTAAAACTGGCATTTGTCAAATTATCGACAACTGCTCTGAAATTCTTTCTACCCCACTCCAACCCAGTCAAAAAGACCAAATCAAATATATTAAAGATTCAGCTAAATCCCTTCTTAATTCTTCAGAAAAACTCAAAAATGAAGTCGATCAGCAATCAGACGATGAGAATTAAAACATTAGTTTTTATTATCAGTCTTCCTATCATCTATCATCTATCATCTATCATCTCAATAGCTCAATCTTTTAATTCTCCTAGTTACAATATTGATTGGGGTAATTTCAATATGACTAGCGGCAAAAAAACTTCCACTAATTATCAACTCACTGATACCGTTGGTCAAAACGCCCCTGGTAAATTCACCAGTTCAGGGTTTACTGTCAAAGCCGGTTTCCAATATATTTATGATTCTCTTGAAAAGTTTTCTTTTAGTATTAGTGACATTAGTCTTGATTTTGGCACCTTGATTCCATCAGTTGGATCAACTCAGTCTAATACAGTTACTATTACCACTCCTTCTGGCAAAGGTTATGAAATTTTAGCTATCGCCAATCATCCTCTCCAAACAGTCAATTCTGCTACCATCCCCAATACTAATTGTGACACTTCTTGTAATTCTTCATCTTCTAATACTTGGATTCTTTCCAATCGATACGGTTTTGGCTTTAACGCTATTGGCATTAATACTAGTGGAGTTGCTACTGGTATTGGTACTTCCAACTATTTTCCTACCACTAACCACTTCCGTCCTTTTGCTAGCCTTTCCCAAAGCGACACTCCAAAAGTTTTTATGTCAGAAAACTCACCCGTCAAAGACCACTCTGCTCGAATTACTTACAAAATTAATATTTCCCCCAATCAATCATCTGGATTTTATGAAAACCTCGTTAATATCATTGCTATTCCAAAATATTAATATGAAAAATAAAATTATATTTTTATTTAAGATCTATCATCTAAGATCTATCATCTGTGTTTAACTTATCTCTCTCTCCACCTCAAATCGAATTTATTCTTCGCCCTGGCGTTAATATTACTCAGGCCTATCAAGTCACTAATAACTCTGACCAATCAATTACCTTAAACACTAAAGTTTTACCTTTTTTACCCCAAGGCAATAATGGTTCAGTTACCTATTCCAATCTCCTCTCTAGTCCTGGAATATCTTTTTCTCTCAACAATGCTGATCTAAAAATCGGCCAACCTTTCACTTTAAAACCCCAAGAAAGCCGTCAGCTTGTTCTCAAGATTAGTACTTCTTCCCAAATTCAACTCGCCGATTACTATTCAACTTTCTTTGTTTATCAAAACCCGTCTCTCTCTACTAACGCAGCTACTTTATCTCAAACTACAGGGGAAATCGGTTCACACATTCTTTTAAGTGTCTCCAATACTGAATCTCCTACCACTCTTGGTCAAGTTCAAAAATTTTCTCTCACCCCAAAAATCAAAGATGTCTTTTTTACCCCTATCAAATTTTCTGGACAAATCCAAAACCAGACCAACTATTTTTTCAAAACTTCAGGCAAAATTACTATCTCGAAAAACCAAAAAATTGTCAAAGAATTAAACCTTGATTCTCAAAATGTCCTGGCTAATTACTACCGCCAGTTTAGTTGTCAAAATCAGCCAGTTTGCACTCTCTCCCCTCCTCTTTGGCCGGGCTATTATACTGCTACTTTAGAATTTGATTCGAGTCTCAATATTCCTCCATCTTCTGCTTCTTTTTTTGTTTTACCACTTTCTCCCGTCTTATTTTTAGGATTAATTTTCCTTTGTATTTTCCTTTTTTCCAAAATCAAAAAACCCTAACTTATTTACTTATGTTTTTCTAAAATCTAAAATCTTAGATCTAACATCCCTCTGCCCTATACCCATCTACACAATACCTACTCCCATTTTTATCAGCACACCGGCCACAAATTCCAATTCCACATTTAGTTTCAGTTTCTCTCATTAAATAAGTTTTTTTAAGTTCTTCATCAGACAAAACCGCCACTAAATTTTGATTCATAATTTCTGGACCACAAGCTAAAATATAATCAGGAACAAAACTCTCTACTATCTTCTTAAATTCATCAGTTACCATTCCTTTAGCCCCCACACTTCCATCATCAGTATAAATCTTTATACAACCCCCTCCTTGCCACTTATTAAAATTAGGGAGCCTATTCCCAGACCTAGCTCCAACCATCAAAACTAGACTGTTATATGACTCAAAAAACGCCTTGGCAGCAGCTATCCCAGTTCCTCCCGCCACAAATAAAATCTTTTTCTCTTTTGCTATTTTTATTTCCTTCCCATAAGGACCCCTAATCAATAATTTTTCTCCACTAACTAATTCTGTCATTTTTGTCGTAAAACAACCTTTTTTCTGATAAAAAATTTCTAAATTTTCTCCAGACCTATTGTAAAAAGAAAACGGTTTTTCTCCTATTTTTGGGATAAATAACATTATAAACTGTCCCGGTGCCGCTCTAAAAGGTTTATTCATTTTTAACCAAAACAAATCTTGAGAGATTTGCCTATTCTCTTCTACTCTCATTTCTTGATATTCCATCACCAAATCTTTTTTAATTAGCTCTTTTGCCAAATCTTTTTTTTCCAAAACATCTCTTTCTAACCTTTTAAAATATTCCTTAATTTCGTTACTATTCATTCCTGCCAATGCTGACCCAACCGAAAGAATATTAGCTCCTGACTCCAAATATCTTTGAACATGATTTCCAGTCGATATTCCTCCACTTGCAATTATCAACACTTCTTTTGATATCTGTCTAATTTCTCTCACCACTTCCAATCCTTTTTCCAAAACCCTCTTCCCTGAAACCCCTCCTTTTCCATTTAATAAAATTTTTGACTCCTCAGGACCAACAGTATTAATAGCTGCAATTGCTTTAGCTCCTCCACTTATTGCCGCCACAATACTTTTTTTAAGATCTAGATTTGGAGAAATTTTCACTACCACTGGTTTTCCTAAGCCAGATATCTTAGCCGTAATCCTTTTTACTAAATCAAAATCTTGACCCACCGTTTGACCTCTTTCTCCTCCATGAGGGCAAGAAACATTTATCTCAAAACCATCAGTCTTATCTTTCAAAACTTCAGCTACCTTCATAAATTCCTCTTCATCTTTCCCTACAATTGAGACTAACAAGAATTTATCATTAGGAATATTCCAAGCCTCCAGTCTTTTTCTAAATTCTTCTGCTCCTGGATTTGCCAATCCCACCGCATTAATAAAAGTTCCTGGCTCTAATTGAGCAATTATCGGTTCCCGATTCCCTTCACGCTTCTCCCAACTAATACTTTTTGTTGTTAAAACACCTACTTCTTCAATTTGACTTAATCTTTTTAACACAGAAATTTCTGTCCCAACTATCCCTGATGGAACAGTGAATCTTCCACTTATTTTCTTTCCCAAAAAATCAATTTTGGACATGTCTAGCCATTATATCTTTTTACAATCTCTTTTCCAATTCTTCCTTTTCCTTTTCAAACCCTGGTTTACCCAACAAAGCAAACATATTTTTCTTGTAAGCTTCCACCCCTGGTTGGTCAAAAGGATTAACTCCCAAAAGATATCCGCTCATACCACAGGCTTTCTCCCAAAAATAAATTAAATGTCCTAAATTAAAAGCATCTAATTTTGGTAATCGAATTACCAAGTTTGGTACTCCGCCATCCATATGAGCTAAAATAGTCCCTTCCATGGCTTTTTTATTAACTTCATCCAAAGTTTTACCTACCAAAAAATTTAATCCATCAGAATTATCTATTTCTTCTTTGATAACCAAATTTTCTTCATCTTCTTCAATACTCAACACTGTTTCAAATAAAATTCTATTTCCGTCTTGAATAAATTGACCCATTGAATGCAGATCAGTTGTTAAATCTACTGCTGCCGGAAATATTCCTTTCTTATTTTTACCTTCACTTTCCCCGTAAAGTTGTTTCCACCATTCACTTACAAAGTGTAAGCATGGTTCATAATTCACTAAAATTTCTACTTCTTTCCCTTTCCCATACAATATATTTCGATAAACTGCATATCTGTAGCAATCATTATTTTCCAACTTCTCACTTCCATAAATTTCTCGTGCCTCAGCGGCCCCATTAATCAATTTATCAATATTTATCCCAGCTACTGCAATTGGTAATAAACCTACCACTGTTAATACTGAATATCTACCTCCAACATCGTCAGGAACTACAAACGTCTCGTATCCTTTTTCCAAAGATAATTTCTTCAACACCCCTCTTTCTTTATCAGTTGTTACGTAAATTCGGTTTGCTGCCTTTTCACCATATTTTCTCTCCATCCATTCCCTCAAAATTCTAAAAGCCAAAGCCGGTTCAGTCGTTGTTCCTGATTTTGAAATTACATTTACCGAAACTTCTTTTCCTTCAATTTTCTCCAATATTTCTCTCATATGTCTTGAACTCAAATCATTTCCCACAAAACAAACTTCGACTTTTTTATCTCCACCCAAAGCTTCGATCACTGCTCTTGCTCCCAAATACGAACCACCAATTCCAATTAACACTAAAATATCTGAGTCATTTCTAATTTTTTCTGCTGCCAATTTTATTCTGTCAAATTCCTCTTTGTCATAATCAACCGGCCAGTCAACCCAACCCAAAAAATCACTTCCTTCACCAGTTTTCTGATGAATTTTTTGATGAGCTTCACTCACCTTTTCTTGCCACAAATTTACTTCATCTAATCCAACAAAACCATTAATTTTAGTTTCATCTAATATTTTTTTAAACATAAAATTATTATAGCCAAAAAAGAAACCAGGTGCCTGAATAAATTTTTATAATTTATTCAGGCACCCCTGAAATTACTTGATATGATAGACCACTTCACCCTTTTTATTGCGCGTCTTTACAAAACCCAAAGACCGACCATGGTCCTTATTAAAAGAGCACAAAACTGTCACTATCTCCATATCCAAAGAAGCCTCGGGCATACCAACCTCTTCCATCTTGGTCATCAAAACCACTATTTTAAACCTTTCAGCCAGGTCAAAAAACAGTACTTTAGAAGACATCATTCTTAGCGAGATAACACACTGTTGTGTCCTTCCATACCGAGCCCTTAGTTCCGATTCATTTTCTGCCGCGTTATCCAAAGACAGAATATTCTCAAGAACCTTGACACCAATTCCAAAAAACAACCGTTCTAGATCCTTTCTCTCCGTCCATGTTAGTACCGTCATTGTTTCATTCCTCCACTTCAATTTTTCACTATATACCAAGCTCAATATAAAGAGCCTTGATCTATCATCATCTTAAAGTGCCGTATTTAATAAAAATATATTTTTTAACCAGGCAATCTGGGGAAATTTATTAAAACCCCCTATTATACCTTTTAAACTAATCTATTCAATATTTAGCAAAAAAAATACCGGGGGCAGCTTTGGCTCTCGCCTCAACTGCCTCCCGGCATAATTCACATAAAATATTTTCTCTAATTTAAACTCTCAAAAATCTCTGACATCAACAAAATAGGATAAGTTATGGAGTAAAAATGGAAAAACCACGCTATATAGTTTTATCCATGAATTTTTAACCAACAACTCAACCTTTTTTATTTCTGTCATTATTTTCCATAGGGTTCTTCACCATCTTTCCAAACCATCCCATATTGTGACATCTGGTTACCTACCTTTCTTTTTTTCAAAACTCTTTATAACCTCCTATTCCAAACATCCGACCTCACTACCTTTCTTTTGATCAGCCCGAGTCTGAAGCTGTTTTATCTTCTCCT
>CAZWZK010000019.1:0-14852 GCA_964638385.1 uncultured Gammaproteobacteria bacterium
AACTGATTTATTGAATGGAACTAAGGAAGTTACTTTTTGGAGAATACAGGATGGTGGATTGAAATCTGTATCAGCTCAATCTGAAGCGAATGCAGCTCGAGTCGATTTTTTTAGAGAAGATTTAGACAATAAAGTTTTAGTGTCGTCTAATTTTGGACAAGCATCGGTATCAGTTTTAGTTTCCGGAGCGACAGTAGAAGCCAAAAAAGTAATTGATGTTAATTTTAAAGATATGCAAATTGACCGAGAATCATTCTCGACTTACCCAATTAAGACAGGACAAGAAGCAATTGACAGCTTAAATGCAGGAAACTACTGGACCGCGGTTGATGTAGCTAATAAAAATGTGATTATAAGGAAAATTTATTTGGCTTATTTTGAACCAACAACTTTGACTAATTATTTGCAACCAATATATGTATTTGAAGGTGATAATAATTTTGTGGCGTACGTCCCAGCGATAAAGAGTGATTACATTGACCAGAATACTAACAACGAGGGTCCGTTAATGCAAATTAAATAGAAATTAATTGGTCCACGAAACGTTTTGTTTAAGCCAATCAATAAGTATTTTAGTATCTTGAAATCGATCATCACTTTGAGCCACAACACTAATAACTTCATGACCATTAAGATTGATTAGGCCAATAAAGCAACCTTTAGCCTCTGGAGTCCAACCAGTTTTTAAACCAATAATTTCTGGAACAACACCGAGCAATTCGTTAGTGGAAGTAATTTCGTGTTTAATATTACCACTAACATCAGTAACGGTAAGGTTTTTATTTTTAACAACATCCCGAACAACTTGATTTTTGATAGAAAGACGACCCAATTGAGATAAATCATAAACAGTAGAAAAATGATTATCGTTATGAATACCGTCAACATTGACAAAATGAGTGTTATTTAACTGATATTTAGACATGAGAGAATTCATTTGATTAATAAAACCGGGCATTCCTTGTTGATAATGATTGGCCAGAGAGAAAGCGGAATCATTGGCAGAATAGACTAATAAAGCGGTAATTAAAGATTTGACGGTAATTTTTTCTCCCAACTGAAGATTCATAACCTTACCTTCGTCATAAGTTTGGTTAATAGTAACGATTTCATCTAATGGATAAAGGTTGAGAGAAGTTAAAACAGTGGCTAGTTTAGTGGTGGAGGCGGGGAAAATTTTATCATCTTTATTTTTTGAGACTAAAATCTTGTTAGTGTTAACATCAACAAGAATATAACTTGAAGCAACAACAGAGGGAGGAAAAACTAATTTTACGATAGGAGTAGCAGGGCGCTGAAAGTTTACGATATCGCTATTTTTTGTCAAAAAATTATTTTTGGGGTAAATTCTCCAAAAAGAAAAAGTTGGAAGCCAAAAAAGATTAATAATAACGATTAAAAGCAGGATTAAAAAATCTAGCCAATTATTTTTTAGTATCTTTTGCATCTGGCTTTAAAGTTAAACCAACATCGTCTAGTTGTTTTTGATCAACTGAACTAGGAGCGTTCATTAGCAAATCAACGCCATTAGAGTTTAACGGAAAAGCATAAACATCGCGAATGTTTGGTTCATCAAGAAGCAACATCATTAGACGATCGAGACCAATAGCCCAACCACCATGTGGAGGAGCACCGTAATGAAAAGCATTGTACATACCGCCAAATTTTTTGAGAACGGTATCTCGAGTATAACCAACGATTTCAAAGGCTTTGACTAGGGTCTCAGGTTCATGATTACGAATAGAACCAGAGGCTAACTCAAATCCGTTTAGAGTTAAATCATATTGATAAGATTCAATCTCTAGAGGATCTTTATTTTTTAAAGCTTCCATTCCACCTTGTGGCATAGAAAAAGGGTTGTGGCCAAAATCGAGTTTACCTTCATCATTCATTTCATAAAAAGGGAAACCAGTGATCCAATTGAATTTGAGAATATTAGGATCACGAAGATTTAATAAATCGCCTAAGTTAAGACGAATATAACCTAAAACTTTGTTGGCGACAGTTAGTTTATCGGCAACGAAGAAAATCATATCGCCGACATTGGCAGCAGTGGTTTTAATAATTCCTTGTTGTAGTTCTGGATTAAAGAAACGAGCGACACCAGTATCGAGTCCAGATTCGGTGACTTTGGTGTAAGCCAAACCTTTGGCACCTTTTTCTTTGGCTAAGTTTTCTAATTTTTCAATTTGGGTTTTACTGAATTCAGCACATTTTGGAGCAACGACACACTTGATAACTTCAGCATTATTAAAGACATTGAATTCACTTTTGCCTTTGACAACATCGGTAATATCTTGGAGTTCTAATCCAAATCGGGTATCAGGCTTGTCACTACCGTATTTATTCATAGCTTCCCGATAAGGAATACGAGTGAAAGGAAAATCGGCAATTTGTTTTTGGGGAGCGACAGTTTTGTAAGTGTCTTTAATTAAATTTTCGGCAGTGCTAAAAATTTTGTCGATAGTAGGAAAACTAATTTCAATGTCAATTTGATAAAAAGCTCCAGCATGACGATCAGCTCGAGGGTCTTCATCTCTAAAGCATGGGGCAATCTGGAAATATTTGTCGACACCAGAAATCATTAATAACTGTTTAAATTGTTGTGGGGCTTGAGGTAAGACGAAAAACTGGCCTTTGTGAATACGAGAAGGAACTAAAAAGTCACGGGCACCTTCGGGAGAAGTAGTGGTTAAAAGAGGAGTCATGACTTCAGTAAAACCGTTTTGATCCATCCAATTTCTGACAGCCAAAGTATATTTGTGTTTACTGTCCATGATATGAGCTAATCGAGGACGACGTAAGTCGAGATAACGATATTTAAGGCGTAAAGATTCATCAAGTTCAGTACCGTCCGTATCGAGAGGGAAAGGAATCACTTCACTTTTGTTAAGTAAAGTCAATTTTTGACAATTGATTTCGATTTTACCGGTAGGTAAATTTGGGTTGACTGCTTTGGGATCACGGTTAGAAACTTCGCCTTCAACTTGAATCACCCACTCCATGCCTAAGGATGAAGCTACTTGGTGGTTTTCGGCATTATCGTGAGCGTCAACAACTATTTGGATAACACCACTCCAATCACGGAAATCAATAAAAATTAACTGGCCGTGATCGCGGATATTGCTAACCCAACCTTGTAATAAGACTTTTTCTCCGATCTTTTGGAGACATTCTTTTGCTAATATTCTTTCCATGAGAGTATTTTACTTTAGAAAGTCTTTGACGACAAGCTGGGGAGAAGTGTAACCGTTCCAAATATTTAAACTAAGGTTAGCGGTAAAGTCGATAAGGTCGCCAACTTTTATTTGTGAATCAAACTCCCCTTTTTTGAAAGCAATAGAGTCGATTAAAATATTCTCTTTAACAGGAGTTGAAGGATCATCAACTTTTAGTTTAAGATGATCTTGATTTGAACCTAAAAGACGTTTCTCGACTACCCGAACTTGTTTAAATAAAAAAACTGGTTCTAGATTATCCATTCCAAAAGGCTCAAGTTTTTTAATTAAACGACAGTTTTTAACTGTAACTGCATTGAGTTTCATTTCGGCGTCAATAATACGATCAGGTTTTAGTTTTTTACCAGCTAGTTCCTGATTAATCATGGAAATGATTTTCTTTTTTAATTGAGGAATTTTTTTAGTTTCGACACTAAACCCAGCAGCACCAGCATGACCACCTAGATCAATAAATAAATCTGATATTTTACGCAGAGATTCAATAATATTAAACTCTTTGATGGAGCGACAAGAACCTTTGGAAATTTTTGGGCCAATACTAATAGCAATAGTTGGAAGATAAAATTTTTCGGTTAGACGTCCAGCAATAAGACCAATAATTCCAGGGTGGAAAGACTCATTGGCAACAAAGAGAACTTTGTCCTGATTACCCTCAATTTGTTTTTGGGCAAGGAGAATACTTTCTTGTTGGAGAGATTGTCTATCCTTATTGTACCCGTCCAAGGTTTGAGCGAATTTATTGGCTTGTTGGCTGGAAAAACTACAGAGAAGACGAAGGGCGTCAGTTGGGTTTGATAAACGACCAACAGCATTGATCCGAGGTCCAAGAACAAAACCTAAGTCGTAAGTAGAAAGGCTGTCTTGTTTAATACCACTAAGTTCAATTAATTTTTTAATTCCACAACTAGGGTTAGTCTGAAGCGACTTAAGGCCATGAAAAACAAGATTGCGATTAATATTATTGAGTGGTAAACAGTCAGCAACAGTACCAAGGGCAACCAAACCTAAATCAGCATTCGAGTCTATTTCTTGAGAAAGTAACCAAGAGACAGCAGAGCCGGCAATATCAGTAGAGTGAATGGTTATAACAGATTTTGGGAGTGGACTGGAGGCTACATGATGATCAGTGACAATAATATCAACACCAGAATCAGAAATTTTTTGAATCTCGGAATTAGCAACAATTCCATTGTCGACAGTGATTAATAAGTCAAATTTTAGGTTACTTTGGGTTTGAAATCTAAAAAATGATTCTGCCTTAATACCGTAACCATCTAATTCTCGGTCAGGGACAAAAGGAGTGACTTTGGCTTTGTTTTTATATAAAACTTGCCAAAGAATAGTGGTGGCAGTAATACCATCAACGTCATAATCGCCATAGATGAGAATGTTTTCTTGATTATTGATGGCAATTTTGATCCGATTGACAGCTTTACTCAATTTCTCTTGGCTTAAACCAAAAGAAGACACTGGAAAAGATTTTGGAGAAGATGGGGAAAGAAATTCTTGTCTATTTTTTGGTGATATATGCCTATTCTTTAGAAGAATATCTAAGAAATCCGATTCATTAGTAGTTTTATCAACAATAATCATTAGTAGCTAATTTTACACATTTTTATGAATTATGTTATATACTACTATTTAGTTGCGAAAAGTAGCCAACTTTTAGCGGCGAGGTTTAAACCTGTTATATTTTATTTAAGGTATTAAGGAGTTTTTAAAAAAAACACATGGCAAAGAAATTATTTATAGGCAATCTTCCTTTTGCAATGGCTGATGCTGATTTGAATGGAATATTCTCAGCTTACGGTACAGTCGTTTCGGCAAATGTCGTTATCGACAAGTTCTCAAAGAGAAGCAAAGGATTTGGATTCGTAGAATTTGAATCTGAAGAAGATGCAATGAAAGCTATGGAAGCTTTGAATAATTCTGAACAGATGGGTAGAAATATCGCTGTAAAAGAAGCTTTACCAAAGCCAGATAGAGAATAATCAACTAAAAAATGATTTTCAAACCTCCTTGAAGAAATTCAGGGAGGTTTTTTGTGGCACTATTTAAGGTGGTAATAGTAAAAATAAGGTAAAATAAGACAGAATGAAAGATTTAGTTATTCCTGAGAAAGTAAAAAATATAATCAAAAAGTTTGCCGAAAATAAGGCGGAGATTTATATTGTCGGTGGATCTGTTCGAGATTTAATTCTAGGTCGAGAAGTAAATGACTGGGATTTTACGACTAATTTACCTCCAGAAGAGATGAAAAAATTGTTTCCTAAAAATAGTTTTTATAACAACAATTTTGGAACTTTAAGTATTTTGGGAAAAGACGGAGAAATTTTTGAAGTAACTACTTTTAGAACCGAACGAGGTTATAGTGATGGCAGACACCCCGATGAAGTCAAATGGGGAAAAAGTTTAAAAGAAGATTTGGAAAGAAGAGACTTTACAATAAATGCGATAGCGATTAAGATCTCAGATCTCAGTTCTCAGATCTCAGTTATTGATATGTTTGAAGGGCAAAAGGATTTGGAAAATAAATTAATTAGAACTGTGGGTAATCCTGATGAGAGATTTGGCGAAGACGCCCTAAGATTAATAAGAGCAGTGAGAATTGCCGGACAAATAGGATTTAAAATTGAAGAAAAAACATTAGAGTCGATTCGAAAAAACGCTAAGCTAATTAATAATATTGCCGGAGAAAGAATTAGAGATGAATTATTTAAAATACTCCTTTCCTCTATCCCTTCGACAGGAATGGAGTTATTGAGAGAATCGGGATTATTGGCAGAAATTATGCCTGAATTAGTCTCTGGTTTAGGAATGGCTCAAAAAGGTCATCATATTGATGATGTATGGACTCATAATTTAAAAACTTTGGACAATTGTACAAGCAAAAACCCGGTAACTAGATTGGCAGCATTACTTCATGATGTTGGCAAACCAAAATCAATGAAAGGAGACGGTGAAAGCCGGACTTTTCACAATCACGAAATTTATGGGTCACGAATTGCTGTGAGTATAGGTAAAAAATTAAGGTTGTCTAATAAAGAGTTAGATCAACTTTTTAGGTTGGTAAGATGGCATATGTTCACGGTGCAAGAGACTCAAACTGATAAAGCAGTCAGACGGTTTATTCGAAATGTAACTTTAGATTATATTGATGAGATGATTGACTTGCGAAGAGCTGACAGATTGGGAAGCGGATCAAAAGAAACTAGTTGGCGATGGGAATTATTTAAACAGCGAATTGTAGAGGTACAAAAACAGCCATTTGCAGTAAAAGATTTAAAAGTAAGCGGTTTAGATGTAATGGAAATTTTGCAGATTAAACCCAACCGAAAGGTTGGAGAGGTTTTGAATGCAATTTTTAAAGAAGTAGAAGAAAAACCTGAATTAAATGACAGAGAAATTTTGATTAAGAAAATTGAAGAGTTTAAATAATCCCCTAAAATAAGAAAAAAGAATTAAAGATTGTGATAATTCCAACGAGATTGCTTCGTCGTTTCTGGTAACTACTTCTCTTAATGACATATTACTTACTTACTTATTTATTTAAAAATAAATTAATCCTTGAAACACTGATTTGCAGAATTTAGGTTATTTTATTTCTTTTTTGAGTGTTTTTTGAAAAAGATGACAAGGGGGATAGCGACACCTATTGAAGAATATGTTCCACAAATTACACCAATAAGAAGGGCAGTGGCAAACCAACGAGTAGTAGAACCACCAAGTAAGACTAGTGAAAGTAACATAAAGATGATGGTCATAGAATTGTTGATTGACCGAGTGAGTGTTTCGGTGACAGCTTGATTGGCTAAAGAAACCCAATCTTTTTGATAACTCTGAGTTTTAAGCTCACGAATACGGTCAAAAGTAACGACAGTATCATGGACTGAAGACGAGAGAGTCGTAAGAAGTGCGGTAACAAAAAGGGAATCAAGTTCAGCACCAAAGAAATGACCTAATAAAGAAAAACTACCAATTAAAATAAAGGTGTCGTGAAGCATAGCTAAGATAGCAGAGATACCAAAAGAAAAATCATGGAAACGGCGTCCAATAAATAGAAACAAAAACAAAGAAGAAAGAATTATGGCAGCGATAGTTTTTTGTAAAAGTTCTTTGCCAAGAGTAGCACCGATGGTTTCAAATTTAAGTTCTTTAAATTCTGGGTAAACTTCTTTTATAGTTTTGTCTAAATTCCCTTTTTGCTCTGGATTAATATCAATAAATTTTAAAGAATAATTATCGCCTCCCATAGAAATGGCTTCTTTTATTTCGAGATTGTTTTTAGTAAATACTTCTTTGGTTTTATCTTCAACAAACCCTGGCAAACTAACTTCCCAAATACTACCACCAGCAAAATCAATTGAAGGTTTAAATTTCCAAGTAATAATAGAAAATAATGATGAACCTAAAAGAATAGTAGATATGACTAAGAAAAATGGTCTTAACTTCATGATGTTCATATTGTGATTATTTCTTGTTTTTAATAGCTAATTTTTCTTTGGCAAAGACTCGAAGAAGATTTCGAGTGACAAAAACTCCAGTAAAAATACCAACAAAAATTCCCAAAATTAAAGTGACAGCAAAGCCGCGGATCATTCCTGAAGTACTTAAAAAAGACCAATTAAAAGGATTAAAAAGAATGAAACCAGTAATAATAGTACAAGCATTGGCGTCTTTGATAGAATCCCAGGCACGACCAAAAGCTGTTTCTAAAGCCATATTCCAGTCTTTCCCTTTTCTACCTTCTTCTTTGACACGTTCAAAAATCAAAATATTACTGTCAACAGCCATACCGATTGATAAAATAAAGCCGACAATTCCAGGAAAGGTTAAAGTAATTGGGATAAGACGATAAAGACTGAGAGTGATTAATCCATAAATAATTAAACCAATGTCAGCGATTAAACCAAGTTTGCCATAATTAGCAATCATAAAAAGAGAAACCAAAACAAGACCAACAACTCCAGCAAGAATACCTTTGTTAAGTGAATCTTGACCGAGAGTAGCTCCGACTTGAGATTGTTGGATAATAGAAATAGGTAAAGGTAAGGCTCCAGCATTAAGCTGAGCTGAAAGCTCTTTGGCAGATTTGGAGTCAAAGTTGCCACTAATAGAAGCTTTGCCATCAGTAATTACTGTTTGGACCGTAGGAGCAGTTATAGGGTAGTCGTCGATAAAAATAGCAATTCTTTTGTTAAGTAAATCCTTGGTGGCTTGAGAAAATAATTTTGTCCCTTCCTCATTGAACTCTAACGAAACTTCTGGTTTGGAATTGTTAGGGTTGATTTCAACAGATGATCTTCTGAGATGGGAACCATTAATTCCGGTGTCTTTGGAAAAGAGATCATAAATAGTTGCTGAAGCTGTAGCTTCTGGGGCAATTTCGACTTCACCTTTGAAGGATAATTGGGCTGTAGTACCTAAAAGATTAATAGCGTCGTTGATGTTTTCAACTCCTGGAAGTTCAACTTGAAGACGGTATTGATCTTGTTGTTTGTTAATTTTGACAGTGGTTTCACTAACACCAAACAAATTGATTCTCCTTTCAATATTCCCTTTTAGGGAGTCTAGTGCTTGAGTTAAATTTTCTGTTGGGATTTTTGAAGTATCAACATTAAAAGAAAGTGATGATCCACCAGCCAAATCAAGGCCATATTTAAGATCAAGATCTTTGCCGAAAGTAGAATTACCAACTTTAAATTTAAATTCAGGTCGATAAAGAGTATGTTCCCAGTTAATATTAGCAAAATGGATTTTTATTGGTAATTTTCGGGGAAAATTTAAAACTAAAGAAATAATTGTAATACCAACTATTACCCAAAATATCTGTAAAGTTTTTTTTCTTTTTGACATAGATTATTTTTGATTGTTGATAAGTGACAGTTGGCGAGGGTGGCCAGAAAAAAGATAAGTAATAGTCACCTTGGTTCTGTTGATTTTAACAGAAACTGGGTCGCCTTCTTTAATATTAAAATCTTTAATAGATTTTGACGGGATAGTAATAGCTAAACTATTACCGGTTTTAATTACTTTTCTAATTTTAGCCATTTAGAGATTACTAATTTCTTGAGAACTCCCTATTATAGCAACAGGATTGCTTAAGAAAAAATCAACTATAAATTGATCGCGTTTTTGTCGACGAAGTTTAAACTCGCCTTTACCCATAACCATATAATTAATTTCATGACCACGAACAGTTTCTTCTTGTTTAATAAAACCTTCAATTTCGCGCAACGAGACATCACCAACAATAATAAGATCGATGTCGTCAGGGCTTCTTTTTTCATCGGTCATAAACTTGTAGTTATAAAAAACCAACTTTATGGTTCCGAGAGTTTCATTTTTATTTTGAAGTTTGAGTCCAAGCCCAGATGATTGGTTGGCAATTAACATTAAATTTGAAAAAAGAGGAGATTGTTTGTCGGCCCAATAATAAAGCCGATTACCTCTCCATTCAGAAGCAACAATGCCACTTTTTTTGAGATTATCTAATTCTCTTCTAACCGAATTAATTTCTTCGTCAACAAGTCTAACTAATTGGCGAACATAAAAAATATCACTAGGACGATAAAACAGAACATTGATCAGTTTTAATCTAGTTTGAGAAACAAAAATATGTTTAAGACTATTTTGGATCTTCATAGATTAGTTATAAGAAACAGTGGATCCAATAGGCAGAATTTCTACCCAAATGTTTCCTGGGATAAAATTAATTTCTTTGCCACTCTTGTCTTTGAAAATAGTCCGAGAAACTCGATTGGCTTTTGACCAGGTAATTTCAGTCTTTTGACCATTTTGGATTAAAACTCCATTACCACTGCCAATTAATTCATAGAGATTATGTAGATGTTCATCAATAGACCGGCTTTCTTTGACAAATTGAATCACAATATTTTTGGCAGTAATAGCTTTTTTAGTATTGAAATCAACATGTTCTTGACCAGCATTAGAACGGACATAATTATTGTTGGTGCTGTCATATTTCCAACTAACTGAGTAGTCTTTGTAGCCAGACCAAAAGTCAAAAGAAATATTTCCAGCTGCTGGAGAAGAACTTGGTTGGTCGGTTTGATTGAATAACCAAGGACGATAAGATTTGTCCCAAGCTGTTTTTTTGGCAACAGTAGTGTTGGTTAAACCACGATCTTCGGCAATATCCCAAAGTTCTTTCGTAGAACAATACATGGTATGTTCAGTGGCTCTTTCATCACCAGTACGATCTGGTTCGCGACGACAAGCTTTGTACGACAAAGAGAATTGACTTAAATCACTCCAAGTACCTTTTGAATTCCAACCATAACCAGAAATTTGTTCTATAGCTTGGGCTTTTTTGTTAGTAGTACAAGGGCCACCATCTGTAGCAGCACTACAATTAGCACCGCCGACGTGATTATAAAGTGGGTAGTCAGAATATTCCGAAGCAAGATCAAGGAAGTAAGTGCGAGCAGAACGAACAGGACCAACATCGTACTTATTAGCTTCTGAGCCGGCAATTTGGCCACAATAAAAGACCCCCATAAAACGAGTTATGCCGCCTTCAGCAACAGCTTCATAGACAATATCAGCGGTTTGGAGACCAGACTGAGGACGAGAATCTTCGTGATTTTCAATCATAACCATTAAAGGACGGCGAGACGACCAAATAGCTTTTTCTTCTTTGGTATAGAGTTGACCATTAATAGGACAAGCTTCGGTTTTTGGACCAGGATAAAGAGAATTTTGATTGGATTTATCGGTATTATCAGTGGATGAATCAGTGTCAGGTTGACGATTAGCAACAGAATTGAGAAAACCCCCATTACTGGCTGGCATAAAATAGTCAAATAAAAAATAAGAAATGCCACTAATTATTAGGAATAAACCTAACATTCCAAATGTTTTAGTAATTTTTGGGTTCATCTAAATTTTAACCTTTAATAGTTTTAACTATAGCTAATTTTTCTTCTTTTGACAAAGTGATATTATCCCCTTCACCGTTTTTAATAGGTTTAGCATAAAGACGAGTAATGTCACGATTATGGAGAGAAGTAAGAATAATGCCTGAATTTTCCTGATTTAAAATGGTTAAAATAAAGCTTTGATCACCACCAATATCGTCAAAGGGGTTAAAGCGAAGAATGTTTACTTTTAGTTTGTCGTTATTTTCTGTTGGAGATATTTTTTCCGATTTATACTTGTTTTTTTTGTATAGAGCAACTGTCATCAAAGCAAGCCAGGCCAGGTTTATAAAAACTAAGATGTAGAGTAGGATCATATCTATATAATTGTAGCAAAAATTATGTGCTATACTGGCTTTAGAAGCATGATTCAAACTGAAAATAATAAATATATTAAGAAAGATTTAGTTAAGAGCTTGATTTTGAGTTCCATTTCAATTATGGTGATAGTTGTTATCTATTTATTTATTAATTTAAGGGGGTGACACTTAATGCCAACCATTAAATTTTATTCAGTTAAATCTCGTAAGTCCGTAGAGGTCGATGTTGCAAAAGTTAAGAAAGTAGTATTCAAAAACGGTCGACCTGCACTTGAAGCTATTGATCCAGAAACTGGAGTCAAATTATGTAAGATAATGTCTGCCGCTGATGCAGCTTTACTTAAATAAATACTGTAAAATAAATTGACCTCTAAAGAAATTGAAGTGTCTACTCCGAATTTTTCGGAGAGGAAAGTCTGGACCACAAAAGATACAGAATCCAAATAAGTAGGAATTCGAGCAATCGAATGGCAATGCTACAGAGACGAGTAAGCGAAAGCTGAGGTGAAACGAGCAACCTTCTGGTGGAAATCTTAAGATGAGGCGTTAATATCTGATCTTTGAGAGCCTCAGGTAAAGAGAATAGATAGATGACACATAAACAGAAACCAGCTTAACAATTTCTTTGGAGGTTTTTGTTGGTCTGAAAACGGAAACCAGAAGATAAAAATAACTTAAAAAAGTTATTTCTTGTTGATCAAAACTTTGAAGATGGTCTCAATAGTAAGGAACACAGGAAGAGCCAAGATAGCCCCAACAACACCACCAAGCTTAGCACCGGCAGCAATTAAGAGGATAGTGACTAATGGATTAAACCCAACTGTTTGTTTCATAATACGAGGGACGATAATATTGTTTTCAAGTTGCTGAATAACAGTACCAACAACGATAGCTAAAACACCAGTGAGAGGAGAAATTGTAAACCCAACTAGAGCAGCTAAAGCAGTAGCGACAGTTGGACCAATGGAAGGGACCGCTTCGAGAAGACCAGCAAAAATAGCCAAAGGTACAGCATAATTTAAACCAAGAATACTATAACCGATGTAGGACAATAATCCAATGATAGACATTAAAAAGAATTCAGCGGTAACCCAACTACCTAATCTAGCCTCTAATTTTTCGATTATGGCAATCATTTTTTCTTTTCCAGTTTCACCAAACACTTCATTGCCATATTTAGGAAAATTCTTTTTTTCAAGTAAAAGATAGAAGGTTAAGAAGAGAATGACAAATCCAGAAATAACATTAGATACAACCGAGATAGCCGTTTTAGCAATACCGCCAGGAAGATTTTCTAAAATCTTGAATTGGGAAGATAAATCAATAGCATCGGAGCCAAAAATTTTAATATTTTTTAGGGTCTCTGGGAGGGTTTTGACTAAACCAGCAGTTTGTTCAACTAATATAGGAACAATACCGGCAACAGAAAAAGAGATAACAGTAAGAATAATAATATAGAGAATTAAAATCCCCAATGGTCGAGGTATTTTAAATCTTTCTAATCGGGAAACAGCTGGGTTGAGAGCTTCCATAAATACAAAACTAATAAAAAGTAGAATAACTAAACCTCGAACTTGCCATAACAAAACCAAACCCAACAAAGAGAGAATGGTAAAAATAATTGTCTTGTAAGAAATTTCTATCTTTTTATTGATCATGATTTAGTATACCATTGCCCTACTTGATTGAAGATTTTTTTGTCAAAACCCTTTTTGGTAATATCAAAATAAAAAGCAGTGGATTTAGTTTTGAACCAACAACTCTGACGACGAGCATCGCTGTGTTCGGCGTAAGACCATTTTTGAAGACAATCAGTTAAAACAGATGGAGTAGGATTCTCAAAGTATGGTTTGAGACATTGATAAGCAGCAATTTGCATGCCAGGGTCAGTCCAGTGGTATTTTTTCAACAAAACTTTAACCTCATCTAAAAATCCAATATCTATTCTTTTTTGAACTCGGGCGTCAATACGTTGATAAAGAAAATCGAGAGGAGCAGTGAGAGAGAGATGGAGAATATTAAACTCAGATGATAGATGATAGATGTCAGATGTCAGTTTTTTTGAAAAAAATTTAATTTCAATTTTCCTTGATAAACGGTAATGATTATTAACGTCGGAATGATTTAATTTGGAAAAATTTTTTGGGTCTAAAAATTGATAAATTTTTTGTAAGGTTTTAACGGAACAAAATTTGGTAAAAAAACGCCAAAGTTTGTTTGGTTTGACAGAAAAAGTAGTGTAATTAGGGTTAATTAAAGAATCTATATAAAAACCGCTGCAACCAACTAAAATTGGTAATTTGTTTCGAGACTGGATTTCTTTGATAGTTTGAATACCAATTTTTTGAAAGTCAGCGACAGAAAATTTTTGATCGGGAGTAACGATATCAATTAAATGAATTGGAGTTTCATCCGGTTGATCCTTACCAGTACCAATGTCCATACCTTTATAGATCTGACAGGAATCCCCTGAAACCAGTTCCCCATGATATTTTTTTGCTAATTTAACAGCTAAATCGGTTTTCCCTGTAGCTGTAGGGCCAGAAATAATTAATAGTTTATTAAGCATTGACTTTAAATTCGACAACATCGTCTGGGCGCATAATGTAATCACGACCTTCGTGACGAAGTTTGCCAGCATCTTTGGCACCGAGTGAACCATTACAAGTAACAAAATCTTGATAAGAAACCACTTCGGCCATAATAAAACCTTTTTCAAAATCGGTGTGAATGGCGGCGGCAGCCTGAGGAGCAGTAGAACCTTTTTTGATGGTCCAGGCCCGAGCCTCTTTGACACCAGCAGTGTAATAAGATTGCAAACCCAGGGTGTCGTAGGCTTTTTGAATAACTCGTTCAAGACCAGATTGGGAAACACCTAATTCTTGTAAATAACTTTTGCGCTCTTCTAAATTTAATTCAGATAAATCGAATTCGATTTTGGCACAGACTGGAACCACTGATTCAAAATTTTCAACTTTTAGATTGAAATTTTCGATATTTTGATAAGTATCTTCGTCAACATTGGCAACAATAAAATATGGTTTAGCAGTAAGTAAGAAAAATTCTTTTAATAATTCTTTTTCTTCGTCATCAAGTTTTAAGTTAACAGCTAAAATCCCTTTTTCGAGTTCTATTTTTAGTTTTTGAGCTAAAACAAATTTTTTACTATTTTTTTCTTTGGCATTGTTTTTGTTGGTATCAATATATTTATCTATAGTTTCTAAATCTTTGATAATTAGTTCGGCACAAATAACTTCAAAATCCCCTTGAGGATCGACAGAACCTTCTTTTATAATATTGGTATCAGAAAAAGCGCGAACGACATGACAAATAGCATCACAATCACGAATGTT
>CAZWZK010000020.1:0-14114 GCA_964638385.1 uncultured Gammaproteobacteria bacterium
ATGTTGTTGTCGAAATTGGCCCAGGTAGGGGAATTATTACTCAGGAATTAATCAAAGTGGTCTCTCAAGTAGTCGCTATCGAAAAAGATCAAGAACTAATTCCTTTTCTTCAAGACAAATTCTTTCAAGTTTCCAATCTTAAGTTGATTAATCAAGATTTCTTGTCTTGGAGCCTTCCTTCTATTTCATTCAAAATATTTTCCAATATCCCTTTTTCTATCACTGCTCCTATTCTCGATAAAATATTAAAAAGTCCCCATAAACCTATCGAGATTTATTTTATTATGCAACTTGAAGCTGCTCAAAAATATTCTCTCTTCGAAGATTTTAACAACCAAGACGCTATCCTTTTAGCTCCTTTTTATAATATTCAAATTTTAGGCGATATTGATCGCACTTCTTTTACTCCAAAGCCCCAAGTCGATATTGTTTTTGCTAAGTTTTCTCTCAAAGAAGACATTATTATCGATGAAGATATTTATCAACAGTTTCGTGATTTTGTTATTTTTGGATTTAACCAATGGAAACCAAATATTTTTGAAATTTATAAAAAGGTTTTTTCTTACGACCAATTCAAAAAAATTAATCATCAATTAAAAATAAACTCCCTTAAACCAACTCAATTAAACTTTTCTCAATGGGTATCTTTATTCGATATCTACACCAAGTTTGTTCCTGAAACCAAAAAAAGATTAATTTCTGGATTTGAAAAAACCTACTTAAATAAGATTAGGACTAAAAATTTTTAATTTGACTCCTTTATTTTTTCTTTTTCCGGAGTAACCTATAAGTAATTAAATCCAAGCAGAACGCTGCTTTGAGGAGAGGTGATATTTTGCACTTTACAAGCAAAGATAATAAATAAGGAAGGGGTGATTCCGTTGTCCTGTTTTTCTGTCTCTCAGACATTCTGACATGCCGACCGACACACCATCAGACCAAAAAAAGAAAGGAGTGATTGTCTTCTACGTCCCTTTTTGGGCCTTCGTGACACCGCCGCCGTCTGTACGGAGCACAAGATCGTCACGGACGCCATTCGGTGGTAATGGAGCATTCGTCCTCTACTACAGTCGACCGCCGCCCCTGAACTGACCGACCAGGTTACCAAAAAACTGAATAGCCTCGTCGTCGATAAATAATGTCCCACTTATGGGGCATTGCCGTACCTTATGGTGCGCGCCTGGTGTAAACCTTCCAAATTTCTTATCCCGGGCCTATGTGTCTGATTTTATTGACTCGCAGTTTGCGAACAATTTTATCTCTCACCTAGGCCCCTCGTTTTTTTTATTTTCCTATTGATATTTATATAGTGCCTTAGATATGTTTTTCTTTCTTTCTAGTTTGACTTATTCTCAGTAATTACTCTATACCACCTTTCAAAAAAATGGTTACCCCACATGGATTCGAACCACAATTACTACGTTCAGAGCGTAGTGTCCTACCATTAGACGATGGGGTAGCGGAGACCACATATTATACGACAAATGCTATAATTTAAGCTAATGCAAACCATAGAACAACTAATTCAAGAATTAAAACTTACTCCTGAACAAGCCGAAGGGGTTAAAGATTATATTAACGGCCTTTTAGTCGAACTTTTGGAAAGTATCAAACAAGACCATATCAAAAACTTTGACGAAACCATTAATAATCTCAAGTCCAACTAATCTCTCCACTTATATCTCGGTTTTTCGCTCCCGATTGTTGTTATTTCGCCATGTCCTGAAAGAACATCAGTTTCTTCTGGTAATTCCATCAATTTTCGTAAACTATCAAATATTTTTTTGGTTGATCCGTACTTAAAGTCAGTTCGGCCTCTCAAACCATTGAACAAAGTGTCTCCCGAAAATAATATTTTTTTTTCTTCATTAAACAAACAAATTGATCCAGGAGTATGCCCTGGTGTTTTTATTACCTTTAATTTTTCTTCTCCTATTTCAATTTCTTGAACATCTTCTAAATCTTTGTCTATTTTTACAATATTTGGAGTTTCAACCTTAATTTTTAAAAAATGTTTTACTGTTTCACTCTGTCTGTCTATCAAAAATTTATCTTTACTGTTTAAATAAATCGGGACGTTATAGATTAATTTCAAATCCAAAGCCGCCAAAGAATGATCAAAATGACCGTGTGTCATCACTACCCCTATCAATTCAATTCCGCTAGCTGTAATTTCTTCAGAAATGCTTACCCCGTCATCGGCTGGGTCAATCACTATTCCTTTTTTGGTCTTATTGTCCCACACAAGATAACAATTTGTCTCTAGTTGCCCCAAAACTAATACTTTATATTTCAGCATAGGTTATAATAACTCATAATTATGAATGAGTCTAAACCTGTCTCCAAGAGATTATTTGTCGGCAGTTTGCCCTATCGTTTCACCGAAGGCGAACTTCTTGATATTTTTATCTCTGAAGGAAAAATAATTTCCCTAAAAATTATGCATAACCGTTGGGGTAAAAGCCGCGGCATGGGTTATGTTGAATATGAAAATCTTAACGACGCTATTCGTGCCAAAGAAAAATATCACAATTTCTTTTTAGGAGATCGCAGTATTATTGTTGATTACGCTCAACCTGATCCTTTTTTAACTCCAGAAGGCCAGGCTCGCCATGAACAAGCTTTAGAAAAACATCCTAATCGCCGTCAACAAACCTATTTGCCTCACCCCGACAGTGATACTCAAGAATATCAACAACGCCGATTCCAAGCCCATTCAGATTCTCCCTCACCTTTTATCCGTAGATCAGAAAATCAACCTTCCTTCAATCAAGAATCAAATCGCCGTCCTTCAAAATACAAAGGTGGCAAACCAGTTTTTAACTCTGTTGGTAAATCACTTAATCGCAATACTACGGGTGAATATGTCCCAAAATTTATCCCCGAAATTAATCCTAACAAAAAGAAATTTCGTCCTCGACCAGGTCAAAAACCAGAATATTTAGGCAGTTCACCACTACATGTTCGTTCTACTGTTTTTAAGCAGCGTAATTTTGGTTCTCGAGTTGGTGCTAAATTTGCTGCCAAAAACAAAAGGAAATAGTTATGGCCTTTGAACGGAATATAAAACTACTCAGATGGATTGGTTTTTTAGGTGAATTTAGTTTATGGACTCCACTAGCTATAATTTATTTTTCTAATGTTTCTGGGTCGTATGCTCTAGGTTTAAGTATATTCTCCATAGTTATGGTCTCTTCAGCTTTTTTCGAGTTGCCTACAGGTTTTATTTCAGACAGGTATGGTCGGGTAAAAACTTTAACATTTGGCTCTATTTGTTTTTTTGCTGCTTCTATTATCTATGCAATAGGCTTAAATTATTGGGTTTTAGTTTTAGGGGCCATAGTTCAAGGGTTGGGTCGATCATTTTATAGTGGTAACAATGATGCTTTACTTTATGATAATTTAGCCGTTATCAATAAAATTGATCAATTCGAAGAATACAATGGAAAGATTGGTGCTATGACCCAATTATCATTAGCTATTTCTGCCATTTTTTCCAGTTTAATCGCTTTTTTCCCAATATCATTTCTACTTTGGGTATCAACTGTTCCACAATTAATCTGTTTAATTTTAAGCATCAATCTAATTGATGTTAAAGCCGTAAACTCTGATCCTGAAAATATTTTTGTTCACATCAAAGAGGCTGCAAAAAATTTTCTTACCAATTTTAAACTTAGACAATTAAGTTTAGTTAATATTGTTAGCTTCGGTATGGGTGAAGCAACTTGGCAATTTAGATCAGTTTTTATCAATACTCTTTGGCCTACTTGGGCTGTTGGTTTTGCTCAAGTTTTATCAAACTTTGGAGCTAGTCTCAGTTTTAAATTTAGTGGTCGAATCATTAAAAAGTACAGCGCTTTCAAAGTTATGTTAACCCAAAAAATATATTCCAGAATTATTGATCTATCCGCTCTCCTTTTTCCAGGAGTTTGGTCTCCAGCAATTATGTCATTAACTTCACTAATGTACGGCACTAGTGAAGTTTCTACTGCCAAATTATTTCAAACAGAATTTACACATAAACAACGAGCCACTATGGGATCGTTAAACTCTCTTTTTGGTAGTTTATTTTTTGGCGTATTTGCCGTTGTATTAGGCATTTTTGCTGACAAGTTTGGAGCTAGAAATGCAATTCTTATGGAAACTATTTTAAGTTGTGTTATCTTTATTCCTTTATATCGTTTCTATAAAGCCGACCATGTCAAATAGCTTTTTAGATAAGTCAAACATCATCGGTCTTTCTCCTATGGATGGAATTACAGACGAGGCTTTTCGTTTAGTCCAAACCAAAATCGCCAAACCAGATTTAATTTTCACCGAATTTGTTAGTGCTGAAGGAATTTCGCATGGTGGAGTCAAACTTTATGATACTCTTTTATTTTCTGCCCAAGAACACCCAATTATCGGTCAATTATTTGGCAAAGATCCATCCAGTTTTTATAACTCTGCCATTATTCTTTGCGAGTTAGGCTTTGATGGCGTTGATATTAATATGGGATGTCCTGCCAAAACTGTCACTCAAAACGGCAGTGGGGCTGCTTTAATTAGTAACCCTAAATTAGCTGTTCAAATTATTCAATCTACTAAAAATGGGATTGATGACTGGTTTAGTGATAAAGTCAAAATTACTGATCTCGGACTTAATCAAAAAACTTTGGCCGTAATTAAACGCAATCAAATTTACTCCGACCTAATATCGAATAAAACCAATAAACCAACAATTTCTGTCAAAACTAGACTTGGTTCTACTCATTCAATAGTTACAGAATGGATTCCTATTTTATTAGCTCAAGATCTAGATTTTCTCACCATCCATGGGAGAACTCTAAAACAAGCTTATGCAGGTCAATCCGATTGGGAAGAAATTACTAAAGTTGTTTCCTTAGCCAAAAATACTAAGACTAAAATTTTTGGTAATGGTGATATTAAAAATCACCAACAAGGAATTGAGTATTGTCAAAAATACGGTGTTGATGGTGTCCTTATTGGTCGTGCTGCCGGTGGTAACCCTTGGTGTTTTATTGATCATATCGCCACACCTCAGGAAAAATTTAGCGCTATGTTGCTTCACTCTCAAATGTTCGAAACTGTTTTTCCACATCGTGCTTTTGATAGCCTCCGTAAGCATTTTCTACTCTACACTGCCGACTTTCCTAATGCAAAGTCACTCAGAATGAAACTTGTTAGATTAAACTCAGTCAAAGAATTATTGTCCCTTGAAGAAGATTTTCGCAGTTGATAAAGTAAAAGGTATGCCAGACGAAAATAAAGCTCAAAACCTTCTCAATATTGAAAACCTCATCAATACTGCCACTCTCCGTCTTGATGAAATCACCAAACAACTTCATGAACAAAAAAGCATGATTGACTCTCTTTTGGAAAGCAACGCTGAATATCAAGAACTTGAAAAAGAATCCAAAAAACAAGCCAAACTTAAAAACTCTGCCAAGCAAAATGTTTTAAATGATCCAGGGGCTAAATCTACTATTGATAAATTAAAGGAAAATCAAACTCAAGCCAAAGAATTAAAAATCGCTCTCTCTGACTACTTAGCTCAATATGTTGCCATCTCTGGTACTAATCAAATTGAAGGCCCAGATGGTGTCCTTCGACAAATCATTTACACTGCAAAATTAGTAAAAACTAAATAATAGTTTATAATCCATCTATGGCACAAAATATTAACCAAACTGATTTTCAAAAAGAAGTTTTAGATTTCAAAGGTAAAGTCCTAGTTGATTTCTGGGCTCCTTGGTGTGGTCCATGCCAAATGCTCGGTCCAATTATCGAAGAAATTAGTCAAGAATTAAAAGACACTGTCAAAGTTGTAAAAATTAATGTTGATGAAGCCCAAGAAATATCTTTAACATACAATGTTACTGGTATTCCCACTGTCATCCTCTTTAAAGATGGTCAAATTATCGAGACCATTGTTGGTTTTAGACAGAAACAAGATTATCTTAATGCCATCAACAAGGCATAATCAATGGATTTATCACAACTAAAAGCTTTTATCGCGCAACAAGATCTGCCTGATTTCCGTTATCGCCAGATAGTCAAAAACTATTATTCTGGTCGCTACTACAGTTTTGATCAAATGACAGATCTCTCCCTTAATCTTCGCGCCAAATTATCTTCCCAATTATCCTTGCTTTCTGTTGCTGAAGAAAAAAATGTTGGCGATAACTCAACTCAAAAATCTCTTCTAAAATTGTCTGATGATAATTTGATTGAATCTGTCTTGATGGATTATGAAGATTGGATTACTGCCTGTGTTTCTAGTCAAGTTGGTTGCCCTCTCGGTTGTCAATTTTGTGCCACCGGCAAAATGGGTCTCAAAAGAAACTTAAGTCCGGATGAAATTGTTGACCAAATTCTTTATTGGAATCAAAAAATCCACCCTTCGTTTGTTGGCCGGGTTGTTTTTATGGGTATGGGTGAACCGTTTTTAAATTGGGATAATCTAATTTCCGCTCTCAAAATAATTAACTCTCCTGAGGGTCTAAATATTGGCGCTCGCAAAATCAGTATTTCTACTGCTGGTGTTGCTGACAAAATTATTGAATTTGCTAATTTAAATACTCAAGTGAACCTCGCCATTTCCCTTCATTCGGCCGATCAAAAGTTTCGCGAGTCTATTATGCCAATTGCTCGTCAATTTGATCTCAACGCTCTCAAAAAGGCCTGTCTTTATTATGTCAACCAAACTAATCGCCAGCTTTTTTTTGAATATGCCCTTATGAAACAAAATACCAGTCAACAAGACGCCAAATTATTGGCTGATTTTCTCCACTCTCATCATCTTTTCTTTTTAAATCTAATTCCTCTCAATCCTGTTACTGGTGGTATGGATCCAGCCAGTAGGGATCAACAAAAAATATTTATGGATTATCTAAACCAATTTAGAGTCGAATATTCTCTTCGCCGATCTTTTGGTCAAAAATATTCCGCCGCTTGCGGCCAACTAGTCACTTCAAACTCGACCATTTAATTTCTGTATCTTTTCCACTGTCTCCCGTCATTAAATCCTCGTTTTATATAAAATCTTTTTAATCTTTTTATATTCCCAGTCTTTTCGTAATCCACTCCCAAAGGTATCGGCACTGTTTTAATTGTGTCATATCTCATTTTAAGTTCTTCTAAAATAGGACTGGCAATGCCTTTATTCCGAAAATTAGGGTCGGTCATTAACCTTGATAAATAAATTGATCTATCGTTGTCGTTTAAAAAATAAGCCATTCCCATCAAAGAATTTTCTAAATTAAAAAACCCCAAAATATTTTGGTTCTTGTCTTCTTCTTTTAGTCCATCGATTATTTCTTGAATATACGGTTTTTTATCATCCTCAATTCTCTTTTGGAAATCAATCAAATCATTTAAACCAGCCTTTTTAATTATTCCTTTTACCTCTTCTATTTTGGGTAACATATCTTCCAAAGGAATGATTCTATCTTTAAATCTAATATCTTTAGGTAAAAAATTTCTTTCTTGCATATTTGAGCTTTATCAAAGAACTGTTGGTTCTTGGTTTACAGTCAATTATATCTTGCTGGTTAAAAAATAGAAAAAGTGAAATCTACGGTATAATACACTCATGCTTATCGACGAAGTTCATATTATTGTTAAGGGAGGTAACGGCGGAAACGGTGTAGTTCATTTCTACAACGATGCCTTTCGCCCCAAAGGTGGCCCAGACGGTGGTCAAGGCGGCAATGGCGGTTCTGTTTTTTTTGAAGGTGTTTCAGATATTAGTAAACTAAATCAATTCCGTCACGCCAAAGTCTATGGTGCTCAAGATGGGGAACAAGGTGGTCATAATAATTGTACTGGTAAAGGCGGGGATGACTTAATTATCCAAGTTCCAGTAGGTACTGTTGTCAATTATGATAATGGCTCTTCTGTAGAAATTACTGAAATTGGTCAAAAAATTTTGATTGCTCGTGGTGGTAGTGGTGGTCGAGGAAACTATTTATTTCGTTCTTCAACCAATCAAACTCCTCAAGAGCGTGAACTTGGTTACAAAACAACTCCTAAAAAACTTTTCTTACAACTCAAACTTATTGCCCAAATTGGTCTTATCGGTTTACCTAACGCTGGAAAAACTAGTCTTCTCAACGAACTTACTGCTGCTGGTGCTAAAGTTGCCAATTATGCCTTTACTACTCTCGAACCAAATCTTGGAGTCACTCGTGGTGGCTATATTATTGCCGACATCCCTGGATTAATTGAAGGTGCAGCTGATGGTCGTGGCTTGGGAGTAAAATTTTTAAAACACGTCGAAAGAACTACTCTCCTAATTCACTGTGTCTCAGCTGAATCATCAGATCCTCTTGCTGATTATCAAACAGTTCGTCAAGAATTAATTAATTATAGTTCTGTATTAGCCAAAAAACCCGAGATTATTGTCTTGACCAAATCGGACACTTTAGAAACTTCTCAAGTCAAAAAAATCCAAAAACAAATCGGCGCCGATATGGTCACTTCCATTATCGACACCGATAGTATCAAAAAACTTAACGATCTTATTTCTAAGAAATTAAACTAAAGCTCTTTTAACTTTTTCCCAGTCTTTCTTGAGCTGTGCTATCAATTTAACTGCTCCTGATTTTGTTGCTTTCAAATCATCTTTAAATTCAGCTGCAACATCTTCAACAATCATTGCATATTTATCTTTATCAATTTCTTTTCCAGCTGTTTTTACTTCAGCCACTTTTTCCATCACTGCAGTTTTTATTTCTTTATACTTTGCCACTGCTTCATCACTGGCATCACCAAAAACTTCCTTTACTTTTTCTTTGGTGTCTCGAACTCCAGTATCCACTTCTTTAGTTAATTTCAATAACATTTTTTTAATATCTTCTCTGGTTTTTTTACCTGATTGTGGGGCTAACAACAAACCACCAACTGCACCAGCAGCTGCTGCTAATAAACCAGTCAAGAAAAATTTTCCTGTTTTTGCCATAATTCTCCTAAAATAAATGAAATAACACATTTAGTCTAGATTAATTATTTTTCTCTGTCAATTATTTTTCCACTTCTCTCTCTGGCCAATGAGTATCAATTTCCACTCTCATTTCTAGAAATATTTTTCTTCCTGACATCAACTCCAATTCTTTTCTGGCATTATAACCAATTTCTTTGATTTTTTTACCACCTCGGCCAATAATCATTTTTTTGTATCTATCAGCACTCGTCAATATAACTGCTTTGATCAAAATTAATTTTCGCTTATCAATGATTTCATCAACTCTTACATCGATTGAATAGGGAATTTCTTCTCTCAAAAACAAATAAGTTTTTTCTCTAATTATTTCTTGGACATATTCTCTTGAATTCATCCCAATTTTTGGTTTATTTCCGCTATCCATCAAGCTGATATTATATTCAGTCTCTTTATTTATCTCTTCTGGTAATAATTCAAAAATTAAATTAATTAATCCTTTTACATTCTTTTCTTTTATTGCACTAACCCCAATCACTTTGTCGAATTCATCCTCTAAATAATTGTATTCTGGCAAATGATCTTTAGGGCCCTTAGCAATATCTATTTTGTTATAAACCAAAACTTTCTTTGCCTTAGCTTTTCTCACCAAGCCAATAACCTTATTTTCTTCTTCGTTTTTAGGTCGAGAAATATCCACCAAGCACAATATTACATCAGCCTGATTCAATTCTTTTGGTGCTTCAAGATTTATTCTTTTTCCAATCAAATCATCAATTTTTCCTATAATACCGGGAGTATCACTAAATATCATCTGACCTCTCTCATCACTATAAACCACCCGACTATTTTTTCGGGTTGTTTGTGGTAACGGGGAAGTGATTGCTACTTTTTGCGACATAATCGCATTAAGCAAGCTTGATTTGCCAGTATTTGGTCGGCCCACCAAGACAACTCTTCCAATTTTTCTTATTTTTTTGTTTTCACTACTTTTATTTCGCACAGGTGTATTTTACACTATATAACCATTTATTGGTTGACACTTAGCAATCAATTTGGTATTCTGCTAAATATATGGAAGAAAATCCTAATCAAGTAAATACTTTACAACCTGTTCGCAAAGTTTTACCACTTATCCCTTTGCGCAATATTGTTCTTTTCCCATCAGTCGAAACCTCTCTTTTTTTTGGTCGCAAAGAATCAACTAATTCCTTACTCCATGCTTACGATAATACTAACAAATTAGTTATTATTACTACCCAAAAAGATAGTCGAATCGACAATCCTACCTTGTCTGATCTTTATAATGTTGGTGTCTTGGCCAAAATCGAACATGTTCTTCAAACAGATGGTAACCTTCATGCTATTGTCAAAGGTATTTCTCGAGTCAATATCGTTAATTTATTAAAAACCGATCCTTTCTTTTTAGCTGAATATGTTGATCTCCCCATCATCCCAGAACCTCTTACTGAAGTCCAACAATCTGCCGAAACCCTTTTAAGTCAGCTCAAAAAAGCTTTTGCTATGGGTCGCCAGCTTGATTTGCCCGCCATGATGCAACTTAGTACTGGTGTTTCCAGTAGCGATCTGGCCGATCAGGTTTGCTTTTCTATTGATGCTAAAATCAACGAAAAACAAAGTTTACTTGAAACTCTAATCGTCAGTCAACGACTCAAAGCTGCCACCGAACATCTAATTCAAGAAATGAAAATAGCCGAACTTGAACGTTCAATCGAAGAAAAAACCCAAGAAAAATTTAACACCGGAGTTAAGCGTAATGTCTTAGAAGAAAGAAAACGCCAAATCGAAAAAGAACTTAAACGTCTTGGAGAAAACAGTGGCGGTGAATTTGATGATCTGGAAAAGAAAATCAAAAAACTTGATCTTTCCAAAGATATTCGCAAAAAATTACTCAAAGAACTAAATCGACTTATGGAAATGGGTTCTATGGCCCCAGAATCAAGCTATATAAAAACTTATTTAGAAACTGTCGTCGAACTTCCTTTTGGTAAATATAGTAAATCAGATGTTAGCTTATCCAAAGCGGCCAAAATTCTTGATGAAGATCACTATGGTATCAAAGATGTCAAAGAAAGAATTTTGGAATACTTAGCTGTCATTCAACTTAAAAATAAAATTAAAACCAAGAAAAATGAGGATAACTCTGGCACTGCTAATATCCTTTGTTTTATTGGTCCTCCAGGTGTTGGTAAAACCTCACTTGGTAAATCTATCGCCAAGGCCCTTGGTCGTGAGTTTGTCCGTGCCTCTCTTGGAGGTATCCGTGACGAGGCTGAAATTCGTGGCCATCGCCGCACTTATGTCGGAGCTATGAACGGTCGAATTATCAAAGGCCTCAAAGACGCCAAATCTATGAACCCAGTCTTCATGCTAGACGAAGTTGACAAAATTGGCTCAGATTATCGAGGCGATCCATCTTCGGCTCTTCTTGAAACTCTTGATCCAGAACAAAATCGCGAATTTACTGATCACTATTTAGACTTCCCTGTTGATTTATCCAAAGTCTTTTTTATTCTCACCGGTAATGATTTATCAACTATTCCTGGCCCTCTTCGTGATCGTTTGGAGATTATTAATTTTTCTGGTTACACTCTTGATGAAAAGTTTAATATTGCCAAAAAATACTTAGTCAAAAAAGAATTAGCTGCTAATGGTTTACAACCAAAAGATATTTCTGAAATAAAGGACGAAACCTTAAAATATGTGGTTGAAAAATATACTCGTGAAGCTGGTGTTCGTAGCCTTGAGCGAGTTATTTCCTCACTTTTCCGCAAATCTGCCAAAAAAATTGTTACCGACAAAAAGACTCCAGTTGATCTTAATAATCAAACCATTCTTAAAAAATTTTTAGGGCCAGAAAAATTTTCTGCTACTCTAAAAGGTAAAAAAGATGAAGTTGGTGTTTCTACAGGGTTAGCTTGGACATCTGTTGGTGGCGATATTCTCTTTATTGAAGTCAATATTATGCCAGGTCGAGGCCAATTGATTTTGACTGGTAAACTTGGTTCAGTTATGAAAGAATCTTGCCAAGCCGCTCTTTCTTTTGTCCGTTCTCAATCAAAAGAATTTGGTATCAAACAGGATTTTCATAAAATTGATATTCATATTCATGTCCCAGAAGGTGCTACCCCAAAAGATGGTCCTAGTGCAGGTGGAGCCATTACTACCTCCTTAATTTCTGCCCTCAAAGGTGTGGCTGTGCCAAAAGATATTGGTATGACTGGTGAAATTACTCTTCGAGGTAATATTTTAGAAATCGGTGGTCTAAAAGAAAAATCTATTGCTGCTCATCGAGCCGGTTTAAAAACTATTTTCATTCCCAAAGATAATGAAAAGTCTTTAGTCGAAATTCCAAAAGAAGTTAAAAAGGATATTAAATTTATCCCAGTTTCTCACTATTCAGAAATCTATAAAAAAATATTTAAATAATATTCTTTTATTAAATAATTCTATCCAAATCGACTCTGTTGGGATTCTTTTTCAATGCTTCCAATATATCAGGCAAGTCTTCATATTCTGAAAACATATAGTCTCTAACTGCATCTACATTAATACCACTTTCATCTGTTGGTTTTTTACTTTCTGTTTCCATATATTGATTTTATAATATCACAACATTGCCCTTACATTTTTTCAACAGTCTGTATACCCAACAAATCCAATCCGGTTTCAATAATACTAGCAGTAGTTTTGGTCAAAAAGACTCTAAAAATTTCTTCCTTCTGATCAATAATTCTATTTTTTGCATAAAACTCATTATATTTTCTGGCTATTCCCAAAAGATATTCAGCAATTACGGCAGGGGAATATCTTTCTGATGATTCAATAATTTTTTCCTCAAACTTATAAAATTCTCTTACCAAACCCTTCTCGTCTTCATTCATCTCATTGGGAATCATTTCAATATTTTTTTGTTCCTTAATTTTAGTTTTATTCAAGACGCTTTTACAGCGAGCATAAGTGTATTGGAGGTATGGGCCAGAGTCTCCATCCAAACTCATTATTTTGTCCCAGTCAAAGATCACATCTCTCCTTGGATCAGTCGCTAAATCACTAAATTTAACGGCGCCAATAGCGACTACTTTAATCATCTCTTCTTTTTCGGTTGCAGTCATTTCTTTATTAACACTACTTTTTTCAGCAATCTTTTTTGCCTCATCCATCGCTTTCTCAATTACATCTGACAAATGAATTGTGTCTCCTTTTCTGGTTGAAAACTTTCCTGTTGGCCATCGAATTAATCCATGAGCCACATGTACCATTCCATTTTTTGGCCACCAACCCATTAACTTGGCTGTTTCAAAAACTTGTCTAAAATGTAATTGTTGATCCACTCCAACTTCGTAAACTATCAAATCTGGATTCCAGTTTTCTATTCTGTACTTAATCGTTGCCATATCTCGGGTGAAATAGGTTGTTGTTTCATTTGTCTTTTGTAACATTGCTGGTGGCATATCACCTAACTCCACAATGATTGCTCCTTCACTTTTTTTAGTAATTCCTTTATCAATAATTTCTTTAGTTACCTCTGGTAACATTTCTTGGTAAAAAGATTCTCCATGAATAAAATCAATATGGACTCCTAGTGTTTGGTATACCTTTTCAAATTCGAGTAGGGAAATATCAATACATTTTTGCCAAATTTCTCGTGCTTCTTTGTCGCCATTTTCCAATTTTGCAAACCATTCGCGTCCTTCATCAATCAAACTCTCGTCAGTCTCTGCTTCTTTATGAAAAGCCACATAAAGCTTTTCTAAATCATTTATCGTTAATTTATTAATATCAAAATCGCCCTCAAAGATCTTAAATCTAGGATCTAACATCTTACATCTAACAATAGCTGCTGTTAACTTACCGTATTGAGTACCCCAATCACCAATATGATTATCTCCAATACAGTTCCACCCCAATATTTTATAAATATTGTAAATAGCTTGGCCAATATTAGTTGATCGCAAATGTCCAATTCCAAATGGTTTAGCAATATTTGGAGCTGAATAATCGATCACCATAGTTTTTCCTTTTCCGTACTCAGCCAACTTATTTCTAAATTCTATTTCATAGTTAATACTTTCTGCTTTTTTAATTAAATATTCCGGTTTCAAATAAAAGTTTATAAACCCAGCTCCCGCCACTTCTATATTTTCGATTA
>CAZWZK010000021.1:0-2624 GCA_964638385.1 uncultured Gammaproteobacteria bacterium
TTCACCACAGCGGCTCAAGTCAAACGTGCTGATATTATACAAGTTTTCTATAAAAATCCCAATGATATAATTTGTAACTTATGTTATCTCAACCTACATTTGTTCCAGTCGGTACTCAAGCCACCGTCAAATCCCTTTCTCCCGAAGAAATGGAGGCAATTGGAATTGAAATATTCTTTTGTAATACCTATCACCTTTATCTCCGTCCCGGAGACAAAGCTGTTAAAGAATTCGGAGGACTCCATAAATTTACCCGATGGAACGGTCAAATAATTACAGACTCTGGTGGTTTTCAGGTTTTTTCCTTAGCCAAAGATCACAATGGAGCCGGTAATTTAGTCAAGATTACTGAAGATGGGGTTGAATTCCGTTCTCATCTCGATGGTTCTCTCCATTTTTTCACTCCCGAAAAATCACTTCAAATTCAACACAATTTAGGTGCTAACTATATTATTGCTTTTGACGAATGTACTCCATACCCAGCTACCAAAAAATATGCCCAAAAAGCTCTTGACCGAACTCATCGCTGGGCAATTCGTTCACTCACTGAACACAAAAGACTCAATCAAGAACTAAATCAAGATTTAAAACTTTATGGAGTTATTCAAGGCAGTTATTACCAAGATCTCCGTGAACAATCAGCCGAATTTATTTGCTCTCAAGATTTTGATGGTATTGCCATCGGTGGAGTTTCAGTTGGTGAACCAAAAGACAAAATGCGCCAAGCCGTCGATTATTGCTTACCTATTGCCCTCAAAACCGGTAAGCCTATCCATTTACTTGGTGTTGGAGAAGTCGATGATCTTTTTGACTTTTTTAGTCAAGGAATTACCTCTATGGACTGCACTCTGCCTACTCGTATGGCTCGTGGTGGACAGTTTTTACACCGCACTGGAAATTCCACTTATGACTACAAAAATAAGTTTAAAAGCCAAATTATGAATGTACAATTCAAATTAGATCAAACACCACTTGATCCAAACTGCCATTGTCCTACCTGTCAAAAATACGACAAAGCCTACATTCACCATCTTTTCAAAACCCAAGAATTGCTCGGCTACCGTCTCATGACTATTCACAATCTTGCTTTTATGATCAATGCTACCCAAGAAATCAGAGACGCTCTCAAAGCCGGTACATTTGATAAACTTAAGTACGATTGGTTAGGTCGTCATTAATTTAAAATATGTCAAAAATAATTTTAGTTACCGGCGGTGCCGGACATGTTGGTTCACATATTATTGAAGAATTAGTTAAAGATTCTAATAATAGAGTAATTTCTTTAGATAACTATTTTAATGGAAAACAAGAAAATCATATTGACGGTGCTGAATATCGGACCGGACATACTAAAGATATTGATAAGCTAGTCCCAGAAAACCCGGACATTGTTTATCACCTTGGTGAATATGCCAGAGTCTCCTCATCAATCACTGAACCTCAAAAAGTTTATGATATGAATACCATTGGTACTTTTGCTGTGCTTGAATTTTGCCGTCAAAGAAAAGTTGGAAAATTAGTTTATGCTGCTTCCAGTACCAAATTTGCCACCGAGGGCCAAGAACGTTTTGCCAATCCTTATTCATTTACCAAAGCCAACAACGTTGACCTAATCAATTGCTATGGTCGTTGGTACAATTTACCTTACGCTATTTGTTATTTCTACAACGCCTTTGGCCCCAGAGAAAACGGCATTGGTAAATACGCTACTCTCATTGCTAAATTTCAAGAAATTTATCTCAATGGGGGCAAATTTACTGTTGTTAAACCTGGTACCCAAAAAAGAAATTTTACTTACGTTAAAGATTTAGCTCACGGTATGATTTTAGTCGGAGAAAAAGGTAATGGTGATGGTTATACTCTCAGTAATAAAAAAGAATATTCTGTTTTAGAAATTGCCCAAGCTTTTGGTGGCACCATCGAATATATTGATGGGGATCCTGGACGCACCGAATCAGGTACTGCTCCAGATAAAGCTCGCCAAGAACTTGGTTGGGAGACAACTCTTGATGTTATGGATTACATCAAAGAATTTATTGCCTCTCACCCAAAAAAGTAATTGATATATTTAAAATCACTTTTATATTTTTTAATCTATTTTGATAACTAAAATTAATTAGCAATCAAACATTCATACTGCTAATTGATAGATGATTTTTTATTTATCCTATCCTTAGGATAAATAATCAAATTAACCCCATCTTTGCTATAATATTCCACATGACTTCACCTAAAAATTTCCTCTCTATTAACTTTGGTTGTCGCGTCAACGCTGCCGAAACCAATCAATGGTCCCAGGTTTTAATTGATCAAGGTTTTGTTCCAACCAACAACAAAACCCCTTCAATTATTCTTATCAATACTTGTGCTATCACTAAAAAAGGGGAGAAAGAATCAATTAATAAAGTTAAAGCTATTTGTCAAAAATATCCCCAAGCTGAAATTTATGTTACTGGTTGCGCTAGTTTTAAAAAAATCGAAAATATCCCCAATGTCAAACTCTTTAAAAATAACCAAAAAGAGGAACTCCTCAATCATTTAAAATCTAGCTACAGTCCAAAGATAGCGGACAAGTTTAGCCATACCCAACGCTACCTTCTCAAAGTTCAATCCGGTTGCACTCA
>CAZWZK010000021.1:2724-13470 GCA_964638385.1 uncultured Gammaproteobacteria bacterium
CCAATTCAATCTGGTTCCAACAAAATTCTTTCCCTTATGAATCGCCCTTATACCAAAAAAGATATTCTTAAAAAAATCTGTGATCTAAAATCTAGTATCTATGATCTAAAATTTGGTACAGACATTATCGTTGGTTTCCCCAAGGAAACTGAAACAGATTTTCAAGAAACATTAGACCTCTGTCAACAAATCGGCTTTTCAAAAATTCATGTTTTCCCTTTCTCGCCTAGACCAGATACCAAGGCCAGAATTATTTTTGAGACTTCACCCAAAATTTCCAAAGAAGAAATCAAAAAACGCTCTCAACAAATTAGATCTAGTCAAATAAAAAACTAAGGTATTTTTAGATAATCTATTAAAGTTATCTTCCAAAATAGACTTCCATCTCGTCAAAAACCTGAAATTTAAACGACACTTCCTGTCCTGGAAACCTTGCGTTTTTACCCCAAATATAAGCCTTACCTACATCATCTCTCATTTGATTAGAAATTCTTTTTAAGACATCATCCAAAGTGTTATTACTTTTGACAATTAATGGTTCGTTTTTATCAGCTTCACTAGTCCTATCTTTTTTAAGATAAACCCTCACTAATCCCAACCCTTGCCAGATTCTTTCTTTAAATTCTTCTATTCCTAATCCCTGATCAACACACATCTTTAAAACTCTATCTGGTATTTTTTTTAGATCACCAGGTTTTGCCAAATCCATCTTTGTTACTAGTTCTACTGCTGGCATATACCTTCGAGTTTTAACTAACCCATCAATTAATCTGTCCACACTTTCGATCTTTTCTCCAAATTGAATAATAGCATTTCCCAAACCCATCTCCTCTGCAATATCAATAACTTCTTCTTTATCAAAAGAATAATATGGATCAATTACTTGAATTGCTCCTTTATAAGTTTTATGAACCAAGATTTTTGGTGGTCTTATGTTTAATCTTATCCCTGCATTATAAAGTTCTTGACCAACTACATTCAGCCAATCAATTCTCTGAACATCCGTCATTAACACCACCAAATCAGAAGCTCTAATTACTGAAATGACTTTTCTTCCAAAACCTTTATTTCCAGCCGCTCCCTCAATGATTCCCGGCAAATCTAAAATTTGGATTTTAACCCCTTTATATTCCATCATTCCCGGAACCACCCCCAATGTTGTGAAATCATAATTCCCAACTTTTGATTCCGCATTAGTTATTTTATTCAACAAAGTTGATTTCCCCACACTTGGCAACCCCACCAAAACCACCGAAGCATCCCCTGAATGTTTGATAGCATAACCAACTCCACCCCCACCGCCTTTATTCATTGGACCATCAAGTTCATCTTTGAGTTTGGCTAATTTTGCCTTTAAAACTCCATGATGATGTTCACTCGACTTGTCATATGGCGTATCTCGAATTTCTTTCTCTACTCGAGATATTTTCATTTTAATAATTTCTTCTTTGTTCATTTGTTAGAATTACTTACTTATATTTTAAAATCAAATTGTTGAGTTTAACGAAATCCGCCTTTGGCAGAAAAATTGAAAAATCCAGAAAAAATAAAATCAAAATAACCTTAATTCTCGCTTGTCTATTTTTTATTTTTTCAAGTAAGTCTATTTTAGCATCTGATAACTTGTTTGGCCTCCATTTAACCCAAACACAGGATTTATTATCAGCCAAAGATATTATTAACAGTAATGGCGGTAATTGGGGATGGGTCACCATTGTCATTCGTCCTGATCAGCTTGATTATCAAACCTGGCAAGATTTTTTTGACAATTGTCGAAAATATCATCTTATTCCCATAATCCGTTTGGCTAACATCCCTGAAGGGGATAACTGGAAAATTCCCCAAAAATCAGATATTGATTTGTTAACTAGTTTTTTGAATTCCCTCAATTGGCCCACCAAAATCCAATATGTAATTTTATTCAACGAAATTAATCATGGCCAAGAATGGGGTGGGGAAGTCAACATAAGAAATTATGTCGACTTGAGTCTTTATGCTTCTCAAAAACTTAAAAACCTTAATTCCAATTTTTTTGTTTTAGGCAGTGCTCTTGACCTTGCCTCTCCCAACAATTTACCAAAATTTTTATCAGCCAAAAGCGTTTATCAAGAAATTTATGACTACAATCCAAATTACTTTGACTATATCGACGGTCTTGCTTCTCATTCTTATCCAAATCATGGCTTTGTCGGTACCCCTAAAGATACCGGCCAACATAGTATTTTAGGGTATTCTTGGGAATTAGAATTTATCAAAAAATTAGGAGTCGAAAAAGAACTACCAGTTTTTATTACCGAAACCGGCTGGCCTCACCAAGAGGGAATTAATAAAAAGAATAAATTCTATACTACTAAAACAACATCGCAGTTTTTACTTGATGCTTACAAAATTTGGTCTCAAGACAGTCGAGTCAAAGCAGTCACTCCCTTTATTTATAATTACCCTAATATTCCTTTTGATCATTTTTCTTGGCTCGATCAAAACGAGGAACTTTACCCCGAATATCAAAAAGTTATTGATTTTCCTAAAACTAGTAATCATCCAGAACAAATCACTAAATATGAACTTTATAAAAGCCAATTACCTTTACTGATTTTTGCCAATCATGAGTACAATGGCCAAATCAGTCTCAAAAATACTGGCCAATCAGTGTGGGGAGAAACTCAAGTTTGTCTCAAACCAAATGTCTCTGACAATGTTGAAATAACAGAAATTTGTACCAACGAATCTGATCGAATTTATCCCAATCAAATAAAAATATTTAGTTTCAAGTTTAAAATCAAAGACGGCAATTCAAAAAAGATAGTTATCTCTTGGGAAAACCTACCTTCTAATGAAATTACTCTCTTTTCTGAAAACGCCACTATCTATCACCCGCGTTTCAATTTACTCGATAAAATCAAAAGTTTCTTTACTAAGTTCTAATAAATTCCAGGTGCCGAAATAAAAATATTTTTATTTTTAATTTTTAACAAATCGATAAACTATCATCTACTATCTAAGGTTTATTTTAAGTGCCGCAGAGAGGACTTGAACCTCCATGGGTTTCCCCACACGGTCCTAAGCCGTGCTTGTATACCAATTTCAACACTGCGGCGAGATGACTCCTCTAAACTGGCATCCAGTACTATAAAAATAATACCGAAATGCCAGATTAGAAAAGTCAATACATCCTTGGTGGGCCCTGCGGGATTCGAACCCGCGACCAATCGCTTAAGAGGCGACCGCTCTACCGACTGAGCTAAAGACCCTAGAAAGATATGATATTTTATCACCTGTTGCTAAATTTAATTAAATAGAAGAAAATCTAGTTATAGATTTTAAAAAAAGGGGAAAAAATATGGAAAAATTAGGAAAAATATCTGAAAAACTGACTATCTGGTTAGGCACACCAACTTCAATCATCGTTCATACTTTAATTTTTATTGGAATCTTCTTATTAAGATGGTTCAATTTTTCCGTTGACCAAATATTGTTAATCTTAACCACCGCTGTCTCTTTAGAAGCCATATATTTATCGATCTTTATTCAAATGAGTGTTAACAAAACCAAAATAACCATCGCTGGTGTTGAAAAAGACATTGACGACATCCAGGTTGACGTCCAAGAAATATCCGCCGATATTGAAGATATAAACGAAGATGATGATGACGATGAAATGATTAAAACAATCAAAGATATCGAAGAAAGGATAGTCAAATTACACAAAGAAATAATTGAAATAAAAGGACTTAAAAAATCTGATTGTCGACAAATTATCCCGGGTAATAAGTAATTTGTACGCCCAGGGGGAATCGAACCCTCATCACTAGTTCCGAAGACTAGTACTCTATCCATTGAGCTATAGGCGCAAATGTTTTAAAAGTGTATCCCCAGCAGGGATCGAACCTGCGACCTCCTCCTTAGAAGGGAGGCGCTCTATCCAACTGAGCTATGAGGACATGTACCCGTGTATTCTACCAAAAAACAGCTTAATTTTTTCTAGACAAGTATTGCCCTGTCTCAGTATTCACTAAAATTTCTTCACCAGTTTTGATAAATAATGGAACTAAGACTTTTAGACCAGTATCTAAAATTGCATATTTAGTTGCGTTAGTCGCAGTATCACCTTTAACAGAATTTTCGGCTTCAATTACAGTATAGGCGATAGTTTTTGGCAAACTAATACCAACTGCTTTTTCATCATAAAACTTTATTCTGTAGAGCAAACCTTCTTTCAAATAAACCTTATCGTCGCCAATAATATCCACTGGTACCGAATATTGTTCAAAATTTCTTGGTTCAATAAAAACATAATTTGACCCGTCAAAATAAGAATATTCCGCTTCGTTGGTTTCTACCATAACTTCTTCCACTTTTTCTCCCGATTTATAGGTATATTCCACTACTCGACCAGTGTAAAGATTCTTAAGTTTAGTTCTATAAAAAGCTGATCCTTTACCAGGACTAACAAAAGAAGTATCCACAACCATGTGTGGTTCTTCTTGAAAGAGAATATAGATTCCTCGTTTGAATTGTGATGTTGATATAACTCCCATAGGCTTGATTTTAACTCAATTCGTTATTAATTTAAACCCCAAAATAAAAACAAGCTACTTTTAATCAAAAGTAGCTTGTTTTGAGACCAAAAAAAATCCCAGAGCATGCTTTTAGAGGAGCCACCCCGGGATCTAATGTGTAATATATCAAAATATTATATACATGTCAACATGTAGATCATATACACACTAAAAATCACCATTCTCCATCTCATCGATAAATTGCTGAACCCCTTTTGCCCAAGAACCATTAGAACTTGGACAATATTTTTTCATAATCAATTCTGGGGTGTTTAACCCTTTATCAAAATATTCTCTTTTTAAATACTCGGCATAGCTCCTAATAGCTAACTCATAGTTTTCAAAAGTTAACGTTCCTCGCTTATGAATTCCATACCCCCAACAATTGTTAGAACCCTCTGGGATCTTTTTACACAAATTTGATTCCTGCTGAGCAATCGCCACTATCCAATAATACTCAAAACCATAATCTGTCGATATTTGATAGATCAAATCAGAATAAGGGGCTAATGGAGACTTATATTTTTCCAAATACTTTTTAATGATCACTGGTCTAGCATCATCACTCGCTACTTGTTCTTTTACTTTTATTTCATTTTTATCCTCTTCTGCTTCACCAATAGTCAAATTAATTATTTGATTTTCAACCGAAACTCCCAAAACTTTTTCTTTTTTGGACCCGCTTAAATAAACCAATTCTCCAAAACTCAAAAATACCCCAAATACCAGCAAAAATGACGAAATTATTATTTTTTTAAGACGACTTATCATCCTCTCCATGTTTATATCATGGTATCATAAGCGTTAACATGAAACAAAATTCACCTATCCAAAAAAACAAAGATAAAACCTTTATTCTTAATCTTGAAATCAAGAAAGAAGAGATTCAAAAAGAATACCAAGAACATCTCCGTATTTTTCAAAACAACTTTGAAACCAAGGGTTTCCGTAAAGGTAAAGCTCCTTTAGAAGTTGTCAAAGCCAATATTTCTCTTGAAAAAATGTTTGAAGAAGTTGCTTCACATTTAATTTCTCATTATTACGCTGATGCTATCAAAGCTAATGATTTAAAACCAATTATTCAACCACAAATCAAATTCAAAAATGAACGTCCAGATTTTGAACACGATTGGCAAATCGAAATTACTGGGTGTGAACTTCCAGAAATCGAATTAAAAGATAAATATCTTGATGAGGTTAAAAAAATAAATTCCGACAAAACTATCACTGATGAAAATAAGAAAATGGATCAAATTATCCAAGCTCTTATTAAAAATGCCAAAGTAGATTTACCTGAAATTTTGATTGACTCCGATCTTCAATCCCATTTGTCTGGGTTAGTCGATCAAGCCAACCAAGCCGGAATTACTGTTCAACAGTATTTAGAGTCTCAAAAACAAACCTTAGATGGTTATAAAGAAAGTCTAAAAAAGAGGATTGTTGAGGAATGGACCATTAACTTAACTATCAGCAAAATTGCCAAAGATAATAAAATAGAAGTTTCTGAAGAAGAAGTCAAAGATATCTTGACTAAAAACCCAGCTCTTTCTCAAAACATCAACATGATTTACTACCTTTTAACTCAACAAAAAGTATTTGAATTCCTCAAAAAGTAATTTTTCCATGCTAGAATAGGCCACTATGGCAGGTAGTTTTGGATTTAAACAAAATCTAAAAAATAAGAATTCTATCAAAAAAGGGAATAGCGAAATTTTCAAAGATTTCCCTGATTCTTTGCCCTCCAACCAAAAACCTAGACTCTCTGGAACAATTTTCCCTGGACAAAGCCTCAATTTAAAATCTGGTGAAGCTCATACTGATATTAATTGGAGTCATGAATTTTTAGCTAAACCAGTACGACAAGAGCAATCTATTTTTATTAATCATCACACCCAAGAAATCCACAGAGAAATCGAATCTCTTCGTACTGAAATAAAAAAACTCGTCCAAAGTACTAACAATCTAGATCAAGCCATTATTCAGTCGGTAGACCAAAATGTCGCCGAAACCAACCAATATCAGCTCTCATTTTTACAAAGAATCAAAAGTCTGATTATTCAATTCCGCCAAAACGTAGACCAATCTTGTGTTTGGTTGGAAAATTTTAATCACAAAAAATCCCGTAAAAATGCATTTTGGGGAAATGTTAAAAACAAAAAGAATGGGGGAGAACAATACTTACTTAGTAACGAACATAACGTTGCTCGCTCCGCCAACTAATTCTTGGATATTTTTAAGTCTTACGTTATAATCGTTTCTACGAGTCTATAGCTCAGTTGGTTAGAGCGCTTCGTTGACATCGAAGAGGTCAGAGGTCCGAGTCCTCTTAGACTCACTTGTTTCTTTAATCACCCGATTCTAAGTTTTTCTGTTAACGTCTACAAAGATTTATTTTTTCTCCCGACTTTACCAAAGGGTAACTTTGTTTAATTATTTCCCAATCTTCAGTTTTTAAATCCATTTTATGTTTTGGCTCGACTATATAGTCAAAATCAAAATGTCTCATCTCCATAAATGCCCAGATATGTCCTGCCACATCAGTTGGCCACTCTCCCAACATCCAACCTTGTCGATGAGCCAGTGATAATGGCACCGAATTACTTCTCGCCAAATAAATTATCTTGTCATCTTCATTTGTTGATTTTTTTATTTCCTCAGCCACTTCAATATCTACTTTTGATTCTATTTGCGGCAAAAAATGATAATTACTAGTCCTTATTCCGTTATAAAACAAAACTGGCAAAATTAGCATTGCCAATATTTTACTTTTTGACCAGATAAAATTAAACCCAATCACCGCTAAAATTACTACTAGTGGTATATAAACATCAGCATAATATTGATGGGTTAAATTACCATTTGGAACCATTAACCAGTACACTATTACTCCAAAAATCCACAAAATTAATGGAATTATTTTTTTATCTTTTTTCCATATCCCAACCAACAAACCCAAACCAGCTAATCCACTTGCCACTTTACCCATAGTTTCTCCCACAATATTTTTCCAAATCAAATTTTTCAAAATTCCCAAATCCATTATCTTTTCTCGGCCGTAAAGAACCCAATTCTCCCAACTCATATCCACTCTTAATAATTTTATCCATCCATACCATCCTCCATAAAAAATTATGGACAAAACCAAGACCAAAACATAATCTTTTATTTTGCTTTTTCGTAAATACAAAAAGTAACCCAAAAGTGGTAAACAAATTAAACCAAAAGGTCGACTAGCCACACTAATTCCCAAACTCAATCCAGAAGCTATTAAAAAAATAATTTTGCTATTTTCTTTATATCGCCACCCTAAATATAAAGAAAGCCAAATTAAACTTACTGCCATAACATCGGGGTGAATTGCATGACCTACAAAGAAGATGCTTCCAGGCATAAAACTAAAGATAATTACTCCAAACAAACCACTTAAAATACTCATCCACCGTTTCAACAACTCAAACAAAGCCAATGATCCAATCAAGTACAAAACTAAATTAACCAATCGTGCCGCCCAAATTTCTGGCCCAAAAATTTTATAGCTAAGCGCAATTAATGATTCATAAAATGGCATTTCCAAAAAGAAATAACCATCAATATTTGACACTGGCCTCATTAAACACGATTTTGGTTTAAAAAACGTTGATTTGCCGCTATATAAAAAATAAGCCACACATTCAGTGTCTGTTTGTCTCATCGGATGGGCATCAATTGGCAAAACAGTAAAGTTTTTCATTCTTACCGCCAAACCCAAAACCATCACCATTCCCGCCAAAATACTAATTAAATTTTTCTTTAACCAAATTTTTCCAAAAGCCATATTTAATTCTACCTTATATAAAATTCCCAAGCTAAATTATGATATACTCAACCCAATCATGAAGTCGTTTTTCTATTTTGATCTTTGTTCAACTAAATAGCCCAAAAGGGCCGATTTGTTACGCTCTGTTTGGGCATCTAATCCTTATTAATCCTGCTAAAATAGTGTAGTTCACTTTAAAAAAACTTTATAAAAATGTCAGACAACAATAATCAATCAATGGACCTCCACGATCTTCGTCATTCAGCCGAACATATCCTTACTCTGGCTATGAATCGACTTTTCCCAAATCAATTTTTACCTGCCATGGGCCCAGCCACCGATGATGGCTTTTATTTTGATTTTGAACCTCTAAATGATTTCAAAATCAGTGAAGAAAATTTCGCCGCTATCGAAACTGAAATGGCAAAAATCGTCAAAGAAAATTTACCCATAATTAGGCAGGAAATATCACTTGACGACGCCAAAAAACTTTTTGCCAATAATCCTTACAAAATGGAATGGCTTGAAAGTATCACTAATCGAGAGGAAATTATCACTACTTATGCTATTGGTGAATTTGTCGATCTTTGTGCTGGCCCTCATGTTCGCTATACCAGCAAAGTCAAAGCTTTTAAATTACTTTCTATCGCCGGTGCTTATTGGCATGGAGATGAAAAGAACAAAATGCTTACTCGTATTTATGGAACTGCTTTTGAATCCAAAGAAGAACTTTCAGAACACTTATCATTAATTGAAGAAGCCAAAAAGCGAGATCATCGCATTTTGGGTCAAAAATTAAAACTATTCACTATCTCTAAATTAGTTGGTGCCGGTTTACCTTTACTTCAGCCAAACGGAATGATCATTAGAAAAGAGCTTGAAAAATATCTCTGGGAATTGCATCAAGACAAAGGTTATTCCCAAGTTTGGACCCCCCATTTAGCTAAAGAAGATCTTTACATCACCTCCGGTCATGCTGAAAAATTTGGAGACAATCTCTTTAGAGTTCAAGGTAAAGAAGAAAAATTCTTCCTTAAGCCTATGAATTGTCCTCACCATATGCAGATATTCGCTGATAATCAATTTAGTTATCGAGATATGCCAGTCCGCTATTTTGAACCAGCCACTGTTTATCGTGATGAAAAAACCGGAGAACTTTCCGGACTTACTCGAGTTAGATCTATTACTCAAGATGATGGTCACTTATTCTGTCGCGTTTCTCAATTAGAACAAGAAATTTCCACTATCGTCTCTATTATCAAAGAATTTTTTACCACCTTCGGTATGATGGAGGATTATTGGGTTCGTCTTTCTGTCCGCGGTCCAGAAGGCAAATATATGGGCTCTGACGAAATCTGGGAAAAAGCCCAGACGGCTCTCAAAATTATTTCTGACAAAAACAACTTACCTTACAGAATTGGCATTGACGAGGCCGCTTTTTATGGTCCAAAATTAGATTTTATGTTCAAAGATGCCCTTAAGCGTGAATGGCAACTAGCTACTATTCAATGCGATTTTAATTTACCTGAAAGGTTTGACCTTTCATTTACTAATGAACAAGGAGAAAAAGAGCGCCCTGTGGTTATTCATCGAGCTATTTCTGGGTCTCTCGAAAGATTTATGGGGATTTTAATTGAACAATTTGGTGGCGCTTTTCCAACTTGGATATCTCCAACTCAAGTAAAAATTATTCCCATCACTGACGGGCAAACAGAATATGCTCAGTCTATTGAAAAGACTTTAAAAGAAAACAATATTAGGGTTGAAATTGACAATAAATCAGAAACTATGCAGAATAAAATCCGAAATGCTGCTGGTGAAAAAATCCCTTACATGATCATTATTGGTGGACGCGAGGCCGAAAATCAAACTATTTCTGTCCGTCAACGTGATGGTCAAGATTTAGGCATCATGCCGCTTGGCGATTTTATTATTCAAATCAAAGATCAAATTACAAAAAAGGCCTTAAATTTGATAAAATAATCAATAATTAAAAATTAATTTTCACTTGAGTAGTTTTAAAAACAAAAGTACCAACCACAAGTTCTACAAAATCAACCAATATATTAATGCGTCTACTATCCGTCTTTTAGACGATCAAGGTAAACAAATTGGAGTTGTCGATATCAACGAGGCTCGCCGTCAATCACAAGAAACCGGTCTAGATCTTATCGAAATAAATGGCAATGCTGTCCCTCCGGTTGTTAAACTAATTAGTTTTTCTAAATTCAAATACCAAGAAGCCAAAAAACTCCAATCTGAAAAGAAGGGGATTAAGGGTGGGGAATTAAAAGAAATTCAAATGACTCCATTTATAGGTCAAAATGACTATCAAGTTCGAGTTGATAAAGCCAAAAAATTTTTAGCTACTGGAAATAAAATCAAATTAAG
>CAZWZK010000022.1:0-5109 GCA_964638385.1 uncultured Gammaproteobacteria bacterium
ACCTCGTTAAGGGTATCGAAGAAAAATTCGATGTCAAAGCCGTCGCTGCTGCTCCAGTTGCTGCTACTGCCACCGCTGGTGCTGCTGCTCCTGCTGCTGCTGAAGAAAAGAGTGAATTCGATGTTGTCATCACTTCTGGTGGTGCTAACAAAATCGCTGTTATCAAAGTCGTCCGTGAATTCAAACCAGAATTAGGTTTGAAAGAAGCTAAAGACATGGTCGATGCTGCTCCAGCTTCCCTCGGTACTATGAAGAAAGATGCTGCTAATGATGCTAAGGCAAAATTAGAAGCTGCTGGTGCTCAAGTTGAATTGAAATAAGTTTCACTTTTGTAACCAATTAGAATCCCCCTCAATCGAGGGGGATTTTTTCGACCAAAGGTCGATCAGCCTATGGCTGAAGTTAAATTATCAATTATGTTTTTACAGCAACTCTTGTCTATTTTCTTCCTTTAATTTATCAACTACCATACCCACTTTTCCTGTCTGGTCTTTTTTAGTAATTAACAAACCATCCGGAGTATCTATTACTATCAAATCCTCTACTCCAATCAAAGCCACATATTTTTTATCTTTTCGATAAACAAAATTATTGTTTGCCTCTACTTCAAAAATATCGCCTGGGTTATACATTGATTTCTCTTTCATGTAGCTAGCCACTGATTCCCAAGTTCCAAAATCAACCCATTTAAAAGGTAATTCGACTACCAAAGCTCCACTATTGGCATAAACAATTTTAGTTACTTCTTCAATTGCTCCCTTTGGCATAGCGGCATAGTTTTCTACCACATCACCATTTTGAGAAATGTTTATTAATGGTTGATACCATTCCGGTTTATAAGTTTGATACATTTTCAACAAACTATTTGGCGTCATGGTTGTATGATTGGCATGAAGCAATAATTTATCAGTCCCCAAATATTGCTTAATTTTATCTTCTTCAGTTCGATCAATATAATCAACTACTTCAAAAATTTTCACCCCATTTTCTTCAGAGACCAAATTTCCTTTAACCAGATAATCTACTCCTCGAACAATTGATCCTGGAGTAAAACCACCAGTAATATATTTACCAGTTTCACCAGTTAATTTTCCGGCTTCATCAATCATGGCGATAAATTTTTCATCTGGTTCTCTTAACACATCAGCTTGAACCAAAATAAAAGGTTCGTCACCAAAACCTCTCTTAATCAATTGGGCTGCTGCAAAACCTGTAGCCGGACCTTGATTTCTCATTTCTGGTTCAATAAAAATATTTTCTTCAGGAATTTCTGGATTTTGTAATCTAGCAATCTTTGACTGAACTTCATTAGTTTGTAAAAATATCTCTTCTGGAGAAAATCTTTTTCTCAGTGCTTCGTAATTTAAAGAAAATAACGATTTTTCACCAATTAATGGCAAAAAATGTTTTGGCATAGTACTTCGGCTCATTGGCCACATTTTCGAACCAACACCTCCGCAAATAATTACTGCTTTCATCATTTATATAATTTTTAACTTACCTCATTATAACAAGACACAAATAGCTGTTGAAAACATACAATGCGTTACAAGAAATTTTTAATTTCTTATACCAATTACTTTGTCACAAACTCTCTTATGTTCTCTACTGTTGTTCTCACAATCCTTTCTATTGCTTCCTTAGTATTAAAAGCATTATGTGGTGTAAAAACCACATCGTCCCGATCTCTCAACAAATGAAAACTCAAAATATCTTGTAAATTATCTTTACTCAATTTGTTACTCATCACCACACTCATACTATCAACCAACATTTCTTCCTCAGTTACATCCAACCCTGCCCCAGCTAGAATAGCATTATTCAACGCCCAAACAATTGCTTCGGTCTCCACCACTGCACCTCTTGCTGTATTAATCAAATAACTTCCCGGCTTCATTAACTTAATATTTTTCTTGTTAATCATATGGTAAGTCTCTTTTATTGCTGGTACGTGAAGAGTTACAAAATCCGAATTTTTCAAACAAGTTTCCAAGTCAACATATTTAAATCCACTCTTTTTTTCTAATTTAGGATCTCTATATCCATCCACCCCCAACACCTTCATTCCAAAGCCTCTGGCGATCTTAATCACATTTTGGCCTATCTTTCCACATCCTATTACACCCAAAGTTTTTCCATATAAATCAACCCCTGTCAAACCCTCAGGGCTAAACTCTCCATCTTCAACCGACTGATGGGCTACAACTACTTTTTTTGCCACCGCCAACAAAAGAGCAAAAGCATATTCCGCCACTGTATTAGATCCATATACTGGAACACTCGTAACTATGATTTTATTTTTCTCGCAAAATTTTTTATCAATATGATCCACCCCAGTCGATCTAGTGGCAATCATTTTTAAATTTGGCAATTTTTCTAAAACTCTTTCATCAAAAACCGAATAAATAAATGGCGAAATAACATCATATTTAGATGCTAATTCCAAATTATTCTGAACTTCCTCTTTAAAAATACCAACCCCAAAAGTATCTAATTTACTTATTTCTTTTTCAATAATTTCTTTTTCCCAACTTTTAACTCCAAAAAAAGCCACTTTAAAATCATTCTTTATCGTCTTTTTCTCAATCATCATATAACCATTATGCCATAAATAAATTTCCTTTTCTAAATCAATACCGCCAAATTTAATTTTTCTTATTTTTCTGTTATTGACATACAAATATCCAATATGATTAACTGAATACAGTTAATCATTATTTTGATATAAGAGGAGCCACACAATGGATATTCAAAACGAATCACAAGATAAACTTGTGAAACAACAATCCTCCCCTAGAAAAATCAATGGAGTCTCTATTGATAATCTTCCCGATCTTTTAACTGTCGCCGAAGTTGCCGATCTTCTTCGTGTCAGCAAGCTCACTATCAAGCGTTGGGGTAAACGAGGCAAACTCCCGGCTATCCGTATCAATGCTCGTGGTGATCGCCGCTACCGCAAAGAAGCTGTTCTTTGGCTACTTGGTATTCAAGCTGAATAATTCAATTCCTGCCCTTTCTGCTTGCCCATCTAAATACGTATCTTTTGGTGTAGCTCTCTGTTAAGTTATAAACTAACTCTCCCTTTAGGTGTTCTCTTTATCAGACCTTTCTTCATTAAAAACGGTTCGTAGACCTCAGTAATCGTCCCCACATCTTCTGACAAACTAGCTGCAATATTCTCCACTCCTACCGGACCACCCCCATACTGATTTTTGACCACATCTAAATACTTCCTATCTGCATCAGACAAACCTAAATCATCTACCCCCAACATTTTTAAAGAATCATTAACTTCTTTCAATGTAATTAACCCATCATTCTTAACCTCAGCATAATCCCTCACTCGGCGTAACAAACGGTTAGCAATTCTCGGCGTTCCTCGAGATCTTTTAGAAATTGACTTAGCCGCTTCTACATCTATCTTCACTCCCAAAACTTCACTGGTTCTTTCTACAATTTCTTTTAGATCATCATCTTCATAAAAATCTAATTGTTGTACATAACCAAATCTGTCTCTCATTGGTCCTGAGATTAATCCAATTCGAGTTGTTGCCCCAACTAAGGTAAATTTTTGTAAATTAAGTCTGACAGTTTTTGCCGATGGACCTTTACCTAACACAATATCCAAAGCAAAATCCTCCATCGCGGAATATAACATTTCTTCCACCAATTTATTTAACCGATGAATTTCATCGATGAACAAAAAGTCTCCCTTCTTTAAACCTGTCAGAATTGATGCCAAATCCCCTGCTCGTGTTAATGCCGGACCAGAGGTCATTTTAATATTAGAATTCATTTCTCTAGCCATTAAACAGGCCAAAGTTGTCTTCCCTAGACCCGGCGGACCATAAAACAAAATGTGATCCAGCGCCTCATTTCTTGACTTAGCCGCTTTCAAAAAAATATCCAATTGTTCTTTTAGTTTTTCCTGACCAATAAACTCGGCCAACTTTTGTGGTCTTAATTTCTTTTCAACGACTTTTTCTTCCAATTCTGCCACTGGATTCAGTGTTTTATCTTCTTCTTTTTGTTGTTTTATTTTAGACATTAGAAATTAGATATTAGAAATTTTAATTTATAGGTTAGCTAAACACCAGCTTAATTTTTCTTCCGTAGTTTCTAAATCAACTGGTAATTTCGAAACAACTTTATCAATTTCTTTCTTATCAAAACCTAGTTGTTTTAAACTCAAAACCAAATCACTTTCAGTTTCTTTATCATTGTCTTTTGTTAAATCCAATTCCCCTAAACCACCAATTTTTGATTTCAAATCAATGATAATTCTTTGAGCCGTCTTCTTCCCAATCCCTTTTATTTTTTCAAAAAAACCGACATCAGCCTCACCAATAGCTTTAATAATCGCTAAACTTTCAGTCTCTCCCAAAATTCCTGCGGCTGTTTTTGGACCAACTCCCGATACTGAAATCAACATTTTAAACAAATCTACTTCATCCCAATTTTCAAAACCAAACAAGTTAATGTCATTTTCCGATACTGCCATATAGGTCGACACGGTTAAATTCTCGTCTACATTATGTTTTTTTAAAAAATTTTTACCTACCCACAACAGATATCCCACTCCGTTTACTTCCAACTCACAATTGCTTCCCCAAATCCGATTTATTTTTCCCTTCAAACTTGAAATCATAGCTTCATTTTACACTAAACCAAACAAAACCCAAACCCTATCTAACCCTATCAAATCTATATCAAACACTTATTGGTAAATAAGTAAGTTAACCCCACCGCTACTGCATCGGAGGCATGTGAAGGACTAATATTCTCTTCTAAATTCAATAATCTCCTTACCATTTCCTCTACTTGATCTTTTTCCGCCCGACCATAACCCACCAAAGACATTTTTACTTGTAGTGGGGTAAATTCTGCCACCTCAATTTTATTTCTCTCTCCACAAATTTTTATCACTCCAATCGCCTCTGCCACTTTTAATGCCGACTTGGCATTTTTAGCAAAAAATAATGATTCAAAGGCCACTGCTGTCACTTGGTATTTTTTAATTAAACCTTCCAATTCCTCATAAATCATATTTAATCTTTTTGCTGAAGTACTGGTTATTTTTGTTTTCAAACACCCACACTCCACTAATTT
>CAZWZK010000022.1:5209-9165 GCA_964638385.1 uncultured Gammaproteobacteria bacterium
AAACCTGGATCAATTCCTAAAATCATAATTCATTCTACTTTAAATCTCCATTTTTTCCTACCTAAAAAACTATAGGATACTCGCCACTTTCTCCACTTTTCCACATCAACAGCCTATATTTTTTTACTATCTCAAATTAATTATTTTATAAGATAAATTTTGAGCTCGAAAATAATAATATTTGGCGAAGATAATATTTTTCCGCGCGGAATATTCGAGTTGTGCTACCGAAGAGCTTGAACACGGTAAAAATGTTATCGAGCCAAACAAGTAGGATATAATCCTCTTATGGATACTGACAAAATTTATTCCAAACTCAAATCTACTTTCCTTAATCTCGAAATTTACCAAAATCACCCACTTGCCCCCTACACTACCATTAAAATCGGTGGTCCTGCCGACATTTTTATTCACACCAATTCTTCGGAAGAATTAACAAAAGTACTAAAATTTTTAAAAACTGAAAATACCGAAGCAATGATTTTTGAGGAGCGCAAGCCGCTGAGGCCTCTGGCGAAGGATGCGAGCACCTCGAAAAATTCGTTGCAAGGTGAATTTTCAATTACCATATTAGGTAATGGTTCCAACACTCTTATTTCCGACTCTGGTATTCGCGGTATTGTCATCAAAAACTCTTCCACCACTTTTTCTATCTCCGACACTACTAGTCCTCCTCAAAAAATTGACCGATTCTCTACTCAACGCACCGAAAACGATCCTAGTAAATATCTAAATTTTGGCGCTCTGGATTATGATGAGTCTGACAAACCTCGAGTTTTAGTCAAAATTGACTCTGGATGCAACCTACCTCAAATAATTAACCAACTTATCGACAAAAATGTCACTGGACTTCAATGGTTTGGTTATATCCCTGGAAGTATTGGTGGCGCCATTTTTGGTAATATCCACGGCGGCGCCTACAATTTCTCTGATTTTATAAAAGAGGTCGAAGTTTTCGATCTTCAAACATCTAACATCTTACATCTAACATCTGATCAACTATCTTGGGGTTATGACTTCTCTTCCTTTCAACAAAATCCTCATTTAGTTATTCTTTCTGTCACCATGTCTTTATTTCAAGGCGATACCACCAAAGCCAGAGAAACCGTTCTTGCTTGGGTTAAACAAAAATCAACTGTTCAATCAATGAATTCCCTTGGTTCAGTTTTTAAAAATCCCCCTCTCGAAACTTGTCAAAAAGTTTGGGGCGAACAAAAATCCGCCGGTTGGATTATTGATAACGAACTAAAACTCAAAGGCCAAACCAGTGGCGACGCTCAAATTAGTCTCAAACACGCCAATTTTATTATCAATAATAACCATGCTACCGCCAAAGATTACCAAAATCTTGTAAGCTTAATTCAATCTCAAATGCAAGAAAAATTTGGTTTTCAATTTGAACTTGAGATTAAATTATTTGGAAAGTTTTAAAAAATTTTTTGTTTCGTCTTTTTAGACTCATCAGTGCCGACTCCATCGACAGACAAAAGGAGTAAAAGAAAAACCAAGATGAATAAATTCATCAAGATTAGTCCTTTACTCATGTACTGGCTAAGCCAGTAAGATTAGGCAAGGTTCCAATGTTAGACAATAGCAATCGGCATATTGATAATATGCAACTTTCGATATCCAAGTCCAAGATCACTGAATTTTTCCCCATCCCAGTAAGCTCGAGCTATTTCTTCATCATCGATTAAACAAAACGGTCGGTTTTCATTTGAAAGGTCAACCTTGCTTTTATTTTTGACAATCCTTTTTGGATCGAAACAATCCAAAAATTCACGCGCTATCATATAAATGCAAAAATTACCTTCAACCTTGACCGTTGCCCCCATCTCCTTAAGGGTCTTGTCTATAGGGTTCTTACACACCAAAGCATCGCTTGGTAAAGGAATAGAGCTTCTTTCTTGTTTTACCTTTTCTGACATCAAGTCAGACACAAAAAAACGCTTTGCATAAGTATAGCGACCAGCATTAACCACAGGGAAACAAAGGAAGAAAAGAAAACCATCAGGTGACTCAATCCGAATAACTCCCTTTTTGTACTTTTCTATGTCCTTCAATTCGTTTCCAACCAAACCTGTTCTTAAGACTCCGACCTCCGTCAACATAAACCTCACCTCATATTTTATTTTACCCGCTTTTGGGTAAAACCTAACAATAAATAATTATTACCAAGTTTTACCCAAAAACAAGTTATTTTAAAGTACTTTTTAAATATCGGATTATATCCCAATAATTGTATAAAAGCAATATTATAGGTAATTATTTATTTCTTTTTCCGCAACACCTTAAAAATAAACTTTGGCAAAACCAACTGTCTTTTAAATCTTTTTGGCTCTTTTACCAATGAATAAAACCATTCCATACCCACTTTTCTTACCCAACCAGGGGCTCGTTCCAAATCACCACTGTAATAATCAAAACTCCTTCCTACTCCCATAACCAAACCAACATCTAAATTTGGCAAGTTTTTATCTATCCAGAATTCCTGCTTCTTCATTCCATAAGCCACCAATAAAATATCTGGTTTAAAGCTATTGATCTTTTTTAATACTTCTTGATTACTGACTAATGGTTCTCCTTGAGACCATTCAATATTTTTATTAGAAATTAGATAATTAGACATTAGAAATTCAGCAGTTTTTTTTGCCCTTTCCTCCCACCCCCCCAACAAAAAAATCTTTTTATTCTTTTCCTTAGCCATTTTTGCTAAATCAAAAATCAAATCTGCCCCTGAAGAGATCTGTTCTTTATGTTTTCCTTTCAAAACCTCAACCCCCACCTTTAATGCTTTAATTAATTGAAAATTGAAAATTGAAAATTGAAAATTTGTTCTCCTTAGTTCTCTTGCCCATACCAAACCAATTCCATCCACTACATTTAAATTTGTTCTAGTTAAAAGTCTCTTAAAATCACTATCTTTTTCTGCTCCCATTACAAATTCTGGGTTTACCGTCGCTATCCAATATTTTTTTGTGCCTAAATCCAATTTTTCAGAAATAATTTTTAGCACTTGACACTTGTCTCCGCTAAAAAGGGGAATATCAAATATTTTCCATATACTTAGGGATAAAACACCATCAATTGTTGGCAACTTTTTTACCTTTTTACTCCAATTTTTCCGCTTTCCCTCTTCTCTTTTTTTCATTAACCAATTTTAACATTAAAAAAAGCTAAAAATTAGGCCAAAAAGTCTCTAAAACATATCCTATATTAAACAATAATAACTATAGACAGTTAAATATATCACTTCCCTCTTGCCTTTTATAATATAAGATATTTTTTTAAAAACCACTTTTCCGCCATTTTTTAATATTAGAACAATATTTTTACTCTCAAAATTACAGATAAAATAGGAAAAAAAATCATTTATATTAATTTTATCTCAAAAAATAAAATCACTAATTATAAGTTATATTTTTACTTAGACATTAAACATTAGAAATTAGAAATTTAAAATTTATAGGATATAAATTTCGACTGTATCACCTAATCGCCCGCCGATAAATCTCCAAATTTTCTATCGCCATCCCCGTCCCTTTAATTACACAAAATTGTGGTTCCAATGCCACATGAGCCGAGACCCCAATTTCTCTGGTTACTAAAGCATTAAAGTTCTTTAGTTGAACCGTCCCTCCACTCAAAACTATCCCCCGATCAACAATATCCGACACCAACTCTGGCGGAGTCATTTCTAAAGTATCTCTAATAACAGTAATAATCATTTCCAACATTGGTTTCAATGCTTCATACACCATATCATTATCCACTACTACATTTTTGGGTAAACCATAGATAGAATCACGACCATTAACCTCCAAAGTCTCTATTTTTTTAGGCTTTATCGCTGTTCCTAATTTTGTTTTAATTATTTCTGCTGTTTGTTCTCCAATTATCAAATTGTATTTTTTCTTCAAAAAATCGTGCATCGAGCCGGCGGCCTTGCGACCATC
>CAZWZK010000022.1:9175-11486 GCA_964638385.1 uncultured Gammaproteobacteria bacterium
CCATTATTGCCTTATCCAGCTTACTTCCACCGACTTTAACGCTTTTATGAGTTACTACTCCTCCCAAAGCAATTACCGCCGCTTCAGCTGCTCCACCACCAATATCAACAATCATATTCCCAAAAGCCTCAGATACTGGTATTTTTGCTCCAATAGCTGCTGCCAAAGGTTCATCTATCAAGTAGGCCTTTCTAGCTCCAGCCGACAATGTCGCATCTAAAACCGCCCTTTGTTCCACTTGGGTCACTCCCGCCGGAACACACACCATCACTTCAGGACCGAAAAACCATTTATTCCCCATTACCTGACGCAAAAAATACCTTAACATTGCTTCAGTTACTTCATAGTCAGCGATAACTCCATCTTCTAAAGGTCGAATTACCTATATTCTGGAGTCTTACCTAACATTTTTTTTGCTTCATTTCCTACCGCCAAAACTTTTCGATCTTCTACACTTACTGCCACGATTGTTGGTTCATTTAAAACAATCCCTTTACCTGCCTCCCAAACAATACTGTTCGCTGTTCCCAAATCAATCCCTAATTTTTTAAAAAATTTAACTGACACATCTCATTTTAACAATAATTTAAGTTATAATAACTATATGGAAACAACCTCAAACCGTCGCAGTTTACTTACAATCTTTTTTGTTACTCTTTTTATTTTAAGTTCCACCTACATTATCTCTATTTTTGCTCGTGGTTACCGCTTTTCACCCAAAAATGGTTTCACCCTCAACCCTACCGGAATTATTTCTGCCGTTTCTCGACCCAAAGGCGCTTCTGTTTATATTGACGATAAACTCATAACTGCCACAGACGACACTATTAATCTTTCTCCTGGTATTTATAATCTAAAAATTAGTAAAGATGGTTTTATCACCTGGAAAAAAGATATTACTGTCAAACCTGAAACCGTTTACCAAGCTGATATTCAACTTTTTAGTTCTGTTCCCGATCTTAAACCAATTACTTTAACTGGTGCTATCAATCCTTCTGCCAATATTGATAACACTAAAATCGTTTACACTGTCGCTTCAGCCTCAGCTACCAAAGATAACGGTCTTTACCTTATTGAGTCCACTGGGTTACCCATATCCCTTATTCGCGGAGATTCTCGCCAACTATCAGCCAACACTGCCGCGATCAATTGGAGCGAATTCTTTTTTACTTTTTCACCTAACTCACGACAAATACTTGCCAACAATCCAACATTAAAAATAAACTACCTCATTTCTCTCGATACCCCTGTATCTTCACAAAAACTAACCGATGTTACTTCTAATTTAGAAGAAATCGAACTTGAATGGAAAACTCAAACTTCTCTAATTATTAATACAAAAATCGAAAGCCTCCCCAAAGAAATCCGACCTCTAGTCTCTACCGCTTCTGCCAAAAACATCCAATTATCCACTAGCGAAAGTAAAATCCTTTACCTAGCCCAAACTGACGGTGATATTAAATCCAATCTTATTACTCCACCTCCAGCTCAAAGTACTCAAATGCAAAATCGTCAAGTTAAGTCAGGCAACTATTATATTTATGATGCTAAAGACGATACTAACTTCCTTATCGGATCCCAAAAAGATATTACTAACCTTTCATGGATACCTAATTCCAATAACTTAGTTTTTGTTCAAGATAAAAACCTCAAAGTAATCGACTACGATGGAACCAATCAACAAACCATCTTTACTTCAAACTTTGATCCTAATTGTGTCTACCCATGGGTTGACGGTAGTAAAATTATCATTCTTACCAACGCCTATCCTACTGCCCCAAAAAATCTCTACGGTATTTCCGTCAGATAAAAACTAGAATAAATAAAAATTATTCCAAATCAGCGTTAGGTAAAACCACCTCTTCAACCTCTTCTAAGATAAGCTCACCTCCATTAGCCAAACCTTCTTCATCCACCATCATCTGATCCTCAGTTTCAGTTTCAGTCGTTTCATCTACTTCTTCAATCACTACATCAGTTAAAACCTCTTCTGTTTCACCCAAAACCCTAGTTTGATTAAGTGACTGTCCCATCTCCACTACTCTTAATGGAACCAAGGCCATCATTGCCATTACAAAACATACAATCAATGTCCTAGTGTTTCTATCATTTTCTGTCATATATAAAACAGTATAAAGATGATTTTTCTTATCGTCAACTAACTATTTTAAGATTTAAGCTATAATACTTTTACTTTAGCAAAGCAATTGCCTTACCAAAGTTTTAACTACAGTAGCAGGGATTGGCGTAATTGGTAACGCGCGCGATTCGGGTTCGCGAGACTAGGAGTTCAAATCTCCTATCCCTGACT
>CAZWZK010000023.1:0-10252 GCA_964638385.1 uncultured Gammaproteobacteria bacterium
ATAAGTTTTATTATTAGGATCACATGGCCAAGTTTTTAGATATTTTTTAATTCCATCAATAGCTTTCCCACAGTTTGATACTTGATTCCAAGTATTCAATTCGCCCGCTGTTGGATACCGACCTTTATCATTAAAGAATGCTTCAAATGATGTCCTTATACTATTCAAATCATTTTTCCTTTTTGAATCTTTTGCCTTACCTAAAAGAGAAATTGGGTTTAAAATTCCAATTGCCACCATTATCATAACCATTAATATCGCCATGACTATCAAAAGCTCTGTCAAAGTAAAACCATTTTTTTTTCTTCTTTCCATCATATTCATTTTACTTCTTTTTTTTAGACATTAGAAATTAGATATTAGAAATTTAATTATAAAATCTCCCCAAAACCAAGCTAATATTGTTCCAAAAATTAAAAACGGACCAAAAGGAATCATAGTTTTTTTATTAATCTTTTTCACCATCATTAAAAAAACTCCTACCAAAGCCCCAAAAACAAACGCGGTATACATTGCTATCAATATTTTTGGGTATCCCAAAAATAATCCCATAAACAAGGCAAGTTTTACATCACCCAGTCCCATACCTCTCCCTTTAGTTATTAAATATAATATCCCCAAGAATCCAAAAGATCCTATTGCTACCAAACCATAGCTTCCAATTGTGCCCCATCTAGTTAATTGAACTATTAATGTACTAACAAACAGTATCACTGTTGAAAAATCAGGCAAAATCATATATTTCAAATCAAACACCGCACTAAAAACCAAAAAAATTATTACTACAAACCCCAAACACAAAAATAAAATCTGAGATCTGAGATCTGAAATCTGAGATCTAAACAATAACAAGAATAAAGTTCCTGTTATTGTTTCCACAATAGGGTAGAGCAGTGACAATTTTTTGTGACAACACCTTGTTTTTCCACTCTGGATAAACCAAGAAACAACCGGCACGTTTTCATACCATTTCAATTGTTCACCACAATAATCGCAAAACGACCTGCCACCCAAACTTCTCAAAAAATTATCATTTTTCTTTACTTCAATATATTTTGGATTTTTTTTTGCTTTTAACAACCCATAGGCAATTGCCGTCCGATAAACCAACATATTCACAAAACTACCGCAACATAAACCCAAGATAAATATAATTACCAAAAACCAAAATTCCATATCCAATTTTACTCAATATAATCCTGCTTTACAGAACCAAAAACCCCTCCAAAAAGGAGGGGTTCAAAGAAGACAATAAAATTGTCAAATAATTATGGAGAAACAGTTGGGGAAGCACCACCAATCGTTACATTTGCAGAATCAGGTACACACATAAAATTAGCATTACCCGAATCAATATAATCAGCTACACCGCCAGTACCAGTAGTGTTCCAAGCAGGAGAATCTTCGGGTATTGAAGCACAACCAGTAGCACCCGGATTCATTAATCCATTGCTATATGATAAACACCTAAGTTCACCCAGCTTTGCTCTATTAGCTTTTGCTTTTGGAACAAAACAAACATAATTAGAATCGCTGCCGTTATTATAAACATATATTTTATCAACTAAGGTAGTACTATCAGAAAACTGTTCCTTGTCGGCAAAAGAGCTTTTTAATTCAGATGTTGTAATCAATACACCATAACTAGTCCCCACATCACCGACAACACCAAATTTTGGATCAGTACTAACAACTACAGTATCACCAATCGCTTCAGGAGTACCCCAAGGATAACTATTTTGTGAAGCATAATACCTTTCGTAAGCACTTAAAACTTCTGCGGTATCATTTTTGAATTTAGCATCACGGGCTTTGTTTGTTTGCTCGATAGGATTGATAGTTGCCAACACTGCCACAGATAGAATTGCGATCAAAGCGATAACGATTAAAAGTTCCACCAAAGTGAAACCTCCTTCTTTTACTTTCTTAAAAATCATTTTTGTCTTCATTTTTTTTAATTAATGTTAATAACTATATTCATTATTTATCACTAAAATTGGGATGTCAAGTTATAGATTGGCATCATCACTGCCACCACCAAAAAAGCCACCCCCAAACCCAGCAAAATCATAATCAATGGTTCTATTGCTGAAGTTAATGATTTGACCGATTGTTCCGCCTCACTCGAAAAATAATCGGAAACTCTCAATAAAACTTCATCCAATTTACCAGTGGCCTCTCCAGTCGCTACCATTTGGTTGACAATAATTGGAAAAGCTCCTGTTTCTTCAAAAGAATTCGCAATTGAAAAACCTTTTTGGACCCGTTCAGCAATCCTCAAAAACGCCTCCATATAAACCGAGTTATCTGCCACATTAGCCACAATCTTTAAAGCTTCGACCAATGGAATACCAGCTGACAACAACATTGATAAGGTTCTAATTGTTGTTGCTAAAATATTCTTTTTAGTCAAATCACCTAAAATTGGAATCCTTAATTTAAAAGTATCTAGTTTTAGCCTAAAATCCTTATTTTTACCTCCAATATTAAAAACTGACCAACCTCCAAACCCTAATATTGGGATAAAAAACCAAAACCTAGTAAAAAACGATGACATTGCCATTAAAGCCTTGGTTGAAGCTGGCATTTCCGCTCCAAAATCAGTGTACATTCCTAATAACTTAGGCACCACAAATATCATCATAATAATAACCACCACAATCATACCAATAATGACTATCACTGGATAAATCATTGCCCCTTTAACCTTACCTTCAAATTCGCTTTGTTTTTCTAAATTATCCGCCAATTTAGACATGACTTCATCCAATACTCCAGCTTCTTCTCCAGCATCAACCGAAGCCACATAAGCCTCACCAAAAACTTTCTTATGTTTATCCAAAGCCGAGGCTAAACTCTGACCTCCTTGAACCATATGCAAAGCATTTTCCAAAATTTCAAACATCATTGTCCCTTTATTCATTTGATTTTTCAGCAAAGACAGAGCGTCAGTCAACGGTAAACCAGAATTCATCATTGTCGATAATTGCCGAGTAAAAACCGTTACTTGTTTTATTCCAACTTTTGAAAAAATATTTCTAAAAATCTCATTGACCATTCCTTGTTTTTGTTCCGAAATAGACAAAGGTACCAATCCACTACTTTTAATTGACTCCAAAACTTCTTTCTTGTCATGAAATTCGACCTCACCTTTAACTAATTTTCCATTCCAATCTCTTGCCTTATATAAAAATTTCATAATCCTAAATTATTTTTCCTTAACTTTGACTGAAAATCAGCCAAATTTAATACATAATTTTTTGCCGACTCTTCAGTTATTTTTCCTTCTAATACTAACTTAGCCAAATAAGTATCTAGTCCAATCATCCCTATATCTGCACTTGTCTGAATTACATTATCCAACATAAAGGTTTTACCCTCACGAATCATGTTTTTTACTGCTGAATTATTTATTAAAACCTCAAACGCCGGTATTCTTCCGCCACCAACAGCTGGAACCAATCTTTGTGAAACAATTGCTGTCAATACCGAAGCCAGTTGAACTTTAACTTGTTCTTTTACATTTCCAGGGAAAACATCAACTATTCTATCAATTGTTTGGGCAGCTGAATTGGTGTGTAACACTGAAAACACCAAATGACCAGTTTCAGCTATTGTCAAAGCTGATTGAATTGATTCCAGGTCTCTCATTTCTCCAATAAACACTACATTTGGATCTTGACGTAAACAAGACCTCAAGGCCGAAGGAAAATCATTAGTATCACCACCCAATTCCCTTTGAGAAATAATCGACTTTTCTGGTTTAAGTAAATATTCAACAGGATCTTCAATAGTTACAATATGACCATTCCTACTTTTATTAATCTCATTCAAAACCGAGGCTACTGTTGTTGATTTTCCATGGCTAGTTGGACCGGTTATTAACACAAAACCTTGTTTCAAATTAACAAAACTTTTCAAAATATTTGGTAAATTAAGTTCTTCAAAAGAGGGGATAGTCGAAGCTAAAATTCTTAAAGCACAAGACAGTGTCTCTTTTTGCCAATATACATTAGCCCGAAAACGAGCCTCATCAGTATCAAAAGAAAAATCTATTTCCTTAACCGACTTCAAAGAACCTTTTTGTTTTTCATCCAATAAAGACTCAATCATTTCATTTGTTAGATTATTATCAACTTCAACCCAATTTGGAGCACTGATCAATTCACTATTTACTCTTATTTTTGGAACCACCCCCGACATTAAATGAACATCAGAAGCTTTATTGGCCACAGCTAACGAGAGAAGTTCTTTTAATTTTGTATGCATTGTTTTTTTTAAATTTATATTTTATTTTTCATCTTAGATCTGAGATCTATAATCTGAGACCTAATATTGGGCTACTCTTACCACTTCATCCATAGTGGTCACTCCCTCTAAAACCTTAACATAACCATCTTGTTTCATTGTTAACATACCTTCTTCCATAGCCAACTTTTGGATTTCAGAGGCAGCTGCTTTCTCAATTATTAGTTTAGAGATTTTTTCACTAATCGGCATGACTTCATAAATAGCGACTCTTCCCATGTAACCAGTGTTATTACATTTTTCACAACCGACAACTTTTGGAATCATTAGTTTTTTACCCTCTTTTTTATATTTATCTTCGATCAAGTTGTAAATCGGTCCCAAAGTAGTTTTTATTTCTTGTTCTTGTTCTGGAGTCATTTCCATTTCTCCAATACAATCTTTGCAAACACGTCGCAACACCCGCTGTCCCACCACACAGTTAAGAGATGATACTAATAAAAATGGTTCTGCCCCCATATCCAACAAACGCGGCGGCACACCAGAAGCATCATTAGTATGTAAAGTCGAAAAAACTAAATGACCTGTCAAAGCAGCATTAATTGCCAGATCTGCCGTTTCCGCATCACGAATTTCTCCTACCATAATTACATTTGGATCCTGACGTAAAAATGATCTCAAAGCCGAAGCAAAAGTTAAACCCGCCTGAACGTTTACCTGAACTTGGTTAACCCCCTTCATTTGATATTCAACTGGATCTTCGATTGTTACTACATTGACCCGAGAAGTTGCCACTATATCTAGAACTGAATATAAAGTAGTTGTTTTACCTGACCCAGTTGGACCACAAACCACAATAATTCCATGAGGTCGTTGAATTGAACTCATTAGATTTTTTAGAGCCAATCCTCTTAAACCCAAATCCGGCAAACTTGGAACTTTTTGTGACTTCTTTAACAAACGCATAACCACTTTTTCTCCATAAGTTGTCGGCAATGTAGATACCCGCAAATCAACATCATTTCCATCAGATGAAAAAAAGAATCTTCCGTCTTGTGGAACTCTTTTTTCATCAATCTTTAAATTAGATAAAATCTTGATTCTTGAAACTACGGCGTCTTGAACATTTCGGGGAAGAAGATATTTTTCTTGTAAAATACCGTCAATTCTATATCTTATCCTTACATTTTCCTCTTGAGGCTCTATATGAATATCAGAAGCTCTTGACTTAACAGCGTATTCCAAAATAGTTGACACAATCTTGGCCACTGGTGCTTCTACTGCCACCTTTTCTTGGGCTTTCTTCATGTCTTTTTCGTCTATTTTTCTTTCGTCCAAAGCTTTATTGACCTCTGAAGTTATACTTTTTTCTCTAATATACTTTTCCCGAATAAAACTCCCAATCTGTTTCTCTGTCGACATTGAAGCACTAATCTTTAGATTAGTTTTCTTCTCCAAAAACTCCAAGGTTTCCAAATCTAATGGATTGACCATGGTTACAAACAAAGTTTTAGTTTTTGGATCTAAACGGTAGGGGACTATATTATATTTTTGGGCCACACTTTCCGGCACCAAACTCAATGCCTCCGGAGAGAACCCAATATTGTCCAAATCTACAAACGGTACTTTTAAAAATTTTGCCTTAGATTTAACAAAATCATCATTAGACACCAATCTTAATGACTTAATTATCTCTTCTTCTGATTCACCTGTCTTAATTTGGCGCAAACCAATTTCTTCGAATGTGGCATCATCGATCAAACCTTGGTCCTTCAAAACCTCTCTGAGGTTCTTATATATTTTTAACCCTAAATCATTCATAATATCTATATTCAATAGTACAGTTTTTTTATTATCAAAGCAATTAAAATGGACCTATTTCCTTCAACCTTATTTATTTCATCCAACAACCTCTTAATTGATCAACATATTAACCAAATATGTCACCAATTAAGTAACGAAATTAGTCCTAACAATCCAGATATTTTTATCATTAACGAAACCACCGGTTGGACTATTGAACTAACTCGATCCATCAAGAATTTTTTATCTCAAAAACCATTTAACCACTCCAACAAAATCGTTATTATCTATCAAGCAGATAAACTCAACAATGAGTCTCAAAACGCCATTCTCAAAACCCTTGAAGATCCCGGCCACAACAGTTACATTATCATTACTACTTCAAAACCATCTAAATTATTACCCACTATTATTTCTCGTTGCCAATCAATCAAGCTAAAAAACAAAACCAATTTTGAACCAAGAGAGGATAAACCTTTAAGTATTAGCCACGATATTAAAAAAGATTTATTGACTAGTGAATCTCTTTCTAAAGACAAAACTCAAGTTTTGCCCTTTTTAGAAGAGCAACTCCAGATCTATCAACAGATTCTAATTAAAGACCCCTCACCTCAAAATTCCCAATTAGTCCAAAATATTATCAAAGCAATTCAGATGATCGAATCCAATGTTGATCCCAAATCCGCCCTAGATTTTCTGTTTTTGTCTTGATTTATTTTAGATATTAGACAATTAGATATTAGAAATTTTTATTTCCGCATTTTCCCCTTAACGATTTTTTAAAAAGTGTTATAATTCAGACAGCATGTTTTCTCCTGTTTTCTCAATCAATAATCAGATTCTCAAGAATATCGGTAACATTGAGGCAGCCAAAGCTGTCATCGATGAAGCCCCGCTTATTCCTGCCTATGAGAAACAATTTCAACAAGAAGCTATTGTTCGTACTGTTCATTACGGAACCAGGATCGAAGGTAATGACCTAACTTTCCAAGAAGTTGCCCGACTTGTCGAAGGTCATCAAATAACCGCCGGAGAACGTGATATCCAAGAAGTCATTAACTATCGTAATGTTATGTCCTATCTTGAAGAATTGTGGTCACTCTATGATGCCAACATGCCTCTTCCCGAAGAAAAAAACCTTGACCCCAACAACAAAAATCGTCCCTTCTTTTATAGTGAAACTATTATCAAAAGAATTCATCAGCTTACTACCGCCAAAATTATTCCCGAAACAGAAGTAGGGAAGTATCGTCACCAACAAGTTGTTTTAAAAAATACTCGCACTGGAGAAATCGCTCACCGACCACCGCCGGCTATTGAAGTTCCATATCTTATGGCCGATTTAATTGATTGGCTCAATAGTCCAGAAGCCCAAGAAGTTCACCCGGCCATCAAATCAGCTATCAGTCAATATGTTTTAGTTGCTATTCACCCTTTTATTGAAGGTAATGGTCGAGTTTCCCGAGCTTTTGCTATGCTCCCTCTTTACGCCCAAGGTTATGATATTCGCCGTCTTTTCTCTATGGAAGAATATTTTGACCGCAACGCCGAAGATTATTACAACACTATTCAAAATACTCATCTTCTTTCCTCTGATATTTTCAAAAGAGATCTCACTAATTGGATTACTTATTTCACCCAGGCAATTTCTATTGAACTTTCTCGAGTCAAAAACAAAGTCCAATCACTTTCTCGCGATATCAAGCTCAAACAAAAACTTGGCGGCAAACAAATCCATCTTACTGAAAGGCAAATCAAATTAGTTGAATATATGCAGCAATTCGGGGGCTTACGTATGCCAGACGCTCAACAACTTTTACCCATGGTTTCTGACGATACTATTTGGCGTGATCTCAAAAAATTAGTTGATAGTGGTGCTATCGAAAAACGCGGTTCCACCAAAGGTGCCTACTACTGTCTTGTCAACATCTAGAACTAAAATTCTTTTTATCTTCTAGTTTATAATTCCTTTATGATCACTCTTGATTCTCCTGAACTCAAAGATATTTCTCCAGAAAAACTTGGCGAATTGATGATCGATGCCAAAAAAGCTTACTATACCAGTGGTAAACCCATTATGGATGATCATACTTGGGATATTCTCGAAGATACTTTACGTAAAAAATTACCTTATCATCGAATTTTTACCAAAGTTGGCACCACCCATTTCAATACTGGATTTGACAAAAAGTCTCATTCCATTCCTATGGGTTCTCAAAACAAAGTTAATCGACTTGACGATTTAATCCATTATTTTGAACTCAAAAAAATCCCTAAAAACACTGAATTTGTAGTTCAACCCAAATGTGATGGAATTTCACTAGAAATTATCTATAAAAATGGTGAGCTAATTGAAGCCATCACCCGCGGCGATGGCCATATTGGCGATGTTATTACCCAAAATGTCGTCAAAATGAAAAATGCTGTACTTAAATTATCCGATCATTTTTCTGGAGCTATCCGTTGTGAAATTATCATGTTAAATGATGACTTTGAAAAATTAAATAAAATTAACGATAACCTTAACTATTCTAATTCTCGCAACGCCGCTTCCGGCATCTCTCAACGTCTCGATGGCCAATTTTCTGATCTTTGTAGTCTGTATGCTGTCGACATTAATTCCACCTCCCATCAGTTCACTACTGAAACCGAAAAAATAGAATTCCTCAAAAAACATAACATTACCCCTGTTGAAAATTTTTCTTGCCAAAACTTTGATCAAATCGAAGAAATTTATCAAAAATTTTTAACCCAAAAAAGACAAAACTATCCTTTTGAAATTGATGGCTTAGTTATCAAGATAAACGACTTAAACCTTCAACACCAACTCGGAACCAAAAATAATCGACCCAAAGGTCAAGTCGCTTACAAATTTCCTTCTCGTTCCAGTCAAACCAGAATCACCAATATCACCTGGCAAGTTGGTCCAATGGGGACCATTACCCCTGTAGCTCAAGTCGACCCAATTGAAATCTCAGGTGCCATTATTACTTTTGCCTCACTCGCCAATTACGATTTAATCAAAGAAAAAAATATTAATATTGACGATATTGTTGAAATTCAAAGAAGGGGAGACGTCATCCCTCATGTCGAAAAAGTAGTGACCAAAATTACTTCTGGGCACACTCTTGCTCCAACTCATTGTCCTATTTGTCATACTCAACTTATTTTTGATAATAAATTCATTCGTTGCCCTAATAATTCCCAATGCCCTGGACAGATTTTAGGATCTCTAAGACTTTTTTGTGATACTCTCGAAATTAAGGGAATCTCTGATAAAACTATTGAAAAACTTTATCAACTCAACCTAGTCCAACTCCCCGGAGATTTTTACCGTCTCCAAGTTGCTGATTTCGAAAATATTCCTGGTCTCGGAACCAAATCTGGTACTAATATTGTTAAAGAAATCCAAGCCAAAAAATCTTTAACTCTCAAACAAATCCTTGACGCTGCTATTATCCCTAACTTTAGTTCCCAAAGAATTATCCAAATTATTAATGCTGGTTTTGATACCCCCGACAAAATTCTTCATATTACCATTCCTCAGTTAGAAGCTTTACCTGGTATTCAAATTACCCTTGCCGAAAAAATCTATCAAGGGATCCAAAATCGCAAAAATTTTATCAAATCCATCCTTTCTCATGTTTCGCTTAAAAATCCTCCGCAAGATATTAAAAAATCAGCCATAAAAGGTTTGAGCTTTGCTATCACTGGCGATTTGTCTGTCCCAAGAAAAATTCTCGAAGAGAAAATTATTTCTCTTGGGGGTAAATTATCTTCGTCAGTTAGTTCCAACACTGATTATTTAATTACCAATGAAACCGAATCTAGCTCTTCCAAATTTGTTAATGCTAAAAAATTTAGCACCAAAATCATTTCTGAAACCGAGTTCAAGCAACTAGCAGACTAAATATTCGAGTGCTAATAGGACTATCAAAATTAATCTTTCCTATCCTTAGGTGATATATTAGTATCAAAATAGTATTTAGTATAAAAATAAGTATCTTAATAAATCATTTCCTATCAACAACCTAATGTTAAAATACTCTTATGAAATTAATCTTCGGTCTCGGGAATCCTGATAAAAAATATCAAAACACTCGCCATAATCTAGGCCAGACAATTATAAAAAAATTTATTGATACTAATTACCACCAATCTTTAACTCTCAAAAAGAATCTTGATGCAGAAATCTTAGAAA
>CAZWZK010000024.1:0-9892 GCA_964638385.1 uncultured Gammaproteobacteria bacterium
AAGCCGACAGTAAAGAAGAAAAAGAACGTTTCAAAAAACTTTTTGAACAAGATATCAAATCCAAAATCAAAGAGGTGACTAGTCGTGAATACATTAATCCTGAAGAAAATACTGTTGATTTTGTCATTCTTTTTATCCCCAACGAAATGATTTTTAGTTTTATTTATGATCATTTCCCTGAAGTTTGGCAAGATGCTATGGGTAAGAAAGTTATTTTGGCTGGACCATTTTCCTTCACTGCTATTTTGCGGATGGTTCATCAAGCTTACGATAATTTCCGTTATCAAAAAAATGTCGCTACTATCATTGGTTACATCAAAAAATTTAGTGAAGAATTTGAAAACTACAACAAGGGTTTCAAAGACCTTGGTGTTCGTATCGAATCACTTCAAAAACAGTATGTTGCTGTTGACACTACCCGTACTAACCAACTAGTTAAAATCGTCAATAAAATCAAAACCGAAGAGCCGCAAGATATCCAACAACTCCATGAATAAGAAATATTTAGTTTTTTCTATTATTTTTTGGTCGAATTTATTTATCTTTACTTATTTCATTCCTCCCAATTCTATTTGGTCTAAAATTGTTTTTTTCTTAATTTTATTTTCTTGTTTTTTAACCACCTCATATATTTTCTCCAAACAACACTGTTTCAATTTATTTTTTTCACTTTATTTGTCATCATTATTTTTACTCCAATTATTTCATCAATTGTTTCTTATGAATTTTGTTTTTCTTACGTGTCTTTTCATTTGTCTTTTCTTTCTTTGCTATAACAAAAAAGATAAAAAGCAGTCAGTTGATCAATAGGGTATAATAGGCCAAATAATCCAACAGCGGATTTAGCACTAATGTGTTTTTAACAACTTACAGAATTGAAGGAGGTAGTCAACTTGAAGGAATTTCATCCCAAGAATCGAAAAAGGTTCTCGTCAGACCAGATTATCAACTGGGTTACTTACGCCTTTATTGTTATCCTCAGCCTCTGTTACTTCGCCCTTTTAAACTATTCTTACAATACTCCTGCCGATCCTCGCAAAAGAGATCAGCCAGGAAGGCTGTTCTTTGTTGATAATCAAGAAATGGGTAGGTACCATACTTAACTTTGAAAGGAGGTGAAATCATGAAGAGTCTGTCGAGTTTTATAGAGAGAATCTTTCCTCGTAAACACAAAGTAGAACCATTGTCTGCCGACCAGGTCCGCCGCGCCAAAATGAGAATTATTGAAGAAGAATTCCATTGCGTCGGCGCCACCAGCCATATCGCTGACAACAACCGGATCGACAATATGATCGCAGATATCGAATCTCAAGACATCCTGCGTCAAGGCCGCGCTCTACGAATCATCGGGTTGAAAGAGTCTAGTGACAATCTCAAGTTATTTACTAGCGATTTCGTCGCGAACCTCAAAGCCATTAAATAATTCTGTAAGCCGGTGCGCTGGACCAATTCTCAATCGAGAAATCCAGCGCACCATCCCAACTCCAAAGTAAATTTGTTTTTCCCTCTTGACACTCGCTAGCACTCATTCTATTATATTGCTAATATGTCAGATTTAACCCAACGACAAATCAAGATACTAAAATGTATCACTGAAGAGTTTATTGAATCTGCTGCTCCAGTCGGTTCCGAAACTCTCGAAAAAAAGTATTCTCTTGGTATTTCATCGGCTACTATCCGTAACGAAATGTCTACTCTCACTCAAATGGGATTTTTAAAGAAAGGTCATCTCTCTGCTGGTCGTGCTCCTACTTCTATGGGGCTTAAATACTATGTCCGTAATTTAATGACCCGAAAGAATTTAAGTGTTAGTGAAGAAATTGGCGCCAAAGAAAAAGTTTGGGATTATCGTAATGAATTTGATCGTCTTCTACGCGAAACCACCAAAGAACTAGCGACCAAAACTCGTTCTATGGCTATCGCCACTACTGACCATGGTCTTATTTACAGTTATGGTGCTTCAAATTTATTGGAAGAACCAGAATTCTACAATATTGATGTTACCAAAACCGTCCTTTCTTTATTAGATAATTACAATTTTTGGTTTGAAATCATTAACAAAGCCGGTGTTATGAATGACGAAAGTGTTATTCATTTACTTATCGGTGAAGATTTAGGATTGGAACACCTTGAATCTTGTGGTTTCATTTATCAAAACTATGAAGCTGGCCCACATCGGGGAATTTTAGGTGTTGTTGGTCCGGCTCGTTTCCACTATACCCACGTGGTTCCTATTGTTGATTACTTTGCTGATTTACTTTCTAAAATTACCCGTTAATTCATAAATTATGACTAAAGCTAAAAAAACTAATCCTGATTCAACTGGACCAAAAATCCTTGAATTAGAACAAAAAAATACTTTACTCGAAGACAAGCTAAAACGTTCTTTAGCTGATTATTCTAATCTCGAAAAAAGAGTTGAATCTCAACGCCAATTCTTCGTTACTTTGGCTACTACTGCTATTATCACCAAAATGATTGAAGTCCTTGATGATTTTTATCTTTCTTATAATCACCTTCAAGACCAAGGTCTCAAAATGGCTATCGATAAATTTGTTTCTGTCCTCAAAACCGAAGGTGTCGAAGAAATCAATGCTCTTGATCAAGAATTTGACCCAGAAACCATGGAATGTGTTCAAGTAGTCGAAGGTAAAGAAAATTACGTTATTTCTGTCAAAAAACCAGGCTATAAATTAAATGGCCATGTTATCCGACCTTCACAAGTTACTGTCGGAAAACCAGACCAAATTACTAATTAATTAAAAGTTAAAAATTAACAAAACATATGTCAAACAAAATCATCGGAATCGACTTAGGTACTACCAACTCCTGCGTTGCAGTTATGGAGGGTGGCAGTCCAAAAGTTATCGTTAGTTCAGAAGGCCGCAATACTATTCCATCTATTGTTGAGCCAGTCAAAAAATTAGTTGGCGATTTAGCCAAACGTCAAATGGTTCTCAATTCTCAAAACACTGTCTACAGTGTCAAAAGATTAATGGGTCGCCGTATTGATGATCCTGAAGTTAAAAAAACTCAATCAGTTGCTCCATACAAAATTGTCGCTGGTAAAGACAATATGGCTGCTGTTGAAATTAATGGCAAAGCCTATACTCCCCAAGAAATCTCAGCTATGATTTTACAAAAAGCCAAAGCTGATGCTGAAAAATATCTTGGTGAAAAAGTTACTGACGCCGTTATTACTGTTCCAGCCTATTTTGATGATTCTCAGCGCCAAGCTACTAAACAAGCTGGCGAAATCGCCGGTCTCAATGTTCAACGTATCGTCAATGAACCAACTGCTGCCGCTTTAGCCTATGGTATGGATAAAAAGAAAAATGAGCTTATCGCTGTTTATGATTTAGGTGGTGGTACTTTTGATATTTCTATCCTCGAAATTGGTGATGGTATTTTTGAAGTTAAATCTACTAATGGGGATACCTTCCTTGGTGGTGACGATTTTGATCAAAAAATCATTACTTGGATTATTGAAGACTTCCAAAAACAAAACGGAGTTGATTTAGCCAAAGATCCACAAGCTTTACAACGTGTTCGTGAAGCCGCTGAAAAAGCCAAGATTGAACTCAGTAACTCTGCTGAAACCGAAATTAATCTACCTTTCTTAACTCAAAAAGATGGTCAACCTCTTCATTTGACCAAAAAAATGACCCGATCTGAGTTAGAAAAGTTAGTTGATGATTTAATTCAAAAAACTATCGGTCCAGTCGAAAAAGCTCTCAAGGATGCTAATGTCGCCAAGTCTGATATCAAAGAAATCATTATGGTTGGCGGTATGACTCGTATGCCAAAAGTTCAAGAAGTGGTCAAAAACTTTTTTGGCAAAGAATTGAACAATAATGTCAATCCAGATGAAGTGGTAGCTATTGGTGCCGCTGTTCAAGGCGCTGTTCTCACTGGTGAAGTCAAAGACATTGTTCTTCTTGACGTTACTCCATTAACTTTTGGTATTGAAACTGCTGGCGGTGTCCGTACTCCTCTTATCGAGAGAAATACTACTGTTCCTACCAAGAAATCTCAAGTTTTTACCACTTATTCTGACAATCAACCTCAAGTGGAAATCAATGTTTTACAAGGTGAAAGACCAATGGCTAATGACAATAAATCTCTTGGTCGATTCGTTCTTGATGGTATTCCACCTGCACCTCGCGGGCTTCCTCAAATTGAAGTCACTTTTGATATTGATAGCAATGGTATTTTGTCAGTTTCCGCCAAAGATAAAGGCACTGGCAAAGAACAACGCATCACTATTCAAAACGCTACCAATTTAAAAGAAGAAGAAATTGAGCAAATGAAAAAAGATGCTGAAGCTCACGCTCGTGAAGATGAAGACAAACGTCTTCTTGCTGAGGCCAAAAATAAGCTTGATGGAACTATTTTTTCTGGTGAAAAAACTCTCAAAGATTTCGCTGACAAAGTTAAACCAGAAGACAAAGAAAAGATTGAGTCTAAAATCAAAGAAGCTAAAGAAATTTTAGCCAAGACTGAGGCTAAAGCTGATGATCTCAACAAAGCCTCTGATGAACTAGGTCAAATCCTTCAAACAGTTGGTGCCGCTATTTATCAACAGCAACAACCAGGTCAACCAGGCCCAGAAGCCGGTCAACCAAATGCCGAAGAACCAAAAACAGATTCAAAATCTGACGATAAAAAAGAAGCCGAAGAAGGTGAAGTCGTTCAATAAATCAATTATTTTGCAGAGACGGACTGAATTTTCAGCCCGTCTCTGTATGAATAGAGTGTTAAAATAACTTTCATGAAAAAAGATTTTTACGAAGTTCTCGGCATCTCCAAAGGTGCCTCCAAAGATGAAATCAAAAGTGCCTATCGTAAGGCTGCTTTGAAATATCATCCCGATCGTAACAAAGCTCCTGACGCCGAAGACCACTTTAAAGAAATCAATGAAGCCTACGAAGTTCTAAGTAATGATCAAAAAAAATCGGCTTATGATCAATTCGGTCATGCCGCTTTCGATCCTAATTCTGGTCCAGCTGGTGGTCGTACTTACACTCAACAAAATGGTCCATTTAATTTTACCTATACCCAAAGTGGTGGTAATGTTGGTGGAGCTGATTTTGATTTTGGAGGTTTTAGCAATCCTTTTGATATTTTTGAACAATTTTTTGGTGGATCCGCCTTTGGCGGAGGCGGGGGATTATTTGGTCAATCTCGCCAATCAAGAAGATTAGAAACCTACAAAATTAGTCTCTCTTTTCTAGAAGCTGCTAATGGCTGCCAAAAAGAAGTCAATATTGATGGTAAACGCAAAAACATTAAGATTCCTGCCGGAGTTGATGACGGTCAAAGAATTAGATTTAAAGAATTTATTCTTTATATTGATGTTCAACCAGATAAAATTTTTAAACGCGAAGGCAACGATATTTTTGTCACTATTACTCTTAGTTTTTCTCAGGCGGTTCTCGGCACTGATATTGAAGTCCCTACATTAACAGACCCGATAAAAATAAAAGTTAAATCAGGTACTCAACCAAATACTCTAGTTAGATTACGAGGTAAGGGTATACCTGACGTTAATGGTTATGGAGTTGGTGACCTCTATATTCGTCTCATGGTTGAAGTCCCCACAAAACTAAATTTCCGTCAAAAAGAACTTATTCGTCAATTAGGTTTTTAAAATTACCGCGTCGCTTCAACAACTACTCCTGGCAATGACGTTTTTGTATATTTTTTCTCTTTTTTCTGGTATAATTCCAACTATAATAATTTGTCAGAGTTAAAACTTTTGGGGCTGGAACAGCCCCTTTTTTAATCCTGCTAATAATAAGGAGAAATTATGGATTTAAAAAAACTACCAAAAACAGAATTTGCTGCTGCCGTCGCTCAAATCGCCGGTGAAAGAAATATTGATGTTCAATCAATTTTAGATTCTATTGAATTAGGCTTAATTTCTGCTTATAAACGCGATCAAAAAGAACACGAGATTGAAGTCCCAGAAGACGCTCAATTTACTGTTGAATTAGCTCCAGAAAGCGGATCTTTCAAAGTCTATCAAATTGACGGTGACAAAAAGAAAGATGTTACCCCTCCAGGTTTTGGTCGTATCGCAGCTCAAACAGCTAAACAAGTAATTGATCAAAAAATTCATGAAGCCGAAAAAGAAACTGTAATTGTCGAATTTCAAAAGAAAATCGGTTCATTAGTTCCAGGAATTGTCCTTCGTTCTGATCCTTACAAAATGATTGTTGGTGTCGGTAAAACCGAAGGTATTTGTCCCAAAGATGATCAAATCCGTGGTGAAACAATTCAACTCGGTAGTCGTAAATGGTTTTTACTCAAATCAATTATTAAAGATGACTTAGGTAAAAGCGAGATAGTCTTATCTCGTCGTGATCCTGAATTTATCAAACAGCTTTTCGTCCGAGAAGTTCCTGAGGTTAGCAACCGCACTGTGGTGATCGAAAAAATTGCTCGAGCTGCTGGTGAACGCACCAAAGTTGCTGTTTCTTCAAATCAATCCGGAGTTGATCCTGTTGGTTCATGTATTGGCCAAAAAGGTTCTCGTATCCAAGCCATACTTAATGAGCTTCCTTCTAGTGAGAAAGTTGATGTCGTTCCTTTTTCAAAAAATATCAATCAATTTATTATTCAAGCTTTATCTCCAGCTCAAGATGTCAAAGTCATATCAATTGACCGCAATATAGCTACAGTTTCTGTTCCTGAAAATCAATTAGCTTTGGCTATTGGTGGCGGTGGTGAGAATGTCCGTTTGGCTGGCCAACTAGTTGGACTGGAAATAAAAATAACCCAAAATCAGGAATAAATTCATAGTCCCTGGTTCTTAAAAATATGACGCAAGATAAAAACATATCTTTTAGGCCGCCAATCGTTGCTATTATGGGTCATGTCGATCATGGTAAAACCAGTCTTTTGGATAAAATTCGTTCTACTGATGTTGTCAAAGGTGAGGCTGGTGGTATTACTCAGCATATTGGTGCTTATCAAGTCAAAGATATTACTTTTATTGATACTCCTGGCCACGCTGCTTTTTGTGACATGCGTTCTCGTGGAGCTCAAATTACCGATATTGTCATTCTAGTTGTCGCTGCCACTGAAGGTCTTATGCCTCAAACTAAGGAATGCTTGGAATATATTAGAAAATCAAATCTAACCTTCATTGTTGCCATGAATAAAATGGATCTTGAAGGGGCTTCTCCCGAAAAAATCAAAGGTCAATTAGTTGAAGCTGGTTTCACCCCCGAAGAATATGGTGGTCAAACCGCTGTTGTTCCTGTTTCTGCCAAGTCTGGTCAAGGAATCGATAAACTTTTAGACTTAATCAAGCTCAATGCTGAAATCATGGAGTTAGAGTCAGAACCAAAGGCTCCACTTCAGGCTTTCATTATTGAATCTAAACTCGATAAATCGCGAGGTCCAGTTGCTTCTCTTATCATTCAAAAGGGAACACTTAATCTTGGTGATATTGTTTATGCTGACAATGTTTTATGTAAAGTCAAAGCTATTGTTAACGATAAAGGTATCAATATTAAATCCGCCGGTCCAAGTACCCCAGTTGAAGTTCTTGGTTTTGAATTAGTTCCTTGTGTCGGAAGTACAGTTACTCCAGAGAAACATGAGCCGACAACTATTGAGTGTAAAGTTAGATATGAATATGACGAAAATAATCCTAAATTAAAAGTAATCCTCAAAGCTGATGTTGAGGGTACTCTCCAAGCTCTCAAACATAGTTTCTCTGATGATGTTTATGTTCTTTCTGAAGGTGTTGGTGCTGTGACTGATACTGATGTTTTTATGGCTGATACCGGTAAAGCTCAAATTTTTGCCTTCAATGTCAATACTCCCAAACAAATTTTAAAACTAGCCGAAACTAATCAAGTAAAAGTTTTTCAATCAAAAATAATTTACGAAATTATTGAAAATGTCCAAGCTCAAGTTCTAAAAATGCTCGAGCCAACCATCGATGAAACTGTTCTTGGTGAAGGTTTAATTAAAGCTGAATTCAAGATTGACAAAGTTAGAATCGCCGGTATGCAATGTACTAAAGGAGAAATTAGTAAAGGCGACCTGATTCATCTCAAACGTGATGGGAAAATTATCAAAGACACCAAAGTTGAAGGTATTCACCAAGGTAAGAACATTATTGAAAAAATCAAATCAGGCACTGATTGTGGTATTACTTTTAAGCCTTACGTTGACTTTAAGCTCAATGATGTTATAATAGCCTATAAGAATTAAGAAATACAGCTATTTCAAGCTTTTTCTTATTCTATAAGAATTAAAAACAAGCAGGGTTTCTTATAACAAGATAACAATAGTATAGTTTTTAACTATACAGTGCGTTACAAGAAACGAAGTTTCTTATGAAAAACTATAACGTTTCTGAAATCAAAAATTTACTTTCGACTTCCAAGACAGCCTTAGTTGTCGTTCCACACCTTAGCATCGACAGTCTTTCTGCTGGTTTAGCTTTAGCTTTAACTCTCAAAAAAAAGAATATTGAAACCAAAGTTTTTTGTCCTCAAAAGCCAGATGCTAATTACTCTAAACTTAGTGGTTTAGATCTTTTAACCAATTCCTACAATCAAAATGATTTGGTCATTACCCTAGATTACCCTTTGGAACAGATTGAAACTGTTAATTACAATCAAGATAACGGTAAATTGAATTTGATTGTTCAAACCAAAGATGGTTCTCCAAAAGTTGCTCAAAACCAAATTTTAATCACTAATCAATCAGCTTCCGCTGATATTAACTTTATTCTCGGTGATGAAACCTTGTTAGGTGTTAACTCTAATATGGTTAATTCTGGTGCTTGGGTTCAAGTTTCTCCAAACAACAATATCCGTCCTTGGGCTAAAGCGAGTGTTGTTGATCAAGATGCTCCTTATTCAGAAATATTTACTTTCTTGTTACCTATGATTGGATTAAATCTAGACTTAGATTCTGCCAAAGATCTTTTGATCGGTTTACGTGTTGCCACTCAATCTTTTTCTATTAACGTCTCACCAGAAACTTTTGAAGCTGGTGCCATTTGTTTGAGAGCTACTCAACCATTAATGGAAACTCCAGTTGCTAATGGTCAAATCCCAACTAATCAACCACTTCAAAATAATCAGTCAACTCAATTCAATCAGTCAAATCCCAATTCTATCCACACCGCCTAATTGACTTTCAAAAATTAAAATGGGATCATAAACATGATTTATGTACCACTTTAAAAATCTAGTTTCACCAGTATTTGCTAACCCAATTGCGGTTGATAACTGGATGGATACCAACCCTACTTTACCTCCAGTTAATCAAACCAATATATCTCTTTTTACTTTTCTTCCGAATCTATTAGTTGCCTATTTGATTGAGTTACCAATTCTTATTTTTTTTGGATTTAAAAACATACGCTCTATTTTATCTGTGTGTTTAGTTAACTTATTTTCTGTTCCTGTAGTTAACTTTTTATTAACTTCATCAAATTTAAATCACAATATTTGGTGGATTTTATTCTCTGAAATATTAGTTGTTGTTTTTGAATCAATATTTCTTATTATTTTAAATAAAAAATATTTGAATTATAAAAAGATTATTATTGGAGTTGCTATTGCCAATACTGCTTCGGCTATTTTAGGTCCGATAATTTTGTCACTTTTTTAAATTAAATTATTCTAATTTAATAAAAATAGTATGTCGTGTTATAATCTCCTCTAGACTAAAAACGGTTTTTAGGTAGCCATTCCTAAATATTATTTTTTTTACCGATTTTAGCCTCATTAATTCTATGGCATTAACCAAAGAAGAAAAAAACGAAATTATTACTAAACACGCTCAAGCTAAGGGTGATACTGGTTCTCCAGAAATTCAAATTGCTATCCTTAGTAAAGAAATCGAAAAACTCCAAGGTCAT
>CAZWZK010000025.1:0-9533 GCA_964638385.1 uncultured Gammaproteobacteria bacterium
CCTCGATTACCTGGATGAAAGCCAGGTGTCCTAGGCCACTAGACGACGGAGCCAAAGTAAGTGATATTTTATCAGTAAAATATCAAAATTTCTACAGCTTTGGTAAACTAAGTCAATGTACTATATTTTTCATGGCGACAACCAGTTAGCTAGCAGATCAGCTCTTAATTCATTTCTAGATAAAAAAACAGGTTTCGATATTTTCCGTGTCGACGCTAAAGAAATTAACCTTGATCATATCAACGGTTTCATTAATAGCCAATCTTTATTTTCTTCCCAAAAAATAATCGTTTTTTTAAACTTTTTCTCTATTCCTAAAGCAATTGGCGACAAGTTAATTAAAATAATTAAAAGCAATTCCGATTTTGATATCGTTATTTGGCAAGATAAAACTATCACCGCCACCCAAATAAAAACTTTCCCCAAGGCAACAATTGAAGTGTTTCATTTGGATAAAAAACTTTTTAATTGTCTAAATAATCTTTATCCAAAAAATTTAACCAAATTTATCCCTTTATTCCATCAAGTATTAGAACAAGAACCATTCGAACTATTTTTGTTTTGGTTAAAATTTAACCTTAGAAAACAACTAACCGGTTTTTCTCGTTTTAGTCCTAATTCAATCAAAACAGCATACTTACAAACCATTGAACTTGATTACCAATCAAAAACTGGACAACTAGTCATTCCCAAAGAAATCGCTCTAGAAAGAATTCTTTTAAATCTGCTCAAATAGTTTTATACTAGACTAAGCTAATTACAGATTAACCAATTTACATGACTCTTAATTTAAAAAACCTTTCTGATTTCAAAAAGATTATTAAACCTTGGGGTGAAGAAATTATTTATACTCCTGAAGATCTTAAATACACTTTTAAACAAATTAAAATCAACGATGGTGCCCGACTTTCTCTTCAATCACACACAGAAAAAGTTGAAACTTTTGTTTTAATCGAAGGTGAAGCCGATCTTTTGATCGGGCCAGATGTTAATCACACTGAAATTGTTCATATGGAAATCAAGAAAGGTTACAACATTCCTGTCGGGACAGTTCACCGTATGATCGGGGTCAAAAATGCTATTATTCTTGAAGCTTCTACTCCTGAAACTGGCATCACTTATCGTTATCAAGACGATTACAAACGCCCAGACGAAACAGAAGAAATGCGTAAACTTGACAACCGAGGTTGGAACCCAAACCAATAATCGATACGGTTTAATATATAAAGATTCTGTCTGATTAATTTTGATAAGCAATATTATCCCTAAGATTAGGTTTTATTAATTTTATACAGTTGGTTAGCAACCAGACAACAACACTGCTAATTAACAAACACTTTAATTTTCTGATATTCTTTTTATATGAATAACAATACTAATGTTTTATGGTTCAATCAAATTGGTTTAGAAGATGTCAATGTGGTAGGGGGTAAAGGTGGTAATTTAGGTGAAATGTATAATCTTGGTATTCCTATTCCTAATGGGTTTGTAGTTACTTCACATGCTTACTTCCAATTCGTTGAAGAAAATAAATTAAAACCTCTTATTCAAGCTATTCTCAAGACTACCGATGTCGATCAACCTGATCAACTCCAAGATGCATCAAAAAAAATTCGTGCCTTAATTCGCAAAACTCCTGTAAGTGAATCACTATCACTAGAAATTATGAAAGCCTACAAAAAACTTTCTGGTTTTGGTGGCCTCAAAAGTGTCCCTGTCGCTGTTAGAACTTCCGCAACTGCAGAAGACTCAGCCGATGCTTCATTTGCTGGTCAAGGAGACACTTTTTTAAATGTTATTGGGGAAGTCAATGTTATTAATCGAGTCCGCGATTGTTGGTCTAGCCTATTTACCTCTAGATCTATTTTTTACCAAGTCAAAAAACATTATGACCATTTTAAAATTGGTGTGGCCGTTCCAGTTCAAAAACTCATCAACTCAGAAATTTCTGGCATTATGTTTACAGCCAATCCAGTAACTAATGCCAAAAATGAAATCATTGTCGAGACAATTTGGGGACTAGGCGAATATATTGTCCAAGGAAAAATCACTCCAGACCAGCATATTATCGATAAAAATACCTGGAAATTAATTTCTGAAAATCATGTTTCTCAAGATGTCCAACTAATCAAGGGTAAAGACGAAACCAAAGAATCTCCAGTCCCAAAAACCAAAAGAAATAAGAAAAAAATTGATCAATCAATGGCTTTAAAAATTGCCAAAATTGGTCAAAAACTCCACAACCATTATGGCAAACCTCAAGATGTCGAATTTGCTATCGATAGGGGGGAACTTTATATAGTTCAAACCCGTCCTATCACCACCATTGAAAGTAACCAAAAGAAATTGGACGATCAAACACAAACAATAGACAAAATACCTGATCTCACTGGCGAACCAGCCAGTCCAGGAACATCAACTGGTATTGTTGTTATTATTAACAACCCCAAAGAAATTACTCGAGCCCAAAAAGGCCATATTTTAGTTACTACTATGACCAGTCCGGATTTTGTTCCTGCTATGAAAAAAGTCAACGGTATTATTACTGACAAGGGTGGTCAAACCTCACACGCTGCCATTGTTAGCCGAGAACTTGGTGTACCTTGTGTTGTCGGGACTAAAACCGCCACCAAAGTTTTTAAAGAAGGGGATATTGTCACTATCAATGGGACTACTGGACAAGTGTGGAAAGGAGATTTAATTGGTAACAAGAATTCTAATTCCCAACCAAAAATCACTAATCAAAAATCAAATCTAAAAACCGCCACTAAAGTTTATGTGAATTTAGGCGAACCTGACCTTGCCAAAACTATCGCCGAACGCAATGTTGATGGTATTGGTCTGCTTCGAGCCGAATTTATGATGGCCAATATTGGAATGCATCCTAAATATATGATCGCTCAAGGACGTCAAAAAGAATTTACCCTCCAACTCGCCAGAGATTTACTCAAATTTTGTAAAGCTTTTAGTCCTCGTCCTGTAATTTATCGAGCCACCGATTTCAAAACCAATGAATATCGTCATCTCAAATGGGGAAAACTTTATGAACCGGAAGAACCAAATCCATTAATGGGTTTTCGCGGAGCTTCACGATATATACAATCTCCTGACGTTTTTTCTATGGAGCTTGAAGCTATTAAACTCGTCCGCAATAAGTACGGTTACAAAAATCTTTGGCTCATGATTCCTTTTGTTCGTACTCCCCATGAACTTATCGAAGTAAAGAAAATTGTTACTCAAAACGGACTCGTTCGTTCTCCTTCATTCAAATTTTTTATGATGGCTGAAATTCCTAGTAATGTCATTCTTTTGGATAAGTTTATTGACGTTGGTATTGATGGAATCTCTATTGGGAGTAATGATTTAACCATGCTTACTCTTGGCCTTGATCGTGACAATAGTGAGGTTGCTCATAGCTTTAGTGAAATGGACCCAGCCGTCCTTTGGTCACTCAAAAGATTAGTTACCAAAGCTAAAAAAAGAGGTATCAGTTGTTCTATTTGTGGCCAAGCACCTAGTAATTATCCTGAATTAGTCGAAAAATTGGTCAAATGGGGAGCTACTAGTATCTCTGTTAGCCCTGATGCTATCGATGCCACCAGAGAAGTTGTTGCTTGGGCTGAAAAAAAGAAAATTACTCAAAAATAACTACAATTTCACCTTTGATATTTTTTAACTTGATTTTGTCAAAAATCTCACTGGCTTTCCCAGTCATTATTTCTTCAAACTTTTTAGTCATTTCTCGACATACTGAAACTTCAGTATCATCACCATAGATAACCTTAATTTCTTCGATTAATTTAACTAGTCTGAAAGGAGATTCGTACACAATTTTCGCTCCATCAAAAACTTTATATTTTTCCAAAACTTTTTTCCTCTCTCCTGATTTTTTTGGTAAAAACCCTAAAAAAGAGAATCGGCCACTGGCAATACCGGACAAAACCAAAGCATTAATTACTGCACTTGGACCAGGGATTGAAGTAATTTTATAACCCAACTTCTGGCATTTCTTGACCAGTTTATAGCCCGGATCAGACACAATTGGGGTTCCAGCATCAGTCACCAAACCCACACCTTTACCATCATCCAAAAGTTTCATCACTTCAGGAATTTTTTGCTCTTCCACTTCATCATAAAAAGAAATTAGTTTTGGTTTATTTTTAATAGCCAAATTAGCCAACATTAAACCTGTATTTCTCGTATCTTCGCACAATAAATATTCTACGTTTTCCAAAGTTTCCAACGCTCTTAATGTAATATCCTTCAAGTTTCCAATTGGTGTAGCAATTATATAAAGCATTTAATTGAATTGTCTAATAACTGCCACTACTTTACCACGGATCTCTACATCAGTTACATAAATAGGGGACATAGTAGAATTTGCTGGTTGAAGTCTAATCCTAGTTGCCTCTTTATAGAACCTCTTAAGAGTTGCAAAGCCATTTCTCAACACTGCCACCACAATATCGCCATTGTAAGCACTCTTTTGCTCTTTGACCACTACGTAATCACCATTTAATATTCCATCATCAATCATAGAATCTCCTTTGGCTTGAAGGACAAAAGATTTATCTCCCGCTTTTATTAAACTACTATTAACAGCTAAAGTTGCATTTGGGTCAGTATAAGGCTCAATTGGTTCACCGCAAGCAATAAAACCCAAAACTGGTAGTTCTACCATAGATGCCATCATGGCTTTTTCTTCGGTTTCTTTTTGCAATAATTCAATTCCTCTTACTGCTCCTCGATAGCGTCTGATTAATCCTTTTTTTTCCAAAACCGCTAAGTGTTCATGAACTGTTGATAAAGACGACAATCCTAATTCCTGAGCGATTTCGGTTAATGTCGGAGCACACCCATACTTATCAATGTTTTCCTCAATATAATCCAATATTTGTTTTTGCCTTTTATATAATACTGTTGCCATGAAATTAATATTACACGAATAATACCCGAAGTCAATCATTCAAATCAATGGTATATTTAAATAACTTCATGTTTTTAATCAGTTTAATTCTATTTTTTCTATCCCCCAAAAATGTTTTTGCTACTGGCGAATTTAATGTTTCTCAAAAAATTCAATATCAAATCAATTCCAACGGAGATGCTACTGTTTCCCAACAAGTCGAATTAATTAATAACTTTTCCCAAATTTACCCAAAAGAATATCAAATAACACTATCTTCTGGAAATATTAAAAATATAACCGGGTCAGATGATCAGGGAAGTATTATAAAAAAAATAGATCAACAAAACGAATCCACTACGATCTCTCTTCTTTTCAATCAAGCCAGTGTTGGTAAAGGTCAAATCACTAAATTCCGTCTAAATTACGACTTACCATCGCTGGCTATTTCCAAAGGGAATACTTGGGAAATTGCCTTACCAGAAAATCAAACCACTGATACTCAACCACAAATAGAAACAGATATTTTTATTCCTAGTAGTTTTGGTAGTCTTTCTTTTGCATCGGTCTCGCCCCAAAACACTATCTCTCTCAATAATCAAACTGAAATTCACTTCAAAAATAACCCAAAAAAACAAAAAATTTTGTTAATCTTTGGCGACTATCAACTATTTGATTTTAAACTTAAATATTTTTTAGAAAACACCAATAACAAAGCAACTAAGTTCCAAATTGCCATCCCCCCAGAAACCGACATTCAAAAAGTTATTTACCGTTCAATTGAACCACCTCCACAAAATATTAATATAGATAATGACGGCAACTATTTGGCTAATTATTTACTCCAACCCAATCAAGTTCTTGATATTATTGTCGATGGTCAAGCTAAAATTCTCCATTCAAATTCCAGCCAAGATCAAATTGATAGCTCCATTTACCTTAAAAAAGATACTTATTGGGAGATTGATGACCCAGATTTAATTTCTATTGCCAACAGTCTGAAAACACCCAAAGATATCTATAACTATGTTGTTAATCATTTAAGTTATAAAACCAATACTTTTGATGGTTCCATCCGACAAGGAGCTTCATTAGCTTTTAAATCTCCAAACGATTCTCTTTGTACTGAATTTACCGATCTCTTTATTACTCTTGCCCGCATCAAAGGTATTCCTGCCCGAGAAGTTCAAGGTTTTGCTTACAGCAATAATATTAAAATCAAACCCATAAATCTCAATACTGATGTTCTTCATGCTTGGCCACAATATTATGATAACTCCCGAAAAACATGGATTTCTATTGATCCAACATGGGGTAAAACTACCAATGGTATTGATTATTTTAATGACCTCGACCCGAACCATTTTGCCTTTGTTTTTCATGGAATTAACAGCCAATATCCATTACCTCCAGGAGCTTACAAAAATAATCAAGATATAAAAACTGTCACTGTTGAATTTGCTAAGTCAGAATTCACCACTGATCAAATTCCCTTAAGGATTAAATCAACCTCTCAAAAATTTTACCAATCGTCAAAAATAGAAATCATTAACCCTAATTACCATTCTATTTCCCATTTAAAAGTGTCTATTAAAAATTTAAATTTTGAGAAAGAAATTGACCACATTCCTCCGTTGTCTTCCATCAAAATCGACATACCAAATGTTTCTTTATTTAAATCTGTTTTACCTCAAAACTATCAATTTGATGTCAATCTTCGATATAATTCAGATACCGTCAACTTTAAAATCAACAACCATCGTTATTGGTTTTATTTAGTTGTTTTAGGTTCAAGTGTAGCTACTTTAATCGGATTTGGCGGTATAATATCTAAAACAATAAAAAAACAAAAATGAAAAAAATTCTTCGCCTAACCCTTTTATTTACATTTGCCCTACTTACCGCCAATCAAATTTGGAACAACCTTAGTTTTCAATTAATTCCCTGGACGATTATCAAAACAGCTTTAGTTTTAGCTATATTTGAAGTCATGCTCAAACCAATTCTTAAAATCATTTTGTTTCCCATTAATTTACTAACTCTTGGTTTGTTTAGAATAGTAATTGATACTTTAGGTCTCTATTTAGCTGTCTTTTTATTCAGTGACTTTTACCTTCAAAACATTCACTCTCCTGCATATAATTTGCTTGGCCTCAGTATCCCTCAATTAAATTTTTCTGGATTTTGGGTTTATTTAGTCACTTCTCTAACTCTTGGGATAATTCTTAATTTTTTTAATTTAATTATTAGTAAAAAATCTAAAAAATGAAAACTACATTAGCTATTATTCAAATAATTTTATCTCTAGTTTTGGCTGCACTTATATTTCTCCAATCAAACGGAGACTCTGAATCGATGTCTATGAACTCTGTCACTACCGAAAAACGCGGTTGGGAAAAAGTTATTTTTAATTTCACTATCTTTTGTATCGTTCTCTTCATTATTTCTTCTATTGCTCAAACACTAATCTAACATTGCTAACCAAACTTCATTTTAAAATTGAACTCCTTTGGCTTTATTTCAAAAAACATCTAACGTTTTTTTTAACGATTTCAACTTGCCTTATTTTAGCTGTGGTCTTCAGGAAAAGTTTAATTTCTCTTTATAATCTGCCTTTTTGGCACCCCAAAATAATTGGTCTCGAAGGACGTTATACTATCGATAATTTACCCGATGAAATATCTGAAAAAATTAGTTTAGGTTTAACTGTTCTATCAGAAAATCAAAAAGCCGAAAAATCATCTTTAATAAAAACTCTAGAAGTTCAAAACGAGAATAAAGATTTTGTTTTTACTATCAACGACAACTTATATTGGTCAAATGGTAAAAAATTTACCGCCTACGATATTAATTACCAAATTCCAGGAATTTCTATCACTCCTTTATCAAGTACTGTTGTAAAAATATCCCCCGAAACCGAATTCACCCCAATATTATCATTGTTAAGTGAACCTCTCATTAAAAAAAATTTTGATGGATTAGGTGATTTCTCTGTCTCAAAAGTTACTTATCAAGAAGGCTACATCAAAACCCTTTCACTCAAACCAAAAAACAAAAATCAACGTTCTATCGAGTATCGATTTTATTTCAATGAAGCAGATGTAATCCATGCCTATAAAATCGGCAGTGTAGACGAAATTAAAATAAGTTCTTTACCTCAAGAGTTTTCTAATTGGACCAAAACTGAGATTTCTCAACAAATAGAAACCAATGAAAAATACGTTGCTGTTTTTATCAATACCCAAAAAATTAATAATCGTCAAACTCGACAAGCCTTGGCTTATGCCACACCAAAAGGGGACAAGAGTGAGCGTTGTCTTGGACCAATATCACCCAACTCATGGGCTTATTATCCAAGTATAAAAGAATATAATCTTAATCGAACCAGAGCCAAAGAATTACTTGGTGAAGAAAAAATTGACCATCTCAACCTTAGTATTAACGACCGACAATTACTCCCACTTGCTGAAGAAATAAAAACTGCCTGGCAAGACACTTTAGGAATTCCAGTGTCCATCGCCATAGAAAACCAAATTAATTTAGAAAGTTACGACACTCTTCTAACTTTTGGTGCTATCACCAAAGATCCAGATCAATATCTTTTTTGGCATTCAACTCAAACCAGTACCAATATAACCAAACTCAACAGCCCTCGTATTGATAAACTCCTTGAAGAAGGGAGACAAATAAATGATCAAATTGAAAGAAAGAAAGTTTATCAAGACTTTCAAACTTATTTATTAGAAGAATCGCCTGCCATTTTCCTTTATTACCCAACCATTTATACTGTTACCAGGTTAAAATAATTTATGCAGCCCAAAAAAGACAATATTGGAACTATTCTGATTGCTATTCTTTTCTTATTTTTAATCATCGCCGGAATTATCTCTAGCCAAAGCATTGATTGGACTGTTTTAAAGCGGATAGAACAACAACAACTAATTCTTCCAACACCGATACCTTCACCAACCTCAACTGATTCTTCCAAAACAAAATAACTTACTTCTTTTTGATGAATTTAACATATCCCACAATTAGGGAGATTATTAAACAAACCAAAACCACCAAAAATCTAAATTGGCTATTTTGTGATTGAAATCCCAAAATTACACTATAAGCTTGGGTCAACAACCCTCCCAATAATAGTCCGTCCGACAAAAGTTCTAGTTTTTTTAACCAAGTCAAACTAATTACTAAAAGTATTACTGAGAACAAAGAAGTTATAACTGAAACATTTCGATTGTATACTCCCAAAATTTTTTGATATTCCTTGTATTCTTCTTGATATTTCTGCGATAGCTCTTTTTCTTTTCGAATTTCTTCTGCACTAGGAGTCGCTATTTCACTCTTCATATAAACCTCATTATTATATTCTGGAGCCTTTGGCCTGACATAAAAGGCATCAATTCCCACTCCAACCAAAACAGCCAACATTAATCCAATAAAAATTATATATATATTTTTTAGTGTCATTTTAAATGAAATAGTAATTATTTAATTATAGCTTATCCTTATTATCAAAATTAGTCGCCTTAATTATTAAATAGTGAACAACTAATATCAAGGATTGTATCCACAAATTTTTTGCCAAAAAATTATCCCAATTAGTAATATATTTTGTTGATAT
>CAZWZK010000026.1:0-2047 GCA_964638385.1 uncultured Gammaproteobacteria bacterium
ACTTTTGATACAATATCAAAGTAACAACGCCCGGATAGCTCAGTTGGTAGAGCATCCCCTTGGTAAGGGGAAGGTCAAGAATTCGAGTTTCTTTCCGGGCTCATTCTTCTTAAATAAAGCAGGAGGGGTGCTCCGAATGGTAAGGAACTTGTTTTGAAAACAAGCGCCAGCAATGGCATGCAGGTTCAACTCCTGTCCCCTCCGCACTAGCTTTTCCTTTTACTTTTCTCTATCATCTCCAACGATTTTTCTAAAGATTCAGCCGTTATTAGTTTCCCATCATTTACAAAATAGATCTCGTCCGCATTTTTAATTGTATTTAGTCTGTGAGCGATAATCACTTTAGTCGTCTCAGTTGGTAATTTATCAATAATTTTTTGCAATAAACCTTCTGTAATCGTGTCAATATTAGCTGTCGCTTCATCCATTACCAATAATTTTGGCTTTCTAATTATGGCTCGAATAAAAGAGATTAATTGTTTTTGCCCCAAACTAATCATTTCTGTATTTGGCACTATTTCTGTATCTAGTCCATTTTCAAACCTATCAACCAATACTTCTAAACCATCATCTTTTAACCTTTGTTCTAATTTTTCTTTTGAATAACTTTCAAAATCTGGATTTCCATAAACAATATTTTCTCCTACTGTCCCGCTAAAAATAAATTGTTCTTGTAATATAAACCCTATTTCTCGGGATAATTCTTCATTAGAAAAAGTTCTAATATCTTTCCCTTCAAAATAAATTCTCCCTTCATTTGGGTCATACAATCGACACATCAATGCTGCTGTCGTACTCTTTCCCCCACCAGTCGGGCCAACCACTGCATAAGTCTTCTCTTTCTCCAATTTCAAATTTATTTTATCCAAGACTTTCTTTTTACCATCATAAGAAAAACTAACATCTCTAAATTCCATCATTTGTTTACTGTTTTTTGTTTCTGACTTTTTGGATCCCTTTAAAACTACCAAGTCTGATTCCAATCCCAAAATTTCTGAAATTCTTATCCAACCAGCAAAAGCCATCTGAGTATTTGACCATACTTGAGCCATTTGCCTTAATGGCGAATAAAATCTATCGGTATAGCCCAAAAATGACACTAAAATTCCCAAAGTTAATTCCCCTCTTCCGATCATCAAGATTCCGCTTATCAATACCAACATCGTCGCCAAATTAGCTGCCAAATCATAGATTGGTCCAGAGATATTATTTGTTATTCCTGATCTAACTGACATGGCAAAATTATTTTCATTAGCCTTTTTAAAATTTTCCTTAAAAAAATCTCTTCGATCAAACAATACAATCACTTTAAAGTAACTCAAACTTTCTTGGATTTCAGCCGACAACCCACCCAAAGACTGCAAACTTAATCGATTCCTTTTACTTAACATTGGCGATATCAAATAAGTCACTATCAACAACAGCCCTGCTGAAATTAAAGTTACCAATGATAGTTTCCAATTTATAAAAAAAATAAATATTCCAATTCCTAAAATTACGAACCCATTTCCCATAAACTGATTTAATGACTGAGAAAAAAATTGGTTTAATTTATCAGTATCACTGTTAATCCGAGAGATTAAATCACCCAATTTATTTTGATTAAAAAAAGCCAATGGGAGAGACTGAATTTTTTTGAAAACTGCACTCCTCAACCGATATAATACATTCTGGCCTACTGAACCCATTAAAATAGTCTGAAAATAATTAGTCCCCGCCACCACCAAATACAAACCGGCCAATAACCATCCATAATTTAACAACTCCGACCAGTTTCTATTAGTCATAAAATGATCGATCGCCAACCCAATAACCAGTGGCGAAGCCACATTTGCCACCGAATTAACTAAAGTCACTACCAAAGATAAGATTAACCGCAATTTTTCTCCCCCCAAAAAATCACCAAATCCTCTCAAAATTAAACCTGTTTTTAATTTTGTTTTATTATTTGAATCGTAATTTTTTAAAGAATAGTCTCTCATTCTGTTGATCTTTGTGAACTAAATAATTGTTGGTACTCGCTAGATTTTTTTAATAATTCCTTATG
>CAZWZK010000026.1:2147-9296 GCA_964638385.1 uncultured Gammaproteobacteria bacterium
GGAAGTATTTCAAAAGAAATATTTTTCAAAACTTCTTTTTGCCCAAATTTTAAACTGACATTCTTAAAACTAATCTTCCCTTTTATTTCTTTTTCTAAACTACCAAAATCATTTTCATCTTCTGCTTCCAAAACCTGGTTAATTCTCTGATATGACGTCATCGCCCGAGCTAAAATGTTACTAATAAACCCCAACATAACTATTGGGAAAATTAACATCCACAAATAATTATTAAATGCCACTAACTCCCCCATCGTCAGATCACCTGCCAAAATAAATTTCCCTCCCATTAATAAAATTAATATCCCGGTTGCATTAGCAATAAATCCTACTAACGGAATTAAACTAGAAAATAATCTCATAATCGACATTCCAATCTCTTTCGCTTGAGCATTTTGGTCATTAAATTTCTCCAACTCCTTCTGTTGTGAATTAACAATCCGTATCAATGCTGAGGCCACGATGCTTTCACTAATAATTCTGTTTAATCGATCAATTACCGCCTGAGATCTTTTAAAAAAGTTTTTAATTCGGCCAAATAAAAATACAAAAACGACTGCAATTAAAGGAACAATAGTCAACACCATTAACCCAAGTTTCCAATTTATTCCCAGTAATAATACTGACGCCCCTACAATCATTATTATTGACGAAAATACTTGAACTAAACCTATAGTTAAAGCTTGCTTAACATTGTCAACGTCACTCGTTAATACTGTCAATAATTTCTCCGGTGTCATTTTATTTACAAAAGAAAAATTCTGTTCCGATATTTTATCTATTAACTTTTTTCTAATATCCTTGGCCACTTTTTCCGCCAAAAAAGTCTGTAGAAAACTCTGCCCCAAGGCGACCAAAAAAATTGCCACCGACAAAACTATCATTATTATCCCTATTTTTTGAAAATTAAAGCTACCTCCAGTAAAAGAGTCAATTGCTCCAGAAATCACCTTTGGTAACCAAAGATTAAATCCGTTGCCAATTAAACTGCAACCTAATATTAATGATAAAAATCCAAAATATGGTTTTATTTCTTCCAAAAAACTCTTCTTCTTTTTCATTTATTATGAAACCAATGTCTGTTAGTATAGACAATTGTGTCTTCTACTTCTACCCCTTAATAATTGTTATTATTAATATATGTCAGCCATTCGTCAATCAATTTATCTTTGTTTTTTTATTATCATAATTGCTAGTATTGGCCTGTCTATCACTAAACTAATCCAAAACAATTCTGTTTCTGGTTCAAACGAAATTTCTCTTAATTCTCAAAATTCTGAAGAAACTCAAAATGTTGATTGGCAAACCGCTTCTCAACTAATGAAAGATTGTAGGGTTAAAGTTATTTTTCAAAAGCACGATCTTAGCGTTACTCTCCGCACCCATGACCACCAAATTTTCCAAACCATCGAACCAAAAATTGATGATATTTTTGATTTGGCTAAAAAATACCAAGGACCTTGCGACATTGTTCAAATGATTACCGAATAATGGTAAAATAAATTACTAAGTCATTCCCTGATTAAAAGTTTATTGGAGGTTCCTATGAACATCAGAATCAACGGAGTCAACTTAATAATTTCTCTCAAAATCCGACGGACAATTCAGTCCAAATTTATCAACAAACTAGATCAGCTTCTACCTCAGTTTAATAATGAACTCAAAACCGCTTCGCTTCATATCGAAAAAGACAAAAAATACAAAAATTTTACTGCTAAATTTGATATGAGTCTGCCAGGGTTAAAAAACCCTATTTATGCCGAAGTTACTCATCATGAATTAACTTCAGCCATTGTTGATTTGCGAGAAGCGGTCGAAAAACAAATCAAAAAATATAAACACGCTGATTAATTGATTGCTAATCAGCTATTTTTAGTTTAAAATACCACTCATGTCTAAATCTAAAAAAACACCTAGAATTTTGATCGCCCTAGTTTGTTCTGTTTGTGGCGCCCAAAATTATTTAACTGAAAAAAATAAAACTAATACTCCTGACAAACTCAAGTTTGTCAAATATTGTAAATGGTGCAAAAAAGCTACCGAACATAAAGAATCCGCTAAATTGAAATAAAAAAACGTTTTTTGTAAGGGCGGGTCTTGTACCCGCCCTTTTTGTTTATGAACCAAAAAATACTATCAAGCTTAGAAAGTATTTATATCTCTCCTCTTGAGAGTTGTAATTTAGCCTGCAAATATTGCTACACCCACAAAACTACTGATATTCTCTCTAATCAACAAATTTTAGATTTTATAGATAGATATAATAATTTTTTAAAAGAAAATTCTGCAGATGCATTTTTTTCGAGTATCCAACGTGCGACGCACATTGGCCGACTTGAAAAAAATCGTGTCAAAGAATTTTCAAATGATATAAAACTAAGATCTATTATCTTATGTGGCGGAGAAGTCTTCACTCTCCCTGATTTTCCCCAACTAGTCAATGATTTGATTGATAAAGATATATTTGTCACTGTTATCACTAACGGAACTATTGATCGCCTTAAAGAAATCAAAAACCCCAACAATTGCCAAATTTTAGTTTCTCTAGATGGCCCCAAAGAAATCCACGACAAAAATCGCGGCTCAGGTAACTTTGATAAATCCATTAAATATATCAAACATGCTCAAGAATTAAGATTCCCAGTCGGTATTATGTTTCTTGTCACTAAAGAATCCTATCCACTCAAAGATTCATTTCCGACTTATCTATCTAAAGTTCTAAAGCTCCAACGTTCTAACGCTCTAAATATTACATATCTCACCGATCGAAAAATGTCTCTCACTAATGATCAATGTCTTGATATTAAACTCCACTACCCCACTTTTCCCGATAGAAACTTTGGTTGTTATCAACTTAGTCTCCAATCCAACAGCAATATTACTGGTTGCTGTGAATCATCAATATCTTTAGGTAAAATTACCGACAAGCCCCAAATTTACGTTTCCAAATTCATCGATTCGCTTCTCAAATGTTCTAATTGTGAAATTTCAACATTAAATGATTCATTGAAAATTGAAAATTGTAAATTAGAAAATAAGTGCAACGGATGTACTGATCCATCTTATTTTTGTGGTTACTCTCAAGAATTCCATCAAAAATCTTGTCAGGATATAATTTTGTTAAATAGGTCTAAATTTGGAGAGTAACGACAAATTTTGCTTATTTATCAAACTCCGATTTATCGGAGTATATACTTATTTATCAAACAAAGATAAAATTTCGAAGTCATAAATTAATTTTTAACGAAGATAATATTTTTTTTGCCCGCAAGCCGCTGAGGCCCTCTAACGAAGGATACGAAGACGGCAAAAAAATCATTATCAAGCCAAAAAAGAAATTTATTCCATAAACATATGAATTTTAAATCTCATTTTATTCACGAATGGACCATCCAAGCTATTCGAAACTTTTTTGTTGACCGAAACTTCCATGAAGTTGACACCCCCACATTACTCGCCAAAATTCCTATCGAGCCCAATTTATACCCTCTAAAAACCAAGTGGACTCAACGCGATTTCACTTTTTATCTCCCCACTTCACCAGAAAGTGCCCTAAAAAGAATCATCTCTCAAGGGATTGGAAATTGCTTTGCTGTCGCTAAAGTTTTCCGCGATTTAGAAGATATTGGCCCAACTCACAACTTGGAGTTCTCTATGCTCGAATGGTATGAAATGAACAAAACCCATCACGATATCGCCAATACTACCAAAGAATTAATTTTAGATGTCATTCATCATGTTCAACAAAAACTTAACCTACCTCAGGCTGACTTTATTATTTACCAAGGTAATAAAATCGAACTTGGTGGTGATTGGTATCAATTTACCCTAAAAGAATTATTTCAAAAATACGCCAATATTGATTTATCAAAAAACTTAACCGCCGACCAAATTATCGCAACTGCTAAAGCCAAAGGATACAACGTTGATGGAGTTACTACTTGGGAACCACTCTATACTCAAATTTTTATCAACGAAATTGAATCGAAAATACCCCAAGATAAACCATTTATTATCTTCGATTACCCTACCCAAACCTCTCCCCTTTGTCAAATCTGTCCTGACTCCCCCGGATTTAGTCAACGTTTTGAATTTTATATCGGTGGCATGGAAATCGGCAACGCTTATACTGAGTTAAACAACTCTCAAATTTTAAAAGACAATTTCGAAACTGAAACAAAATTTCGTCAAGACAACAAACTTCCTTTTCATCCTTATGATCAAAATTTTATCAATGCTTGTGGTAAACTTCCTCCTTGTGCTGGTATTGGTCTTGGTATTGATCGTTTAGCTATGCTCCTTGCCGACACTACTAATATCGAAGATGTTCTCTATTTCCCTACTTCACAATTAATCAAAGAATAAACCAAGCCAAAAATTTGAAAATAAACTTAAATTTTTATACAATTAAATATCTATGAGTCGAGCTTCATCACAAAAACCAAAAGTAGACAACCGTTCAACCGTTATCAAAGGTTTTGTCAAACCTACTGTTCCAAATTTCCCGGGAACCAAATCACCTACTGGGTTTAAGCCTACCGGCAGATTTCAAAGCATCAACCGATCCCGCCGATAACTTATTAAAGTGGACTTTTATCTTCTTTAAAACATCTTCCCAGTTCTGACATTCAACTGTTTTAATATCCTTTCTCTTAGTTTCATTGTTATACAAAAAAACTATTCCTTTGTATTTTTTACCCAAACAATCAATTAAACCTGGGTTGTCATCCACAATCCCTTGAATTTCTGGATACAAATATTCCAAAACCTTAGCTTTCCATTTATTTCCATCCTGTCTTAAAATACTTTTAGGCTTAGTAATAATTGATGCTTTAGGAAAATCGTGTTTTTTTAACCAAAACTTAGTTCCTTCAAAAATTGTTTTTGGCCTAACTGTTATATAAGCCGAAATTGGAATAATTTTATTTACTTTGTTCACCACCAAATTAGAGTTTTCTGTCAACGAAAATCCTTTTTGAGTCTCATTAGTTTTGATAATATTATCCAAAATTTGTTTTGATTCCTTATCTTGCCAATAAGGTATTTTATCTGTATGTTTATATTTTTTAGCAATTTCTACTGCAGTTAAATTTTCTGGATTACCCTTCTTCTTTATCAACTCCTCTATCATGTAACCAATAGTAAATGATAGAGTTTCATCAATATCCAAAGCCAAACCCCTTATACCCAAACTTTTTAACCTTTTTTTAAGAGCTACTATTTCTCTGTTTTTTACTCTCATTATTTCTTATTTAGAATACTGTTGCACTTCGTCATGAATAAATTCCAAATCAATTCCTACTTTTTTAAACATTTCTTCTGATTCAGCTCCAGCATGATATCTTCTTTCACAAACCACCCTTTTTATTCCACAATTAATCAAAAGCATGGCACAAACTCGACAAGGTGTCATTCGACAATAAACTGTCGCTCCATCAATCGACACTCCTAGTTTTGCTGCCTGACAAACTGCATTTTGTTCAGCATGTACGGTTCTCACGCAATGTTCTGACACACTCCCATCTTCGTTTAACATTTTTTTCATTTGGTGTCCTACTTCATCGCAATGCGGTAAACCCATTGGCGAACCAACATATCCAGTTACTAAAATTTGTTTATTCTTTACAATTACACAACCACTTCGACCTCTGTCACAAGTTGCCCGTTTAGAAATTGCCTCCATTACTTCCATGAAATATTCATCCCAACTTGGTCGAACATATTTAGTGGTTGATTCGTTCATAAGTCTCCTTAATTTGCTGATTTAAAAAATTAATGTCTTTATCATTAACAATAGTGAAATCCGCCATAGCAATTGGTCCTCCTTTATTTAACTTCTCCAATTCTGCATAATCCCGTGATTTTGCCTCTTCTTGGGTAAAAGATCTATGTCTTAATTCTTTATCCTCAATTCCAGAAACCCGGTTTGAAATTCTCTCATACCTTAATTCCGGAGGCGCCCAAACAGCCACTACTTTCATTGCTTCCCCAAAATGTTCCTTCAAAATCTTATATTCTTCCCAAGAATACAAACCATCGGCAATAACATTACCTTTCTTAATTAATTCGTCAAATTTAGGCAAATTCAAAATTGCAAAAGCCGCCATCCCATATTTCGCTCTAAATTCCTCCCTTACCAATCTCTCATTTGCTTCATTTACTTCTAAACCTCTCTTTACTACTTCGTCTAAAGTTAATTGGCCAAATCTGACAAATTGAAACCCATTTTTCACAAAAAAATCAGACACTACACTTTTTCCCGCTCCACACATTCCTGAAACACAAATAATTTTATTCATTTAAATCCAATTTAACATTAAACTAGATCTGAAACAACAATACTAAGCAGGTCCGCCAGGAGTCGAACCTGGAAAAGCAGTTTTGGAGACTGCTGTGATACCATTTCACCACAGACCTAAGTTGTTAAAGTTAAGTATCGAATTCTACCTTAATTTCTCTATTAATTCAAAGCTAATAAATTTTCAATTCCTTTCAAAATGTCATTCGGTGTCTCGGCTACAAAATCAGCCCCATTCTTCTCCAACCTTTCCTTTTCATGCAAACCCCAAACTACGCCAATTGCCTTCATTTTAGCCTCATGTGCCTCTTTTACATCTCCAACACTATCAGTAATTATCAAAGTCTCATCAGATTTTATCTTGTATTTGTCAAAAACCATTTTAAATTTTTCTACTTTACTAGGATTAGTTTTTCTCCCCATTATTTCGGTAAAATATTTATCTAAATTGTGTTTTTCCAGAAAAGTTTTGATTGAATCTTCATCTGAAGATGAAACAATTATTAGTTTGTTTTCTTTAAAATCTAGTTCTTTAAATACCGTTTCCATTCCTTCTACTGGGATTAAACTGGTTACTCTTTGCGAATATTGTTCAAAATAGTAAAACTCGTAGCTATCATCAATTCCCTCTCTTAATTTTCTGTTATAGATATTACCCTCCCCCCAATCCTGTATTTCCGAATATTGAATATCTTTTATTACTTCCCGATTTATTTCAAACCCCAATTGACAACTATTAACAATCACTCCGTCAAAATCAAACATAATCACCTTATTTTTATCTTTCATATCTCGTGTGGACCTAAGGGGACTCGAACCCCTGACCTTCCCCATGCCATGGGGACGCGCTA
>CAZWZK010000027.1:0-9258 GCA_964638385.1 uncultured Gammaproteobacteria bacterium
TCTGATTGCCAGGTCGGAAAAGTTGTCCCGGAAAAAGATCCATTAAAATTTCCGGCTGAATCGTAAGCAGTGGTACCTACTCCTTCATCGAATTTCCAATAAGCGATAGGAGCAGGGGAAAGTTCTTCAGTGTTGGTAGTGGGAGTAGAGTTGGTAGCAGCGGTGGAAAAATCAGCAGTGGAATAACCATTATCGGCAGAAGTATTGCCATAATATAGGTAAATGTTTGATGATCCAGAAATTAGAACGGGGAAGTTGACATGAACAGAAGTAGTGGCAGTGCCACAACCGGAAACAATGTAGTAATTAAGAAGACTTCCATTTTGATTGGTAAAACGAAGGTCACCACAATCAGTTTGAAATTTAGTAGTGTCGCTGGTATCAATTGATAGAGTTAAGTAAACATTAGATTGATTAGAACCGGTGTTGTTGATAGAAATACTTTTTCGATAATGCCACATTTCATCCCACCAAGCAGCAGAAACTTTATTTGTTTTACCACCAATTTTAAGAAAAAAGACTATACCAGCTAGACTAAAGAAGAGAATTGTAAATAGAGTTTTGTAAGAGAGAGATTGAAGACGTTTCACTATAGATAAGTATAAAGTAGAAAAGGGAAAGTAGAAAGTTGAAGAGTCATTGTGAGAAGTTTAAGTTGACGAATCAATCTCTTTTGTGATTTTTCACAAGATGTAATTCCAATGAGATTGCCACGTCACTATTGTAACTGTTCCTCGCAATGACGATACTATTACGAATGAGATTGCTTCGCTGGCGCTCGCAATGACGGAGATTTAATAAAAAGTTACTTTGACGCTTTGGGGAAGTTTAATAGATCCGACTTTGGCAGTAACATTGATAGTTTGAGGAATGGAAGAAACAATATCAAAAACGGCTTTTCCTGATTGATCAGAGATTTCTTGTTGATTAGTTATCGTAGTATTGCTAGGTAAATTTAAAGAAACAATTTGATTGGGAACACCGAGTCCGCGACCGTCAAGAAGAAAAACAGTCAAACGAATTTGCTCTAGCCCGTCTGCTTTAGCTTGAAGCGGGGAAGCAAAAAGATAAGAATTTTCTAAAACCACAGAAGAACTTTTGGAAGTAGCGGCTCGGTTGTAGATCGTAGTAGTTCTGGCCACTAAAAAAAGAGAAGCGATTAAAGCTAGAGACAAAAAGCCAATGATAAAGAGATATTTATTAGGTCTCACAACTTAAGTTTATCAGATCTCAGATTTCAGGGTTATTTTTTTTGATTTGGCAAAGAGTAGTGGCAGGGAAATAATTTTTGATGGCAGGGAGAAATCTGGGTTTCAGATTATAGATCTTAGATCTCAGATGGAGAAGGTAAAAGAGAATTATTATGGTTAGAATAAATATTGGTAAGAGGACGATGAGTAGTCGATTTTGTTGTATAAAGAGATAGAAAAGTGAGGGTAGGATATAGATTAAAGTGTTCGACTTAGGAGAGTAATTATCATTAAATTTGGCTGAAGCGTAAAGGCGATAGTCACTGGAGTAGGCGGTAGGGAGGTTGATACTAAAGTTGCCGTCTTTGTCAGTAGCGGCAGTGACTAATGGTAGGGAGTAAGCTTGAACTTCTTTAGGAAAACTGACACCAGAATCATTAATTTTGTAGAAACTAACGTTGACTTGAGAATTGGGAATAGCCTGACCAGAAGTAACAATGGTAGTGTTGGGTTTGATTTGATCATTTTCTAAAGAAATAGTGGGTGGTAAAAGAATTGGTCCAATGTCGGTGTGATAATTATTAATTGGTGGTGGTGGGACACAAACGGGAGAAGTGGACCGGTAATTATTATCAAAAGAAGTCAAACAAAGGTCTGAAGGGTTTTTAGGAAGGAGAGTTTTGTCAAACAGAAAATAGCCGTCAGAACCGCTGTAGGTGACAGCAAAAACTCTGGGGCTACTCAATTCAACTCTGGAGTTGGGAGAAGTGTAACCGTAGATAGTGACTCGATTTTCACCAATAGAAGCAGAAATTGAGACGGAAGATTCTCGTTGATAGTTAGTAGCCGAAATATGGTGAGGAAAGATTAAAAATAACAACAAGAACCACATAATTAAGTTTAGCAATTATTAGAAAAAACAAAAACTCCCTTCTTTGCTGAAGGGAGTTTTGGGTTAGAAGACTTTATTGATCTTTATATTTTTTCTTTAAAGCTTCAAGTTCTTTTTCGAGTTGAGCAACTTCATCGGTAGAGTTGCCAGGTGATTTCTTTGACTTATTTTTGAAAATAATGATCAAAGTAGTAATGATAGCGATAGCGGCACCGACTAGGATAAGGAGTCTCCAAGGAATGACCCAGAAGAAAACGGTAGCTGTAATTAAACCACCAGCAGTACCATAGACAGCTTGCATGGTAGCTTGATATCGGCCAAAGAGCCATTTTTTATCAAGGGTATTTTCAAAATTGCGGGTAGTGTAAGGGAAGATATTTGTTTCAGTTAGAGGAAGTTTGGCTGTCTGACCGCCAAGCCAATTTTTGACAATAATTGATCCAACTGGTTGGATATGGATGTCGGAAGAGTTTTTGACAGTAGATTTAAAATCGATTGGTCCAAATTCAGAAAATTTTGGAGCAGTAAATGATTGGATGGTAGCATTTTGATTAATGTCTCCTGGGACAGTAATATAAACCAAAGTCCCCACATTAGTTTGAATGGAAGCACCAGTAATTGAATTATAAAGAGAGGCTGATTCAGGAGTGTAGACAACTGAAGCATAGTGACCTCCGGGTAGGGCATTGGCTGGAGCTAAAACGGTGAGAGTTAAACTTTTGGTTTCACCTGGTTTGACAGTTAAAGTTGAGGGAGAAACTTGGATCCAGGAACTAGCAGCCCAGCGATTATTAAGGCTTTCAGATAAATTATCGATGAAGTTAGGAGTACCTTTGTTATCAGTAACAATAAAATCGCGAACACTAACTTTGATAGTTTTGGTTTCTTGAGATTCGTTGCGGACTTTGAGAACTTGAGTGTTGGCTCCATCAGGTTGGGCATTGATTTCTAGTCGAGGAGGAATAGCTGAAAGACCAGTACTAACTTGGGCATTGACAGTAGCAGTGTTAGAAAAGAGAGCGGTAAGTAACAATAAACTAGTTATGGAGATTTGTTTGATTGTTTGGGTGGCAGGTTTCATTTTTATAATTTAATTAAACACCTAAAAAGTGGCGGTGGCAATAAAGTTAACTTCATTTTGATAAGTTCCTGCTGGTTGATAATTGCTAACAGTGATACGGTAACAGATATAGGCCGAGTCAGTACCACTAGGGGTGTTGGTACGACTAAGGATAGGTTGAGCGTTGGCATAACCAGTTCCAAATGCTTTATAGTGACCTGTGGTGGTGATCCCTAAAGTAGCACCAGTAGCGTTTCCAACTTCCAAAGAGTAACCAAAACCAGAAGCAGTGTTGGTGGTCCAAGCAGCAGCGGTGGTGGCAGTACAAGTTCCAGCTGAAGGGCAGTTGGTGTCAGGGATAGTAGCTCCATTACCAATCATAGTTAACCGACCGGATTGGAAAGTTTGAACGACATAGCCGTTAAGAGCGTTGGTGGTACATTGAATAAATTGAGCTAAATTATTGAAAGCACCAAGATTAAGAGATCCGAAATCAACACTGGCACCAGTAGTGTTGGCCGCTCCAGCTCCGAGAGCAGTACCACAGCGAGCGGTTGACGTAGTAACACCGCTATTACCAACGGAGAAAGTAATAGTTGGATCAACAGTAGCAGTAATTCTGACAGATTCAGTGAGGGCGATTTTCCCTTTAGTAGTATCTTCGTCTATAACAACATCGCCAGCATCAAGGTGGCGGAGAATTATGGTGTAAGTATCAGCAGTGGCATTGGCTTGACCAACGACATGGTTGGTGGCTGGAGCAGGGTTGACTAACATACTATTACCAGCACCAATAACGATGCTGCCAACGACTCCAATAGGATTGGTATTGCCGGCTGCGAGAGTACAAGTAACGGTGTGATAAGAACTCCCAGAAACAACTACAGTAGTACCAACTCCAGAAGCAGTGGCACCCCAAGGACAAGTAACCGATCCGTTAGCGAGAGTTCCGAGATCAAAACCAGCAGTATCTGGTGTTCCATCATTTTGAGCAGTACCATTGGCTTTAATAAGAACTTGCCATTTTCCGCCAGTGATAGAACTTTGTGGTTTAAAACTAACAGTATGAATAGCTTGTCGGGGAGAGATAACATTTAGACCGGGGACTACGTTACTGATACCGATACCAGTATTAAGGGCGATGCCATTAGTATCAACTAAACCTTTGACAGTGTAAGTGTTGGTTCCACCAACACTATTTTGAATTAAAAGGGTATCACCTATATCTAAGTTGTAGTTATTGGTAGACATGGTAGTACCAGTGGTATTAACCAAGATGACGGAGTTTCCGGCAGTGTTACCAGTACCAAGACGAGCAAAATAGGAAAGTTGAGCTGAGGAAAGTTGATCTTTTAGTTCAGTGGCCGGAGCCGATTTTGAAGTGCTGAAGTGACCTAGGTAGAAAAAGAGGGGGATAAAAAACACGAAACATAAGACACTTTTTACGGCTATTTTTTTCATTTTTTTTAATTTAGAATGGTTACTATAAAATAAGAATAGTTTTATTGGTAGTTGTTGTCAACTATTAAATTATTCTATTTTTTATGGATTGTTTAGAATGTAGCAGTAGCAATAAAATTGATCTGGTTTTGATAGGTTCCTGCCTCTTGAAAATTGGAAGCGGTGATACGGTAGCAAATATAGGCTCTGTCTTCCGCGGAAGGGGTGGTGTTACGACTCATAATTGTTTTAGCATTAGCATAACCAATACCAAATGGTTTGGCAGTGAAGTTGGCACCAGCAGAGAAAGAGACAGGCGAACTGCCGATAGCTTCAAGAGAATAACCAAATTGGGAGTTACTACTGTCTTGATACCAATCATTTGGAGTATCGACATCACATGGAGTACCAGAGTCACAGGTAGCGTCAGGAATAAAATTACTGCTACCAGCACTAGTAATAGTTAAAGGTGAATTCTCAAAAATTTGAACCGTGTAACCACTAAGTGCATTAGTAGAACAAGAGAATCTTTGAGCGAGAGTGTTAAATTGGCCTAAACTAAGGGACCCAAAATTAATAGTAGTAGCGGTACTTTGGGCAGCACCAGCAGAGAGAGTGGCACCACAAATGCTAAGTCCTGGAATACTAGTACCGACAGAATCAACATAAAAAGTAATGGTTGGATCGATAATGGCGGTAACTTGAACAGATTCGGTTAGAGCTATTTTGCCGATAGTAGTGTCATTATTGATGACATTATTACTACTATCAGTATGACGGACAACAAAAGTATAGGTATCAGCAGAAGCATTAGCTTGACCGATAGTGTGGCTTCGGGCTGGGGCAGGATTGATAAGTTGATGAACGTCACCGATTATAATAGTACCGGTACTACCAGAACCAACAGGATTGGTTCCACCAGATGGAAGAGCACAAGTAATTAAATGATAAGGACCAGTAGAACCAACACTAACTCCGGTAGTAAGAACTACGGTAGTACCAACACTGGCAGTGGCACCCCAAGGGCAGGTGATATCGGAAGCAACTAATCCGAGGGAATCAAAACCTCCTTGGTCAGGCATACCATCATCATGTTTTTCCTCAATTGTTCCTGTGGCTTTTAGTAAAACTTGCCATTTTCCTTCAGTGACTGAACTTTGAGGTGAAAAAGAAACAGTGTGGACGGCTGATCTGGTGGCGACGACATAAGCTCCAGTAAAAACATTAAGATTATCTATGGGAGTATTAAGAAAAATACCATTAGTACTAGCAATGTCACTAACTACGTAGTTGGTGCTTCCAGTGGTGGCATTAGCAATAGCGATAGTGTCACCAATAAATAGGTTGTAATTGTTAATCGATGGAGCGGACCCGGAATTGGTAGTTACAGTGATTAAGGAATTTCCGGCGGTATTTTGATCATCAAGACGTCCAAAATAGGAAAGCTGGGCAGTGGAAAGCTGGTTGCGAAGGTTAGTGACAGGGGTAGACTTGATAGGCCGAAGTGAAGGGATTAAGACAACAAAAGAGATAATGCCAATTAGACAAAAAGAATAAATAAAAAATGTTTTTTTGTTTTTGATAAAGTAAGCCACTAATTAAAGATAATGTTTTTAATGAATTATTGCAAGATTTTGATGGGATTAGAGCTTGAAAAAGAAGCTCAACTATTATAAAGTAGAAGACGTTACAAATTAGTAATTCAAAAAGGAAGAATATGAATAAATATGTCTATTTTTTCGGCGATGGAAAAGCTGAAGGCGACAAAGACATGAAATATATTCTTGGTGGTAAAGGAGCCAATTTGGCAGAAATGACCAATTTGGGAATTCCAGTGCCAGCAGGATTTACAATTTCAACTGAAGTCTGCCGATACTATTATAATAATGGGCGAAAATACCCAACTGAATTGAAAGAACAAGTAGATGCAGGCCTTAAAAAGTTAGAGGAATCAACTGGTAAAAAATTTGGTAATGTCAAAAATCCTTTGTTAGTATCAGTTCGATCAGGAGCGGCTGCTTCCATGCCAGGAATGATGGATACTATTTTAAACTTAGGTTTAAATGAAGCTGTCGTTAAGGGAATGGTGGAAAAAACTGGTAATCCTCGTTTCGTTTGGGATTCTTACCGACGTTTTATTCAAATGTACTGCAACGTGGTAGAAAACATGGAACATGAGAAATTGGAACATGTGATCAATACTGTCAAAGCTAAAAAAGGTATCAAAGAAGATACTCATATGACAGCTGAAGATTGGCAAGAAGTGGTTAAGGGTTATAAAGAAATTTATAAACTGGAAAAAGGTAAAGATTTTCCAGAAGACGCTCAAGACCAATTGAATGGAGCTATTGGGGCAGTTTTTGGTTCATGGAATAATCCAAGAGCTTGTATATATCGAACTTTAAATAAAATTGATGAAAGTAAAATTTTTGGAACTGCAGTTAATATCCAATCAATGGTGTTTGGAAACATGGGTGATGACTGTGGTACTGGCGTAGCTTTTACTCGTAATCCATCCACTGGTGAGAAAAAATCTTACGGTGAGTATTTAATGAACGCTCAAGGCGAAGATGTGGTTGCCGGTATTCGCACTCCAAAAAAATTAGAAACCCTTAAAGAAGACAACGAAACTGCTTATAATGAATTAATCGCTATTTTTGATAAGTTGGAAGGTCATTACAAAGATATGCAAGATGTAGAATTTACCATTGAAAACGGTAAACTTTTCATTTTGCAAACTCGTAATGCTAAGAGAACCGCTCCAGCTATGGTAAAAGTAGCAGTGGATTTGGTAGAAGAGGGAATGATTGATGAAAAAACTGCTTTGACCCGAGTCGAAGCTGATAAACTCGATCAACTACTTCATCCAACTCTTGATCCAAAAGAAAAGTCTAAATTTACTGTTATTGCCAAAGGTTTACCAGCATCCCCAGGTGCAGCTAATGGACAGGTTGTCTTTAATGCTGAAACTGCCGTAGAATGGGTAGAAAATGGTAAAAAAGTAATTTTGGTCAGGGCTGAAACATCCCCAGAAGATATTGCTGGTATGAATGCTGCAAGTGGTATTTTGACTGCTCGCGGTGGTATGACTTCCCATGCAGCTGTGGTGGCTCGAGGTATGGGTCGCTGTTGTGTGGCTGGTTGTGAATCAATCATAGTTATGGAAGGTGCCAAAATGTTTAAAGTAGGTGATGTCGAAGTTAAAGAAGGTGACATTATCACTTTGGATGGTTCAACTGGTGAAGTCTTTTTAGGTCAAGTGCCAACTGTGGAAGCAGCTTTGAGTGGTGATTTTGCGACATTAATGAAATGGGCAGATAAAACCAGAAAATTAGGAGTCAGAACTAATGCTGATACTCCAAAAGATGCTCGAGTGGCTCGAGAATTTGGAGCTCAAGGTATCGGTTTATGCCGAACTGAACACATGTTCTTTGAAGAAGATAAAATCTTTGCTATCCGACAAATGATCATTTCTGACACTTTGGAACAACGTGAAGCCGCTTTGGCAAAAGTTTTCCCAATGCAGAAAAATGATTTCAAACAATTATTTGAAATCATGAAAGGGTTACCAGTCAAGATTCGTTTACTTGATCCACCTCTACATGAATTTGTACCTCATGAAGACAAAGATATTGAAGCTTTAGCAAAAGAAATGGGAATTTCTTTTGAAAAACTCAAAGAAAAAGTCGAATCTCTTCACGAAGCTAATCCAATGATGGGTCATCGAGGTTGCCGATTAGGTATAACTTTCCCAGAAATCAATCAAATGCAAGTAAAAGCTATTATGGCGGCTGCATGTGAACTGAAGAAAGAACAAAATGCGGAAATCGTGCCAGAAATTATGATTCCATTAATTGCTGACGTGGAAGAATTAAAATGGCTTAAAGGAAAATTGATTCCAGTTATCGAAGAAACCATGAAAGAATATGGTGTTACTTTGAAATATGAAATTGGAACCATGATCGAAATCCCAAGAGCAGCAGTAACTGCTGATGAGATCGCTACTGAAGCTGAATTCTTCTCTTTTGGAACTAATGATTTGACTCAAATGACTTATGGATTTAGTCGCGATGACGCTGGTAAATTCATCAAAGACTACATGAGAGAAAAAATCTTAGTCGAAGATCCTTTCAAGAGTGTTGACCAAAAAGGTGTTGGTAAACTCATGAAAATGGCAGTGGAATTAGGCCGAGAAGGCAATAAAGACCTTAATATCGGTATTTGTGGAGAACAAGGTGGAGATCCAGAAACGGTGAAATTCTGTCACCGAATTGGTCTTAACTATGTGTCTTGCTCACCTTACCGAGTCCCAATCGCCCGTTTGGCTGCAGCACAAGCCGTCGTCGAAGAAAGTAAGAAATAAGATCTCAGATCTTAGAAAAACAAAACCCCCTCGAAATGAGGGGGTTTTTGGTAGGGAAGTAAAAAAACAAAATTTCGTCATTGCGAGGAACAGTTACAAAAGTGACGAAGCAATCTTATTGAGATTGCTTCGCTGGTGCTCGCAATGACGTGAAGGAAAGGTTCGCAATAGCAAAAAGGGTAATATGAAAAAGCGAAAAGAAAATAAAAAAAAGAGAAGGGACGGATGTTATTTGGGGTCTCTCTATTGTCATGATACTTTCTTTGCAGTTTGATTGACCGTGTCTAGGTTAATACTTATTTGTAATAAGGTG
>CAZWZK010000028.1:0-8972 GCA_964638385.1 uncultured Gammaproteobacteria bacterium
GTAGTAAATAGTATATAGCCAAGTAGATTTCTTTAAATGTTAAAATTATTAATTACTAATTACTAATTAATAATTATCTAAACATGATTCTAATCGTTGGAGGAGCGGGATATATTGGATCCCATATTAATAAAGAATTAACTAAACAAGGTTATAAAACAATAGTGTTTGATAACTTATCTTCGGGGAAAAAAGATTTGGTGCAATGGGGTGAATTTTTTGAAGGAGATTTGGGGAAAATAGAAACTATTCGAGAAGTATTCAAAAAATATCCAATTGAGGCAGTGTTGCATTTTGCCGCTTTTAAAGCAGTGGGTGAATCAGTGATTGATCCTCAAAAATACTACAAAAATAATGTGGCCAATACATTGAATTTATTTGAAGTAATGAAAGAAAATGGAGTAAATAAATTTATCTTTTCGTCTTCGGCAGCTACTTTTGGAGAACCACAATATATTCCAATTGATGAAAAACATCCTCAGAGTCCAATTAATCCATATGGTGAAACTAAATTAATAGTGGAACATATTATGCGTGATTACAGTAAGGCTTATGATATGAGGTATGTGGCTTTGAGATATTTCAATGCTTGTGGAGCTGATTTGGAGGCTGATGTGGGCGAATGGCCAGGAAGCAGTTCAAATTTAATCCCTTTAGTTTTGGATGCAGCAATTGGCCGAAGAGAAGATATTAAAGTTTTTGGGAATGATTACCCTACTCCTGATGGGACATGTATCCGTGATTATATTCATGTAACCGATTTGGCCGAAGCTCATGTATTGGCACTTAAATATTTGATGGATGGTGGAGCAAGTGAATGTTTTAATTTGGGTAATGGCAAAGGTTTTTCGGTCAAAGAAGTAATTGATATGGCTAAAAAAGTGACTGGTATCGATTTTAAGGTGACTGAAGTTGAAAGAAGAGCTGGTGATCCACCAGAGTTGGTAGCTGATGCCGCTAAAGCCAGAGAAATTTTGAAATGGCAACCAAAATACAATGATTTGGAAACAATTGTTTCTAGTGCTTGGAAATGGCATCAAAAAGTGTGTAAATTAATCAGCTAAATATCGGGGTAAATAAAGAAAATAACGATTTATTTATTATTTAAAGAAGACGTTGGGGCTGTGCATACCTAAAGCTTCGTGGTATCTATCTCTGCCCTTGTTGGTGTTGGGGCGATGATTCATTAGAGAGTCTAAAGATTGCAGTTGTTTTTCAATTGTTTCATTAGCAAGTGAATTTTCACTAGTTAGCTCGTTTATAGTCAAATTGCCACCAAACTTGTATTCGCTAGAAACATTATTTTTAAAATATTCTATAGTTTTTGATTGTCTAGTGACAGAACGTTTATAAATATGTTTGTAGGCTTGCTGAAAAGATTCTTCTGCTTGGTATTTTGAGACAAAAGACTCGAACTCTTCTTCATTGTAAGGTGACGAATTTGCCGTTAATTCCATTAATCTTAATGTCTCTTTTAAACTATCTTCTTTGTATATTGTTTCAATAACTTCAAATGGTATTTCTCCGAGCATTTTGCCGATTCTTTCCCTTAACCAATTAGCGGCTGCTATATAGCTGGGGTCGATACCAATTTGATTTTTTTGGATGGCCAAAATAAAAATTCCGTTTAATCGATAAAGTGATTTTGTATAACTGTTGACACTATCAAGTGACGGATAGCTAAAATTAGCACTGGTTTTTTGAAGAGATTCGTTTAGTTCTTGGTCTGGTGTTTCTGGTGCTTCAAAACCAATAAATGATAAGTTTTCTTGCAGTCGGTACAACACATCAATTGTTCTGACCCGGGATGATGGATCGTTGTCATTTTCAAGAAAAATATTATCGTAAAGGGATCGGTTAATTAATGGTGATAAATCATCATCTGGGTATCTGATATGCCATTTGGCGGTTTCCATCTCTAGATTTGAAAAATCTCCTGTTTCATAAAACTTGATCATAGCTGAGATTGTTGGTAGTCCAGCATTCTTTTGATCATGAATCATTTCTCTTAAGGCATTGAAATGAACTTTTTTACCCAACAATATACCGTCTTTTCTATTTTGCAAGATCTTTCTACTGTCAATAGTGGGCATTTCTTTTGAACGATAAACTAATCGGCTAAAATTACTTGGTTTACATTTTCTGGTTAAAGATTGAAAAATAAAATCGTTCACACTAATACCATCTGGTTCATGTTCAAAACCTTTCAAAAAAGCATTTGGGTCAAAGAAACTTTCGACGCAATCTTTTTCATCTAACAGTGCTGGAATAAAACCTTTGATAATACCTCTGATATGGCCGGATAATATTTCGTTTTGATCTAGTTGTTGAAAACAACTATTGACAATATTGCGGATTTTTCCTTTTTGAGATTCATCAATTTCAGCTTTTGATAAACTTTTTTTCAATTCACTTTCGATAGTTTCTTTTGCCCTTTCATAAGGGATAACTTCAAGAGGTGTTTTGGGGTTTTCGATGTAACCACGATATTCTGAACGTATTTTACTGTCTCGTCCCTGAGATTGGCTCTCGATGTGTCGTTCGTTTTCAATCATATATTTGTCTTTATAAGTATATTATTACATATATTTTTATTTATCCTGATTATATCTGTAAGGTTTAATTTTTGCGATTCACGATTTTGACTTTGATTAATTAAACCTTATAATGCTTCTATATGAAAAAAATAGCTGTAATTGGAGTTGGTTATGTGGGTTTGGTTACAGGGACATGTTTGGCAGAATTGGGTAATGAAGTGGTTGGAGTTGACATTGATAAATCCAAAATTGATGGGTTAAATCATGGAATAATTCCAATATATGAGCAAGGTTTGGAAGAATTAGTAAAGGAAAATATTTCTCACAAAAGATTAACCTTTACTGTTGATGCAGACCGGGCAATTAAAGAGGCAGAAATTGTTTTTATTGCGGTGGGGACTCCACCAATGCCTGATGGAAGTGTTAATTTGGAATATGTTCGATCAGCAGCTGAAACAGTGGCAAATAATATTGATGATTATAAAGTAGTGATTAATAAATCAACGGTGCCTATTGGAACTGGAGATGTAGTGACAAAAATAATTCAAAGTAAATATAGTGGTGAATTTGATGTGGTTTCTAACCCTGAATTTTTGCGCGAAGGAACGGCAGTAAATGATTTTATGTCGCCTGACAGAATTGTGGTGGGGACAAACTCGTCTAGAGCAGAAAAAGTATTGAGAGAGCTTTATGCAAATTTTGAAACCGATAATTTGATTTTTACTGACATAAAAACAGCGGAAATGATTAAATATGCTTCAAACGCTTTTTTGGCAACAGAAATTTCGTTTATAAATTCGATTGCTAATTTGTGTGAAAAATTGGGAGCTGATGTAGAAAAAGTATCAATGGGAATGATGTTGGACAAAAGAATTGGGACTAAAGCATTTTTGCATGCTGGTGTGGGGTATGGTGGAAGCTGTTTTCCAAAGGATGTTAAGGGATTAATTCAAATTGCTCAAGAAAATAATGTTCGCTTTGGAATTTTGGAAGAGGTCGAAGAAACTAATAGCGCCCAAAAACAATCATTATTGTCAAAAATACAAAGATTGTTAGGTGAAGATTTACACGATAAAACTATTACAGTGTGGGGGTTGGCTTTTAAACCTCATACTGATGATGTTCGAGAAGCTCCAGCATTAGTAGTGATTAGACAATTATTGGATAGAGATGTAAAAGTAAAAGTATTTGATCCAATTGCTCAAGAAATGGGAAAAAGAATTTTGGGAGATAGTGTCGTTTATGAAAATAATTTGGAAGATTCAGTAAAAAATAGTGATTGTTTGGTAATAGTGACTGAATGGCCAGAGTTTAAAGTAGTCGATTTGGAAAGAATCAAATCAAAGATGAATTTACCAAATATTATTGATGGTAGAAATGTATTTGATCCAAAGGAAATGAAGGAAAAAGGGTTTAAATATATTTCAATAGGAAGATAGTTTGAGGGATTTAGGGATTAACTAATATTATTATTGATTTATTAATATTAGTTAATCCCCTAACCTAAGGTTGTTATTTGTGTCTTTTGTGAGCCAAAATCATTTCTGGAAAGTGGCGGCGGAGTGGTCGGCTAATAAAGTTATAGAATTCTTGGATGTCGAGAAAATGAATGTATTGAGAAAGGATATTTATCACTAGATTTTGGTCGATACTGTGATCACTAGTGATTATTGAGAAAAGTTGATTGAAACACTTGAGTTGAATCCGGTGGTTGAAAAGGTTGACTTCCTGCTTGAGGTTTAAACATATCGGTTGGTTCTTGATTGACTGGATTAGTTCAATAACTCGGTCGGCTCGCTTAAAAGCGAGGTGTCGGGTGAATGTTATCAAACCAATATGGCAGATGAAGATCAACACTAACCAGAGAAGAACAGTGTAAATTGACATAATAAATACCACCTTTCCTATTTTAGTCTTGTCAAAACAACATTAGGGTTTTAAGGATCATTCATATATTTGAACAGCGCTTTGGCTGGAAATAAATTGAATCTGGCTGATTTATACTTCTATTAGGAATTAATTACAAGGTGGATATTGGAAATGACTCAATCATTAACATTAGTTAATTGATATAATTTTTACAATGGAAGGGACAGTTTTGGGATTTAAAACTAGTAATTTAAATAAAAAGAAAAAAATATTGTCGGAAGGCGATGCAATGGCGGCATTGGTGGAATTAAAAAGAAAAGGTGGAAAATTGGAGTCAGGAAGTGATTTGGAAAAAGATATTAGCCGATTTGTGGGGAAAGATGTCCCTAATGCCGATATTGCCTTGGGTATTTTAAGAGACAAGGAAGACAAAAGAAAAACAGAATATGTTGATAAAGAAATAGAAGAAAGAAGCAAGATTTTAGCCAAAGACAAAGGAGTTGAAGCACAAAAAAGAATTAAGTCGGAGCTAGAAAGTATTGTTGGTTTAAAGGAGTTTAGAAGCAGTGATGAAGAATCAATTGCTTTGGCGAGGGCAATTTCTGGGTCTAATGAAGTTGATATTGAAACTCAAGTGGTGGCTAAGGAAGCAAAACTTTCTTTGGATAAATGGCAAGAAGGCGAAATTGAAGAAGTCAGAGGCTATCGGAGAGAAAAATTCAAAAAAGAATTTAAAGCTAAAACCAAAGAAAAAAATCCAGGAATAAATGATGAGCAATTGTCTTTGGTTAGGCAAAAAGCTGATTTGATTGCCGATATTTATTTTAGTGGTGGTGGAATTGAAAATCAAAAAGACAAAGCGTTGGAGGTTAACAAGAGTGAATCAATGGGTAAACTGGAATCTGCTTGGTCGGGGGTGGAAGGGGTTGTGGGTTTTTCAAGAAAAACATCTGTAGAAATAAAAGAAATTTTATCAAAAAATCAAACTATCGACGCTGGCCTTGAAGGCGTCAATTTGCCGTATGAAAACTTTGCTAATGCCAGATCTTTTGACACAATAGCCAATTCTTTGAACGACACAAATACTTTTGGAATGTTTGCTTCAATGCAAAATGGAGTAGGATTTTTGGGAAGATCGTTAAAAACGATAAGTAACTATACTGGCGGATGGTGGGAGAAAGGAGCTAGTAGTATGGCAAATCATTTTGCTTCAAAGATTGGTAATCAGGCAGTGAGCTCCTTTGTCCAAAATTCAATGGGTTTGATTTTGAAAAATGGACTCCAAGCTGGAACTCAAGCAATTTTGAAAGGAGCGGCTGTAGCCGGAACAAAAGTTGCTGCTGGAGCTGTCGGTGCGGCAGCTGGTGTGGCTAGTGGTCCAATTGGATGGATGGTAACGGCTGGGTTGGCTATCAAAAAGTTTTTTGGGAAAATAGCAGATAAATTGGGAATTAATTTTATTAGTAAAATGAAGGAGGCATTGGCAATAACTGGAAATAAAACTTTAGATTTTATTATTCAAGGGGCGATGCTCATAGTAGGAATACCAGCGTTGATTGGTGGAATAACTTTTGGGATTGGAGGAATACTTTTTGGAGTGCTTGGTGGTTTGTTTGGAGCTGGGATGATTCAGCAAAATGAATTAATTTCTATGCTAGTTCCCCAAACAAAAGAGAATGTTGGTAATTTGGTACAACATGGCGAAATTGTTTACACAGATGATGGTAGAATTCGGAGTTGTGGAATTGGAATGGAGGTAGATTTTAAGAGAAAAGACCATAAACCATGGGTAACTCCAAGCCTTTTAGCCACTGGAAATTATGATGAGCAATTGGAAGAATATATTGGTGACGCTGTTGGAACAGCGTGTGGAGTAGTGTATGCAGCTCATTATTTAGCTTATGATTTTGATTATTGGATACCTTATTGGTTAACAGGAAGTTGGCCTAAAAAAGGGTTAAATCCAATATGGGGTTCTCATGCAGTCTCAGATTGGAACGGTCATCGTGAAGGTCCTTCAGGACTTGATTGTGGACATTTTCGAAATTGGGCATGGGTTAATGGTGGATATTCAGCTGGAATGAGGAATGAAAAACCAAATATAGCTTTTGGAGATTGTAATAAAATTAAAGCAGAAATTGAACCGGGTGATGGTTTATATATGGAAGCGCCTCCTTCGGTGAATGGCAAAAAAACCTATTCTCATTCAGCGATAGTCATAGCTTATGATGATAATTATATTAAGTTTGCTCATGCTGGTGGTGGAAGTGGAGTAACAACAGGATTGCTTGATATTTGTACTGGGAAAGGTGTTGATAATGGTAACCATTTTGATTATTTACAAAAAAAGAGATATTAATTTATATAAAAATGAAAATTATTGGATGGATAAAAAATAACCTAATGATAGTGGTTTTGATAATATTGGTTCTTTTGTTGGTAATAATAAAATTAAGCACTGGCCAACAAGATGAGGTTCTCCAAAATAATAAAAATGTTTTACCAACACCAACTGTTACTAAAATAGTAAAGTTATATAACAACAAAACGAAAGAAGAAATTTTACGAATGGAAACAGAGGAAAGAGATTCTTTTGTGAGCGAATTGAGTCGTGAAGAGATTGAAGAGTTAGATATGACTCCAGATTATGATTTTTCTGATTTTTTACCTTATATAAATCCGGATTTTGTTGTAGAAAAATACGATAAAAAAAATAAAACAATAACAGTAAAACCGTTAATGGAAGACAAAGAGAAATTAAAGCAAAGAGTTGATAGTTGGCTGTTTTACGAAACGGGCAACAACCCAAGGAATATTAAAATAATTTGGCAGTAGATTTAAACCTTTGGTTTGGAAAAAATGTTTTATTAGCTTGTTGGTAAACTGATGTTTTTAGAATAAAATCAACTTATGAAAGTGTTTTTAAATAGATTTGGTTTTTGGATAGCAATGTTTGCTTGTGTTGTAGTTTACTTAGCTTTGGCTTACAAAAATCCGTTCAAAACGAATAGTTTGATTTCTAACTTAGAACCATATCCAGATACTATACTTTATTCGTTCCCAGCATGGAATTGGGTTCGTGGTAACGGTTGGAACTTGGGTGTTGATGAAAAAATAGTACCAATAACCGTCCCAAATACTTATGGTGTCTTGTTGGTACCTTTAATGTGGATTTTTAAAGATATTAGATCTTTTTATTTTACAAATCTGATTTTTGGAATAGGAACATTAGTGTTTTTTATGTTGGCCTTAAGAAACTTTGTGGGAAATAAAAAATGGTATTTAATAGGTTTTTTTGGATTTTTATTGGCGACAAATTTCTATTTTTTTAATCAACCACAATTAGTAATGGCAGAAAACGTAAACTATTTATTGGTTGGAATATTTGCTTACTTAATATCGTTAAAGTTTAAATGGATTCATTTAATTCCAATATTTTTTTTAGTGTTATTAACCTATGTTTTAAAAGTTAGTAACTTACTGTTAGCTGGAAGTTTTTTAATTTCTTTTTTATTGAAAATTTTTTGGGAAAAATTAAGACTTTTAAACCTTAAAAGAGTGTTTTTAATTGGAGGGTGTTTAGGAGTTCTAATAATATTATTTTATCTTCCAAAAATTTTGTCATTGAGTAGTTCGGCTTTTAATATTAAATTTTTTATAAACAATTTTAAATTTTATTTTTCTTGTTTAAATGGAAATGAATGTCGGAATTTGTGGTATTGGCAAAAGTTAATTACTTGGGATATTGGAATAATGTTTGTTTTGGGGGCAATAGTAATGTTGTTGAACAAAAAAACTCGTTGGTTATTTTTAGAGTTAGTTTTTCCGTTGATTATTTTTGTTTTAGTAATGTCATTGTTTATAGACACTGAAGGCAGACATGTGGAGATATTAGTACCTTTGATGTTGTTAATTGCGGCTATTGGTTTTGATAAATTATTGGATAAATTTAAATTTTCATTTTTAGTAATTTTGTTATTTTTTGGGATTAATATCTTTTTAACGAGTTATCAACCAAACGCTTTTGAAATGAAAATAATTTCTTTGAAAAAACAAGTTGGGTTGAACTTCCGTCACCGTGAAGATCCTTGGAATTATCTTTGTCTAAAAATGGTTGATGATTTTATGAAAGATAAAAATGACGCTTATTTTGGATCATTTTTATCAATTTATTTTTTTGATACCTATGGAGTAAAAATGAATTATTTACCCTTGTCATTAGGACAGGATTTTATGGCCGATAGAGGGTTAACAAAATATTTTGTTCCACCGCTAAAAAATATTTATCAAGAAAAACTAAATGAAAGTAAAGAAATTTATTTATCTGACTATTATGCTAGTAACGGCCGCGATGCTTGGAGAAACGAATGGAATGAGATTGTCTCTGTTGGAAATTTAGAAAAGGTTTGGCAAAGCCCTTTGGATAATTGTAATATTTACAAATTGGTGAAGAAATCGAAGAGTTTGAAGTAGTGATTATGAAAGTATTTATTATTATTCCGGTTTATAACGAAGAAAATCGAGCCGTAGAAACAATTAATAAGGTTTTAGCTATAGACAATAAAT
>CAZWZK010000029.1:0-8962 GCA_964638385.1 uncultured Gammaproteobacteria bacterium
AGTCGGCTTGCCGTTTTTTAAGGTACATACTCCGTCGATGCAATACATCTCCAGTAGTAGGTATTATACCAAATCACCCATTAAACTCCAAAAACTATTTAAAAAAAATAAACACGTCATTGCGAACACAATGAAGCAATCTCATTAGGGTTGCTTCTTCGTCGCTATTAAAAACAGATTTTCGTAATGGCATATTTTAATATGAGTTAGACATTAGATATTAGAAATTTTATTATTACTTATGTCTCTCATCCTTGATCTTCTTTTCCCCAAAACCTGTTTTGGTTGTGGTCGTGTTGGTTATTATTTTTGTCCCCAGTGTTTATCAAAAATTACCTATCATCGACCCCAACACTTTTCTTCGTCCCCAAAAGAAGGGAGTCTTAGCCTTTTTCGTTATCATAGTCTTATTCGTCGTTCCATTCAGTCACTAAAATTTGATTTTGTTACTGACTTAACTGAAGAACTAAGTGATATTTTCTCCCAAAAAATAATTACTCAATACCCTCATTTATTGGCTTATTGGCAAAAAAACAATTTTATTCTTACTCCTATCCCTCTTCATAAATATCGGTTCAATTGGCGGGGTTTCAATCAATCCGAAATTATTGGCCAAAAAATCGCTCAAAAATTAAATTTAAATTTCTCTAGCCAAATTATTTATCGTCATCGCCATACTTTTACCCAATCCCATCTCAAAAATCATCAACAGCGTCAAAAAAATACCAAAAATGCTTTTACCCCCATTATTCCTATCCCTCAAAACCTTATCATTTTTGATGATGTTGCCAGCAGTTTTTCTACCCTCAGCTCTGCTCTTAATTCTCTTAAATCCTTTGGCCTAAATCGTTGTTGGTACCTGACTCTTGCGGGCTAGTAAACAATCTTTCACTCTTAATTTGTTCAGCTGTTTTTGGTTGAGCTGACTGATTCATTTCAATTCTTGGTAAATCACCATCAGTTATTTGCCATCCCTCAATTGGTGTTAGTGAACTTAGATAAAAATTCTCTACATCAAGCCCATGTCCTGCCAATGATTCCCTCAATTCAGCGGCCACTTCTTCTTCAATAATACTTCGATCAGTCGACAATGCCTTCACTAATGTGTGATTAGTCAATACTTTTCTAATTCGGCTTCTAGTTACCGGTCTAACTACTTTTGAAACAAAATTTTCTCCAATATTTTGCCAAATTTCTGGCAATCTTTCCGTATCCAATTTAATTAAAATTGTTGCTTCAACGGCCACAAATTTATTATCCGAAGTCACTGCGTTAATCACTTCATCGCCCATGATTTCTTTATTGTCTTTCAAAACCACATCCTTAGCCACTGTATATTCAATCAATTGAGCATTAAAAAGTTTTACTCTATGAATAATTGGGACTTTAAAATGCATTCCTGGGTACCAGACATTCTTCAAAACCCCCCTAAAGATACTATAAATACAACCAACGTGACCTGGTGGAATTGTGACTATAAACCCGCCGACTACTTCGTCAACCAAGAGAGAGACTAACAAATTATCTATTGATGCCATATGTGGATAGATTATATCAAGATATAGAGTGTATGTCTAAAAACACTTCGCTAATTCCATCAATTTTTCTTCTGGATTAGTGTTCTTAACTATATAAGAAGATATCAAAATTCCCTTAGCTCCCAACTTCAACGATACTTCCACATCTTTAGGTGAATGGATTCCAGCTCCCACTAATACTGGAGTTTTTGGATAAGCTTCAACTATTTTTTTAATCACTTCAGGTTTTTCTGTTGCTACCGATTTATCTTTACTCCCAATCAAATTCTTCGGTTCATAAGCGATGAAGTCGGCCTTTATATTCTTTGCCCATTTTTCTACTTGTCCCAAACTACTCAAACACAGCGTAACTTTAAAATCTTTTGGCCAAGCCTTTAACATTTTTTTAATTGTTCCTGGTTTTTTTCTGCATTCTGAATGATTTAGTAGTGTTCCATCAACTCCAGCATTCTTGGCTTGAACCGGTGAAATTGAACCTGACTTTGCCCCTTCAAACACTTCATCTGTATTCTGAATCCATACTTCCATCCCTAGTTCTTTTTTAATTCTAACCGCATCCAAAGCCGATACTACTGGGATGATTTTAACCTTAGTTTTTTCCGCCACTTTTTTGCATATTTTTGCCAATTCTATTGCCCCGTCACCAAAAGTATTTTCATATATTTTAAAATTCACCGCTATCATAAGTTATCTTATCAAAATTTTTTCTTCTCTGCCTTCCTGACATCTGAGATCTGAGATCTATCATCCAAAATCTAACTTACTTCTTCAAACTATATTTTTGTTGCAGCTGGCTAATTCCACTTTTCAACGCTGCCATCGTTTCTGTTGTGCTACCTTCTCTTGATATGCCATTTATTCCATCAGTAAAATATTTTTGCATTTCACTATTAACTCCATCATCGCCGGTTTCCGAAGCCAAATACCAACTACTAGCCTTGTTTGCCACTGACAAAAATGGCCACACTTTAGGGTTATCTTTCAATTTGTCGGTCATGCTTTTTCTTGGATAAATCTCTCCAAAATTTCTTATTTGAGATTGAGCTGTATACAATTTTTCCAACACTTCTTTAGAACTCAAATACTCCAAAAATTTCCAAGCCTCTTCTTGGTGTTGGCTTTTTTTATTAACTCCCTCAGTCCAATAACTTGCCCAATGAATATCTGTCAATTCAGTATCATCACCGCTAGTAATTCCTCCCAATGTTGGTAATTGTGGCACTGTTGTTATCCCATATCTCAAGTCTTTATTTAAATTCTCCAAATCAAACACTCTCCATGATGGTCCAAAGTAAAAAGCTAATTTTCCTGCCGCAAACAAATTAGTTGAATTAGGTAAACTTTCATCCCAAACTTTTTCCGATGATTTTGAAAATGATGCATAAAATTTCAAAACATCTTCCAAGTTTTTATCCGATGTTGCCAAATTTCTGCTCAAATCAATACCGTTTTGTTTCATCATTAATCCCACCACATCACTCCAATGATCCACATTACTGTTAGCCAAACCCAAACCCACCCCAGCCACACTTATTTTCTCATTTTCATCTTTTACTGTTAATTTAATTGCTGCTTCTCTCAACTCCCACCAGTCATTCGGTACTGGAATTTTAGCCGCATCCAGCAGGTCTTTATTATAAAATAAAGCTAAACCATCATACATTATTGGTACTGATAACCACTTACCGCTTTCCTTTAAATCACTTTTATATACATCCAAAAAATCACTTTCTAATCCAATAGTATTTACCACTTCTGATGGTACTGGTTGGAGGAATTCTCTTAGCATTGGTACCCAAGTGTTATGAAATCTAAAAATATCTACATCATCAGTTCCACTACCAGTTTTAGCCAATTTTGCCGCCAATCTAGTTCTGTAATCACTTCTTTGACTTCTTTTATAATTTATTTTTATTCCCGGATTTTTTGCTTCAAAATCACTAATAACTCCATTCATAATAGTTGAATCTTCCCACAAACCCCAGTAATTCAAAGTTACATCTTCCTTCTTTTCTTTTTTAAAAACAGTCAACGCCAAAGTTATCCCCAAAATCAAAATACTTACTCCAATTATTCCTATTTTCCACCATTTACCCAAACCCTTTGGTTTATTGTCATTAGTTGTTGGTATCGATGTTGTTGTCGCGGCTGGTTCTAATGTTGGATTAAGTCTATCCTCCGGTATTTCTGGAATAGTCGATTCCTCTGGATCAAAAGGAACTTCTTTATTTATTTTTCTTGGCGGAAGTGGTGATTTAATTTCATCTAAGTTCACATCTATATCATACCCCAAACCAGCCTTCAGTTACCACTGCTAATTTATTTTTCTTAGCTTTGTTTTAATTAGAAATTAGTCATATATATTTGTTATCATTTCTACATGGAAGTAAATATTTATACTGACGGTGGTTCTCGGGGTAATCCAGGAATTTCTGGCTATGGTCTGGTCATTTATGACGATCAAAAAACACTCATTTATCAAGAATCAAAATTTTTAGGTATCAAAACCAACAATGAAGCCGAATACTCTGGCATTATTGCCGCTCTTGAATGGGTCAAAAAAAACCAATCTGCCTATCAAATAACCCAGCTCAATTTTTTTGCCGATTCTCAGTTGATGATCCGCCAGCTTCAAGGTGTCTACAAAGTCAAAGCCCCAACCCTTTTGCCTCTATTTTCTCGTGCTCAACAACTTTTACTACAAATAAATTTACCCGCCAAGTTTACCGATGTTCGCCGGGAATTTAATAAATTAGCGGATGAACTTGCCAATCAAGCAATGGATCGCCGCAAATAAAAATGAAAACTCATTTAAATAATTTATTTATCGCTTTTTTAATCACTATCATTCCTGTCCTTTTTCTTTTCGCTCCGCTAATTCTTAATTACAACAAAAGCGGCAGTAATACTCGTTTATTAGGTCAAGATTACTCCTATTTATCTCGCTCCGAAATCATTTCTCGAATCAACCAAAACTTTATTCTTCCAGAGCAGATAAATCTCGAGTTAAACGATCAAAAATTCACTATTTCTACTGCCTCCATCTCTGCCAATATCGACACCAATCGCACTGCTGGTAATATTCTTTATCGTCGTCTCGATGAAGGTATCGTCAATTATGTCAAATACTTTTTCAACAAAAAAGATTTCAATCTAACTGTTTCTTACGATACTGATCAACTATCCAAAACTATCGAAACTATTTCTTCTCAATTTAATCAACCTTTTGTTCCTACTGAATTAGTTGTCAAAAACAAACTTATCTCTACTACTACCGGTTCTATCGGTGTGGTTATCGATCAACAACAACTCCAAGAACAAATCATTTCCAACCTAAGTTTAGGTAAATTTAATGAATCGATTTCTATCAAAACCAATTTAGTTGGCTCCATTCCCAACAACGACCAAATCAGCCAAACTATTTCTCGGGCTCAAAAATTAATTGGTAAATCTATCACTCTTATTACTTCTTCTGACAAAGTTGTTGTTGATGATCTCACTCTTATCTCTTGGCTTGATTTCAATAACGGTTACCAAACAGAAAAAATTAGCACCTATTCCCAAAATTTATCCAAAAGTCTTCAACATGATCCTATCGACGCTGTTTTTAAATTTGAAAACGGTAAAGTTCTTGAATTTCAGTCAGCCAAAAACGGTGTTGGTGTCAACTCCGACAAACTTTCCCAAGAAATTATTACTGCCTTTTCTAATCTAGAGAATTCCTCTGATTCCAAAACTGAATTCAATCTTTCTTACGAATCTATTCCACCAAAGATTAATAATAGTGATGTCAATAATCTTGGTATCAAAGAACTTATTGGTAGTGGTACTTCTACTTTCAAACATTCTAGCGCTACTAGAAATATCAATATTGCCAAAGGTTCTTCGATTATCAATCGTCTTTTAGTTGCCCCAAATGAAACTTTTTCTTTTGTTAAATCCCTTGGTGAAGTTACTCTCGAGGCTGGCTATGCCAAAGCCTACATTATTCGTGCCGGCAAAACCGAGTTGGATGTTGGTGGGGGAGTTTGCCAAGTTTCCACCACTTTTTTCAGAGCTATTTTAAATGCTGGCTTAGACATTACTGAACGTAAAGCCCATGCCTACCGAGTTAGCTATTACGAAGAAGATTCTAAACCAGGGTTTGATGCTACCGTGTTTATCCCTAGTCCTGATCTTAAATTTGTTAATGATACTGGTCATTACGTTCTCATCCAAAGTGTTTTAGATATGGAAAATCGCCGTTTAACTTATGAAATTTATGGTACCTCTGACGGTCGCAAAGCTGAAATCAGTAACTACCGCCAATGGGATGCCACCCCAGCTCCTCCTGCTGTTTGGATTGATGACCCCACTCTCCCAGTAGGTAAAACTGTCCAAGATGAACATGCTGTTCCTGGTTTAAAAACTGCTTTCGATTGGACCGTCACCGACAAAGATGGTAAGGTTATTCATCAAAAAACTTTTCAATCCAATTTCGTTCCTTGGGCAGCCGTCTATCGCCGTGGCCCAGCTAATTAGTTATCAATCTTCATCCTTGGGTCTCTGTCTAAAGTTTCGATTTCTTCCACAAATTCTCCCCTCAAAGCTTTATAGTAGGTGACAACACCAATCATTGCCGCATTATCTGTATTCAAATTTTTATGTACTGGCATAAAAATTGGCAAGTTTACTTCTTTAGCTAGTTTCCTTAATCTTTTCCTTAACTCCAAATTTGCCAACACTCCGCCACTGGCTAGTAATGTTCTTGGTTGGTATTTAATTATGGCTAACTTATATTTTCTCAGCAAAGTTTCAAACACTGCGTTTTGAAAAGTTGCTGCTAAATTATTCAAATTTTCATAAACTTTTTCTGTTGGCCAATCCTTTACTTTGTAATAAAAACTGGTCTTAAGTCCAGAAAAACTATAATCCAATATTTTTTTATCAGCCAAAGGGTGGGGAAGTTCCAAAAAATTTATATCACCTGTTTTTGCCAATCTTTCCATAATTGGTCCACCCGGATAACCTAGCCCCAACATTTTTGCCGCCTTATCCAACGCTTCTCCCGCCGCATCATCCAATGTTTCCCCAACGACTTCATATTTTCCAATTTCTTTCATCAAAATTAATTTAGTATGACCCCCAGAAGCTGTTAATGCCAAAGCCGGGAATTCCAATTTTCTTTCCGGTTTATCGTTTTTATTTTTTACCAAATTTGCCAAAATGTGTCCTTCAATATGGTTTACCGCTACCAACTTTTTATTATATTTTATGGCTAGCTCCTTGGCTTTATTTACTCCTATTCCCAAAGCAATTGCCAAACCCGACCCCAATGTCACTCCAATCACATCAATTTCTTTCATTCCTTGTGAAATTATTTCTTCTATTTTTCCTTGTTTTAATTTTTTCTGAGATCTGAGATCTGAGATCTGAGATCTTAAGATTGCCTCTGCAATTACCGGCTCGATTCTCTCCATATGGGCTCGCTTGGCAATATCCGGTACCACTCCGCCCCATTTGGCATGCAAATCTGTTTGAGACGAAATTATATTTGACAAGACTCTGTTATTATCCAAAACCGCAGCACAAGTGTCGTCACAACTGGTCTCTATTGCCAATATTTTCATTAATATGTATTATTAAACTATAAATCTATGGAAACTAAAAATAGTACTTATTTAATTTTAACTATAATCTTGGTGATTTTATCAGCAATTGGCGGATATTTCCTCTTTCAGACGTATCAAGCCCAAAATACTGTGGCTTACAATTCCAACACTATTCCTAAAATCGAACTTATCCCTACTGATTCTCCCCAAGATGAGACCAAAATTCCAGAAACATCTACTTCTTCTGCGACTATTACCCCTGTTGCTACTTCTACTGCCAAAACTACCATTACTCCCACCAAAACCCCTAATCCTACTAAAACTATCACTCCTACCAAAATTATCACCAAAACGCCTACTGCTAGTCCAACCTCTTCTGTATCTTCATCATCCACTCTTGATTACAGCAGTGCCACTGATGGTTTCTCTGTTACTTACTCCGCCAAACGTAAACTCTACCAAGACACTGAATCAAGCGGTAATCGTTATACCTTTTCTTCCACTTCAGGAAATTTTGCTATCCATGTCAGCGCTAGTGGTGTCTGGTCCTGGGTCCATCCCGATCGTCAATTTAGTCAATCTTTCTTGATTGCCGGCCAACCAACTTTCCGTTACGATATCGCCGCTCAAACTATTGTCGATGTTCAGTCCAGTGACAAAAACTACACTCTTCAATGTGTTCATAACGGCGTTGCTTCCCTAAAAACCGAATGTGAAGCCTTCATGTCTTCTTTCAATATATTATAAAAATAATAAAGGTCCGTCATTGCCTAAGTTGTTACGTCATTGCGAGCGACCAACCTCGGCGTCTAGGCGGGGAGCGAAGCAATCTCACACCTCTCGTCATTGCGAGGAGCAGTAACAAAAGCGACGTGGCAATCTCATTGGGATTACTTCATATCATTCGTTGAAATATTTAACTGGATTTTGTCTTGATTTTATTTTTAGACATTAGAAATTAGACCTTAGAAATTTTCTCTAGTATTTTATCTCTCTCGTCTCTTGATCTACGTATTCAAAGTTTACCGACACCACTCTAGTTTTTTCTTTCAATTTCTCCAAAAATTTTTCTCCCATTTGTTCCGGCCATTCAATACAGCTCACCGTCTTCTCTTCAAACAAATCCAAAAATTTTATCTCCTCCAAATCTTTTTCGGAAGTAATTTTATACAAATCCATATGTAAAAATTCTTTTATTTTATTCTTTTCTGAGATCTGAGATCTAAGATCTGACAAACTAATTTTATACTCGTTGTATATCATATACGTTGGGCTGGTAATTTTGTCTTTTACTCCCAACAAATGTCCTACTTTTCGGCTAAAAACTGTCTTTCCGCATCCCAAGTCACCCGATAACAAAAATACCAATGGTTTGTCTTCCTCTTTCAAATTTTTCTTCAACAAAAACTCCGCAATTTTTTCTGTCTCCTTTTCCGATTTGCTGATTAAACTAGTAGTTTTCCCTGTAATCAAATCTCCTCGCCTCAAAATTTTTATTTCCGATTCAGTTGCATCAATTACTGTTGATGGTTTATTTTTAGGTAATTTGCCTCCATCCACTATCAAATCAATCATCTCTTTTTTCTTTTTTGACAACGGTCTCAAAAAACTAGCAACCGAATAATTTGGTGTCCTCCCTGATAAATTTGCCGAAGTTGCTGTTACTGGTTTGCCTACTAACTCCACTAAATCATGAATATATCTGTTGTCTGGTATTCTTATTCCCAAAGTTCCATTTTCGGCTTCAATCCCCTTAACTACTCTGTGTTTTCCTTCACTCACAATTGTAAATGGTCCCGGTAATAAGTTTTTATAAATTCCTCTGCTATTTTC
>CAZWZK010000030.1:0-8948 GCA_964638385.1 uncultured Gammaproteobacteria bacterium
AAGTTGTTCGTACTCGCATTGCTCCCAGCCCGACAGGGGAATATCATGTCGGCCATCTTCGCACTTGTCTTTACGACTATGCTTTAGCCAAAAAATTTGGTGGCCAATTCATTATTCGTATCGAAGACACCGATCAAAAAAGATTTGTTGATGGTTCTATGGAGCGCACCCTTCAAGTGATCAAAGACTATGGTTTAAATTGGGATGAAGGTCCCGATATTGGTGGTCCTTACAAACCTTATATTCAAACTCAACGCCTTGATATCTATCAAAAACATATCCAAGAATTATTAGATAAAAATTTGGCTTATTATTGTTTTTGCACCCAAGAACGTCTCGATAATCTTCGCACCTCTCAAAAAAACGCCGGTCAATCACCACGTTACGATCAACACTGCCTCCATTTATCCAAAGAAGAAATTCAAAAAAACCTCGACGCCAAGATTCCTTACACAATCCGTATGGTTATTCCCAAAAATGAAACCATAATTTGTGATGATTTAATCAGAGGTAAAATAAAATTCAATACAAATGATGTCGATGATCAGATTCTAATAAAATCAAATGGTATTCCTACTTATCATTTTGCTTCAGTCGTCGATGATCATTTAATGGAAATCTCTCACGTTTTTCGTGGTGAAGAATGGTTAACCTCTACCCCAAAACATATTTTGCTCTATCGTTATTTCAATTGGGAACAACCTATTTTTGCTCATCTTACAGTTTTGTTAAATCCAGATGGCAAAGGAAAACTTAGTAAGCGTCATGGTGCCACTTCGGCCAGATCATTCTTAGAAGACGGTTATTTACCCGAAGCTATGCTTAATTTTCTTATGTTCTTGGGTTGGAATCCTGGCGATGATCGCGAGTTTTTTACCCTTGACGAATTTGTTCAAGCCTTCAGTACTGACCATCTTCACAAGAAATCTCCCGTTTTTGATCGTAAAAAACTAGACTATCTCAACGGCTATTATCTTCGTCAAAAAACGGATTCAGAATTAATGGTTCTTTTTAAAAAGTTTTTACCCCAAGCCTCAGATGAACAAATCAAAACTTTAGTACCAGTTCTCAAGGAACGAATTGTTAAATTATCTGATCTCACCATTCAAACAAAATTTTTGTTTGAAGATGTTGAATATGATCGAGATTTATTATTAAAAAAGGGGACTAGTCCAGAATTGGCCAAAGAAATGTTAATCAAAACCAAAGACCTGTTTTCTGACTTTTCCGACATTCAAAACAGAATCACTGACTTAATCAAAGAAAACAATTGGAACGTTGGTGAATTTTTTATGGTTTTCCGAGTTGCTATTTGTGGGTCTGCTTTTACTCCACCAGTAGTTGATTGTTTACCAGCCCTAGGTCAATCAAAAACACTCCATAAACTTGATATTGCCATCAACAAATTGGCCTAAATTTTTATTAAAATATTTTGTGGTATTTTTAATACTTTTATTTTTTTTAGTTTTTACCTCACCAGTTTTTGCCGATTCTTCAGTAAAGATAACTGATTTTTCTTCAGATTCTAACCCTGAATGGATTCAATTAACCAATAATACAAGTGAAACAGTTTCCTTATCTGGTTGGTATTTTAAAGACAAAGCAGGAGTGACAAAAAATATAAGTGGTTGTCTTAGTGGAAATTCAAATCAAGTTTTTTCTTTTGGATCTGGGTGGCTTAATAATTCTATTTCTGGGACAGAACCATACGCAGATATCATTTACCTTTTTAATCCTCTTAATGAAGCAGTAGACACTTATTCGTATGCAGAAGGTGTTGAAAAAACAGCTCCAACAAGTACTAATACTTGCGTAATCACTCCAACCCCAACCATCATTCCCACCTCCGACCCTGCAATTACAAATCCTGCCTCAGGTATTACTCTGACAGAATTTATGCCTTATTCTTCCATTGAATGGATCGAAATTTATAATAATAATGATTATCCAGTCAAGTTAATTGGTTGGAAAATAGGTCATAACACTTCCACTACTAAAAATTTTGATCTCACTATTAATTCCAAAAGTTACGGTACTTTTGATTTTTCAAATTTTTTAAATAATGATGGCGACAAAATAATTTTATATGACAACAACAATAATAATCGAGGCGAAAGATCTTATGAAAGTAATAAATATACCCTTGATCGATCATGGTCATTAGTTAATAACAGTTGGTGCCAAGCCGATCTTACCAAAGGTAATTCCAACGCTACTTCCTGCTATTCTGCCCCAACTAATACTCCCACACCAACTTTCACCCCCACTCCTACCAAACCTCTTAGTCCCACTCCAACTCCTGATCAAGGTAAATATACCCCAGATGAATCAGCTACTGCTTCTGCCATAATCGATCCAATTAATATTTCTTCTCCGTCTATTACTCCGACTACTAATCCAACTCCAACCAATAGTGTTTCTTTTACCGAAACTAATTCTTCCAAACCCAAAAAAAGATATTTACCCCTCATTTTTATTATTTCCGGTGGTTGTCTTTTAGTTTCTCCATTAGCTATTAATAAAATCAAAAAACAAAAATGAAAAAGTTTTTTCATTTTCTTCCTGCCATCATCTGGATGATATTTATTTTTTATCTTTCATCTCGTCAAACCACTGGTATTGGTGGTGATTCTTATTGGTTTCGTTTCTTAATTTTAAAATCTTTTCATGTTATTGAATATGCTATTTTATTTATCTTTCTGTATTTTGGTTTTAAAAAAAATCTATTTTCGATTTTAGTTGCTTATGCTTATGGAGTTAGTGACGAGATTCATCAATTATTTGTCCTTGGGCGCACTGGTCGATTCCGAGATACTTTATTTGACTTGGTCGGTATTTTAATTGGAGTTTTCCTGGTTAACTATGTTTTCAAGAAGATAAAAGAAAAATTAGGGTATTGACGTTGCTAGGGAAAATAGTTTTAAATGTATATTTGTTACACATAAATTAATTTCCCAATAAAAAAATATTTTTAAGTTTTGCCATTATTATAGCCGTTAGTAGTTTTTCTTTTGTCTTGACTAAAGCCTATTTTACCGATAAAAAAACTAGTAGTGGTAATAAATTTACTGTTGGTACCCTAAATCTGGAAGTTGGTGATTCCCAAGGCAAACAGGTCAAACCTTTTACTATCTCCGATTTAGGTAATGGTGAAATTAAAGGTCAATAATTTAAAACCAGGTTCAGGTTTTAAATATAAAAGAATAATTCATAACTATATTTCTTCAAACTAGTTTTTGTATTTAAAAAAATGTATATATCATCTATACTGATTATGTGTCGAAACTAAAATGGAACCATTACTTTATTCCTCAAGAAAAAAATAATTTTCGCGCCGATATTCTCAAAAACGGGTTTTTGTTATTACTGGTTGGAGTTTATTTTCTTAATCAGTCATTTATTAAATATCTCAGTCTGGCTCGGCCTGGAGTTCTTGGTTATTCGTCCGAAATTACTGCTCAAAAAGTTCTTGACCAAACAAATCAGGAAAGGTCCAACCTCGGTTTATCAGAGTTAAAATACAATTCGTTACTTTCAGATTCTGCGACCAAAAAAGCCAAAGATATGTTTACTAATAATTATTGGGCCCACACCTCACCTTCTGGTACTACCCCTTGGGATTTCTTCAAATCTGTTGGTTATCAATATTCGGTTGCTGGAGAAAATCTTGCTCGTGATTTTTATGACACCGAATCACTTCTCAAGGCTTGGATGAATTCTCCCACTCACAAAGCTAATATCATCAACTCTAAATATCAAGAAATTGGTATTGGTGTTGTTAATGGTACTTTAGGTGGTATTAAAACCACGTTAGTCGTTCAGCATTTCGCTACCCCAGTAGTTTCTGTTTTAAATAAAAAAGAACCTCAATCTTCAGAAGAAATAGTTGTCAACAATTCTACTGTTGAGGCCGTCCAATCTCAAAACAATGTTTTGTCTCAAAGTCAACAAACTTACATTAGTCCTTTATCAATCAATAAAATGATTGGTGTTGCTATTTTTAGTTTAATCATTATCACTCTCTTTATTGATGGCTATATTACTCTCAAAAAAGGCGTTCATCGTCTTACCGGATCGACAGTTAGTCATATTGGCTTTCTTTTAGTTATCCTTTTATTTATTCTATATCAACAACAAGGAGTTATCTTTTAATATGATTATTCCTCAAGAAGTCAAACAAAAACCGTTTGAATATATTATTCTAGGACTAGTTTTTTTATTTGGAATATTACTCTATTTTTTTGTCCCTTTTAGTGATCATGGCCGTCGAATTGTTGTCTACTGCATGACTGCTAATTATTTTTTTTGGAGTTTGATTCATCACTATCGCCGTGGCGATCTAAGTTTATCCATAATTGTTGAATATTTAGTTATGGCTCTTTTTGGTATCGTTTTACTTACTTTCTCTCTTTTCTAAAGATTCAATAATTTTTTCTTTCTGCCACTGTTTTATTTTTTTTGGATCACCGCTCAAAAGTACTTCAGGAACCTTTTTCTCCATAAACTCTTGAGGCCTAGTGTATTGTGGATATTCTATTGCTCTAATTTTCTTTCCATCTATTTCTACCTCTGACCAACTCTCTATTTTACTTGATTCGTCTTTTCCTAATACTCCAGGAACAAGCCGAGAGACGCTGTCGATTATTATCATTGCTGGTAATTCACCGCCAGTTAGCACATAATCCCCAATAGATATTTCTTCATCAATCATGTAGTCACTAATTCTTTGGTCAAATCCCTCATAATGCCCCGCCAATATAATTAAATTATTCATTTTTGATAATTCCTCCGCTTTGGCCTGGTCAAACTTTTTTCCTCTTGCTGACATCATGACTATCTTTGTTTTTGTTTTCTTTCTTTCTTCTTTATTGGATTTTGAAAATTGAAAATTGAAAATTTCATCAAGTGCGCTATATACCGGTTCTGGTTTAATTAACATTCCCACATCACCGCCAAATGGTTTGTCGTCTACTGTTCCATACGAATCAACTGCCCAATCTCTTAAATTATGAATCTTCAACTCCAATAAATTGTTTTTAATCGCTCTTTTGATAATACTTTCTTCAAAAGGGGACTCAAACATTTTAGGAAACAAAGTAATTACATCAATTTTCATGAGGATATTTTACCATTTTGCGCTATACTCAATTTATATGAAGCCAAAAACTAGCCAGAAACCAGTTGCTGTCATTGTTATTCCTACCTACAACGAAGCCGACAATATTGGTCGAATGATCGAATATCTCAATACTAAAACCTTTGTTGATATTAAAAATAAAAAAGAAGATTTAGTTCAAGATTGGCAAATGAAAATTTTAGTGGTCGATGGTAATTCTCCTGATGGTACCGGTAAAGTAGTCGAAAAAGAAGCCAAAAAATATGACAACACTTTTCTCTATACTGAAACCAGTAAGGACGGTATCGGTGCTGCTTATCTCAAAGGGTTTAAATACGCCATGGAAAGTCTCAAGGCTGACTTTGTTTTTGAATTTGATGGTGATTTCCAACACCCTCCAGAAACCATTCCGGTTATGTTAAAGGCTATGGAAGATGGTTATGATTATGTTATTGGCTCCCGCAAAATCAAAGGTGGTTCTAATCCAAAAGGTTGGGGTTTCAAACGAGTTTTCTTCTCTGAAGTCGGTGGTTTTACCGCTCGCTTTATGATGTTTTTCCCTTTCAAGAATTTTTTCAAAGTTACTGATCCTACTACTGGTCTTAAAGTTACTCGTGTTGCCGGTTTTATTGACAAGATGAGTTTAGACTATAGTCGTCTTCTGACCCGCAGCTTTGGTTACAAACTTCAGCTTCTTTTTGAAACTCTCAAAATGGGGGCAAAGTTCAAAGAAGTACCTCTTAAGTTTCATGTCCGTAACGCTGGCGAGTCAAAAATTGAACCCAAAACCGCCAAGGATATTTTTCGAGTCGCTTTCTTGCTTCGCTGGCAAGATGATTTTACTCAAAAATTTTTAAAATTCGGCACTGTTGGTTTTACTGGATTTTTGGTCAATGCTTTTTTCCTTAATCTTTTCTCTAAACTTATGGGTGCGCCATGGCCATGGACACTTTCCGCCGAACTTTCCATTATCAGTAATTTTATTCTAAATAACGCTTGGACTTTCAAAAATCAAAAAATTTCTGGACAAGGAAAAGTTTTACAAAAATTTTTCCAATTCAATCTTAGCTCTGTTGGGGCAATCATTATTCAGAGTATCTTTGGTACTATCGCCGAACTGGCTTTTGGACCAGATCATAAAACTTTATATCTTGCCGTTATTATCGCTTTCCTAGTTCTTCCTTACAATTGGTTCATGTACAACACCTTTATCTGGAAAAACAAAAAGAAGTAAATATAGTAAAATACAATTATCTATAACTAATTATTCTTTTAATTAAAAATTAGAAATTAGAAATTAGAAATTTTTTATGAAAGGCATTATTCTCGCTGGTGGCCGAGCCACCCGTCTCCGACCTCTTACCTCGATCACTTCAAAACAACTTCTTCCTGTATACAATAAACCCATGATTTTTTATCCAATCGAGACTCTTATCAAAGCTGGGATAAAAGATATTCTAATTATTATCGCTCCAGACTATTCTGGTCATTTTTTAAACCTTTTAGGTGATGGTAAAGAATTTGGCGCTCGTTTTAGCTACGCCGTTCAAAAAGAACCAAAAGGGCTTGCTGATGCTTTCATTATTGGTGCTGATTTTATCGGTAATGATGATGTTACTATGATTTTAGGTGATAATATTTTTGACCAAGATTTTTCCCAGGAAATTCAAAATTTTAATTCTGGAGCTATGGTTTTTGCTCGAAAAGTTAATGATCCAGAGCGTTTTGGTGTCGTTGAATTTGATCAAAACATGAAAGCTATTTCTATCGAAGAAAAACCAGCTCAACCCAAAAGTAATTATGCTGTTGTTGGTCTTTATACTTACGACAATAAAGTTATTGATATTGCCAAAAATCTTAAACCATCCGACCGAGGGGAGATTGAAATTACTGATATTAACCGAGTCTATCTAGAAAAAGGGGAGCTTCAGGTAAATATTTTTGATTCTCTTTGGGAAGATGCCGGTACTTTCGATAGTCTTCTTCATGTCAGTAACGTTATGGCTGAAAAAGAAAGAGCTAAACAAGTCCAAGGTTAACTCGTAACAATGTCATTGCGAGCGACCAACCTCGACGCCTAAAAGGAATCATGACAATCTCTATATCCCACGTCATTGCGAGGAGTGAAACGACGAAGCAATCTTGTTGGAAATGTAAAAATCTCCATCATTACATTTGAAACGTCATTACAAGTGTCAGCGAAGCAATCTCGTTTTGATCAATCTAGAATAGTTAAACCGTCACCAAGCTAATATCACTCGTTGATCCACTTTCCATCCAGTTGTTTCCGTGAATAACCAACAAAGTATCACCTTCTTTGGCGATTCCGGAATCAATTATTTGCTTCACAATAGTTTTTGGCATTTTAAAATTAGTCTCCGAGAATTTTTTAAAATAAGATTCAACTCCATAACTCATTATCAAACCTTTTACTGTTGCTTCTTCGTCAGTTATTGCGATTATTGGTAAATTAATCCTGTACCTAGAAAAAACTCTTGCTGTATTTCCTGATTGAGTGAAAATAACTATAGCCTTAATTTTTAAATCTTTATTATTAATAATAATTTTTATGGCTGCATCAACTAATACTTCTGTTGATGTTGATGTTTCCATCAAAACTTCCCTGACTGTCTGAACTCCTTCACAAAATCCCGATATTTCACCCATTTCTTTAACCACCTTTATTGGATATTTTCCAATCGAAGTTTCTTCCGACAACATCAAAGCATCTGTTCCGTCAAAAATAGCATTTGACACATCAGTGGCCTCAGCTCTAGTTGGACGACTATTTTCCACCATCGACTTCAACATTTGAGTTGCCACAATTACTGGTTTACTGTTTTTTCGGCATAAATCAATGATCTTTTTTTGCCAAAAGGCCAATTCTCTAATTGGTACTTCAATCCCCAAATCACCTCTAGCAATCATTATTCCATCTGCTGCTAAAATTATCTCTTCAATATTTTTCAAAGCCGTAGCGTTTTCAATTTTGGCAATCAATTTAACTTTTGGATCAATTTTCTTTAATAAAGTTCTCAATATTTCTATATCATTTTTTCTTCTGACAAAAGACAGGGCAATAAAATCAGGTTTAATTTCTTTAAATCTCGCCAGTGCCTCCATATCTCTGTCGGCCAATATTGGTAAATTCAAATCTTCAGAAATTAAATTCATGCTTTTTCTGTTCTTGATTATAGAATCAGACTTGGCTACCATTTCAATTAGTTTCCCTTTCTTACTAACTACTTCTAATTCTAATTCTCCGTCATCCAAAAAAACCTTATCTCCAACATTAATCGTCTTTCCTGCTATTCCAGGATTAATTTTTATTACCTTTTTGTCGTCAACAAATTTATCTCCTATAAACAAGGATTCTCCATTCGCAATCTCTACGTCTTCGCCATTACTAGTTTCAATTCTTATTTCTGGACCTTGAAAATCAACTAATATCCCAATCTCTTTGTCTAATTTTTGAGTCACTTCTCTTAATCTCGCAATAACTTCTTTATGCCAAGCAAAGGTATTATGCTTCATATTAAACCTAAAAATATCTACTCCTTGTTCAATAAGCTGTGACAATACCTCTTTCGATTCTGAAGCCGGTCCTACAGTCGCGATTATTTTTGTTCTTTTATCCATCTATAAAATGATAACAAATTTTAACTAATTAAATATGGTATTCTTGGCTAACTTCACTTATGATTCTTTCCCAAAATTTTATTAAATCACCCGAACTAGTTCGTCAGCTATTATCAGTTTCTTCTCTCAACCAAAAAGATGTTGTTGTCGAAATTGGCCCAGGTAGGGGAATTATTACTCAGGAATTAATCAA
>CAZWZK010000031.1:0-8912 GCA_964638385.1 uncultured Gammaproteobacteria bacterium
TTCTTTACATTCGTGATCATTTATTAAATCCAAAAGACCATGGTAAAGATGAACACAGCGTTGAATTATTTATTTTAGGTGATGTCAATAAATTTGAAGAGCTTGAGCAATGTCTCGACCCTCAACACCCAGATGGGCAAGTTTGTTCCACCTGGCTTGATCTAAATAATTTACCCAATAATCTTTTACCAAAAACTTTAACCTCAATCTTGTTGGTTGACTATAAAAATAATTTTCCTGACTCTGGCAAATACGTCGGTTCAATATATTAATCGCGGCTTACTTAATCCACTAGTTATCTTAAACCAATTTACTACCTTGCATTGCATAGTACCTGGTATATAATACCAACTAATGAAAGATCCTCATGAACAAAATTCCCAACTTCGCAAGGGATTGCTAGAACTTGCTGTCCTCCTTGTCATTAGTCGTGATCCAATCTATGCCAGCGATATTCTCAAAGAGCTTAAATCTAACGATTTGTTAGTGGTTGAAGGAACTTTGTACCCACTCCTTAGCCGTCTCAAAAATGAAGGGGATTTAGATTATCAATGGCAAGAATCGAAAAATGGTCCACCTCGCAAATATTACCAACTCACTGAATCTGGTAAAAAAAATTTAACCAAAATTTTATCTACCTGGAACAATCTCAATAAATCAATTAATTCATTAATCAAAAATAAAAAATGAAAAAAACTATTTCTATAAATTTAAATCGTCAGATTTTTAATCTTGATGTCGATGCTTATTCAAAACTAGACATTTATTTGTCGGACATCAAAACATATTTTGAAAACAAAGAATCATTAGAAGTTATTGACGATATTGAGTCTCGTATTGCTGAAAAGTTTAATGAAATTTTAGGTAAAACCAAAAAGGTTATTCAAATAGAAGATGTTAAACAGGTTATTAACGATATGGGTAGTGTCAGTGATATTACTGGAGAAACCGAAACTATCTCAGAACCTGAAACACAAAAAGTCAAAAAGAAACTCTTTCGTGATTCTGAATCAAAAATTTTAACTGGTGTCGCCGCTGGTTATAGTTGGTATTTTGGTATCAAATCAATTTATATTCGACTTATCTTTCTTATTTTGTTCTTTAATCCACCCACTTCATGGTTAGCCATTGTTACTTATCTTTCATCATGGTTAATTATCCCAAAAGCCAAAAATAATTGGGAGAAACTCGAAATGAAAGGCAAACCAGCCACTGTCAACGAACTCCAGACTGCTTTTGAAGAAAAAACCTCTAATTTAGTTTCTACTGTCGAGTCAAAAACTCGAAATATTTTTCAGAAAATAATTTCTGCTTTTTTAAGATTATTTAAATTTTTCTTTAAATTAGGTCTTCGCTTGTTGGGTTTTTTCACTTTTGTTTCCATTCTTATAACCATTGTTTGTCTTGTTGTTGCCCTAGTTCTTTTCTATTTCCAACCATCTCTCCCTTATTTGGACCTCAGTTTTATTCAAACCATTGGTTCTCCTTGGTTAGAAATTGGTTATGTCGCTTTAGGTGTCACTCTTTTAATGCCTTTAATATTTATTCTCGATCTGGCCGATAATCTTATGACTTTAAAATGGCGTACTTCATTTCAAAAAGTTTTGGTTATGCTAATCACTTGGGTCTCTTCCTTGGTTATCTTTTGTTCTATTGCCAAAATTAATTATCCCAAGTATCAAACCCAATTAGATAGTTTTGTTCAAAAACTAAGATATATCAATTATATTGACGAATCAAATTACCAAACCTTAACTGTTAACAATCTCAAACAAATTAATATTTCGTCTGTCAAGGAAGTCAAAATTATCCAATCAAATATTGATGAAGTTAAAATTATTGGTAATCAAACCCAGATCAATGAATTAAATCAAAATTTTTCTAATGGTATTTTGACCATTATTGGTAAAAGTGAAAAATGGTTTAATTGTCACGATTGTGCTGGTCGTGTTAGTGCTATCCGAGTTGAAATCAAAGCCAAAAATATTAGTTCTATCAAATTAGATAATACTGATGCTTGGGTTTATCCAATTAACGGTGTCCTAGACTTAAATCTTAGTCAAATGGTTGGAGTCAAAGTTGAGGGTAACTTAAATAGTCTTACTTTAAAATCAGGGTCTAATTCAGTTATTAATTTAATGGACACTAATATTAGCCAAGTTGATGCTCAATTATTTCAATCAACTCTCAAAACTGCCGCTAAAATAATTAAAATCACTGGCGATTCTCGTTCTACCTTGATTTATCAAAACAATCCAAAAATAATTAGTGGTGAAAACGACAAAACTATCAAAGAAAAATATATCTTATCTCAAGATCACGAAAAATTAGTCAAAGCTCTTGAAAATACTATTATTAATCTCGATGGTTCCAAACAAACTCTCAAAGATTTCAATTGGTCCTCCGATTTTGAAACTCAAAAAGATGTCGACTTTTACCATATCTACACTTACGTTAAACCTCAAAAAACCGCCGACGTCTATGTTTTGTGGTTGATTGAAAAAAATGGCCTCATTACCTTAAATAAATTTTTCAAAATTACTGGCTTAGAAGATGTCCATTATTTAAATTTAGTTAATGATAAATTAATTCGAATTAATGGCCAAGTTTATGGTCCAGAACTAAAAGAAGAGACCAAGGAAATCTATATTGATAAGATCAAAAATCAATTAGAAATCTATCCCTCAAAAGACTCTGAATAAATTAACCCCGCTTTTTTAACGGACTGTTTTTATTTCAATTTTTTCCATTTCAACCTCAAAGAATTAGTTACCACCGAAACACTACTAAACGACATCGCTGCTCCAGCAAAAATTGGATTTAATCTAATCCCCCAAAAGGGGTAGAGGACTCCAGCTGCCAACGGTATCCCGATTATATTGTAAATAAATGCCCAAAATAAATTTTCCTTAACAGTTTTAATTGTCATCTTAGCTAAATTAATTGTCTTAAATATTTTTTTAATATCACCATTCAGTATAGTTACTCCGGCCGATTCAATGGCAATATCTGACCCAGTACTCATCGCTACCCCTACTTCTGCCTGTACCAAAGCTGGAGCGTCATTTATTCCGTCACCCACCATTGCCACTTTTTTACCTAACTTTTGTAGCTCTTTTATTTTTTGGGCTTTTTCCGAAGGTAAAACTCCGGCAATAATATTATTAATTCCTACTTGTTTACCAATAAATTCAGCTGCCTTTTGATTGTCACCAGTTAACATTATTACTTCTATTTTTTGTTGTTTTATTTTTCTAATTGCCTCTATTGCTTCATCTTTTATCGTATCGCTTAAGCCGATTTTTCCCACTATTTTTTGATCAATTTCCACTATCGCCACTGTTTTACCTTGTTCGCTCAACTCATCTCCTGTCTCTAGTTTATGGATAAATACTCTCTTCTTATTTACTTTTCCCAACACTCCCACTCCTTCTTTTGCTTCAAAATTAGTCGTTTTCCATAATTTAATTCTTCTTTTTTTTGCTTGGTTAACAATAGTTTTAGCTAAAGGATGTTCCGACAATTTTTCTATCGAGGCGGCATACTTCAATAATTCTTCTTCATCATAATCTTTTGATAAAGAAATTATATCTGTTACTTTTGGTTCCCCCTTAGTAATTGTTCCTGTTTTATCAAAAACCACAGTATCTATTTTTGCCAGCTTTTCTAAACTTTCTGCATTTTTAATCAAAATCCCTTCTCCAGCTCCTTTGCCCACCCCGACAATAATTGCTGTTGGTGTCGCTAATCCTAACGCGCAAGGACAAGCGATTACTAATACCCCCACAAAAGAAACCAGTCCCATTGATAACGACCCAAAAATAACCCACAAAATCAAAGCTGCTACCGCTATTACTAGTACTGTTGGTACAAAAATTGCTGACACTTTGTCTGCTATTTTTTGAATCGGCGCCTTAGAGTTTTGAGCTGTTTCTACAATCTTTATTATTTGTGATAAAACCGTATCTTTACCCACTTTTGTTGCCTCAACTCTAATATTACCTTGTTTATTAATTGTCGCCCCAATTACTTGATCTTTAACTTTTTTATCTACTGGTACCGGTTCGCCACTAATCATTGATTCATCTACTGACGTCGACCCTTCAATTATTACACCATCTGTCGGTATTTTTTCTCCTGGTTTAATAATTAAAATATCACCTATCTTTACTTCATCTAATAGTATTTCTACTTCTTGTTTATTTCGCCACACCAAAGCCGTTTTTGCTTGTAATCCTAAAAGTTTTTTAATTGTTTCTCCGGTTTTTTCTTTTGATTTGCTTTCCAAATATTTCCCAAAAGTCACTAATCCAATAACTACAATCGTCACATCAAAATAAGTCTCATTTGGTAAACCCAAATTAGTTTTGACTTCTGGGAATAAAGTTACAATCGTACTGTAAATATAAGCTGTCACTGTCCCAATTCCTACCAATGTGTCCATGTTTGCCACCCCAAATTTTATGAATCTAACTATTCCCATCAAAAACTGTTTTCCAATCCAAAACAAAATCACTGTTGCTAGTCCCCAAAAAAATATATTTAAAAAATCCATTGGAATTGGTAAATTAGGTATTTCTTTTACTAATTTTGCCAAAATATCCCACCCCATTACCAAAAAAACCAAAATAGAAATCGGTAATGAAAAATAAATCTTATCAATTTCTTTGTCAGCTTTTTGAGTTATATCTTTTTCTCTTTGCCAATCAAGCCCATAGCCAAGCTTAGCCATTTCTTCATCAATTTTTTCCAAGCTTATTAAATTATTATTGTAATCAATCTTCGCTGTTTCCGAAGCATAACTCACCTCTATTTTATTTACCCCTTTTAATTTACCCACCTTATTACCAATAATATTGGCACAAGCCACACAATGCATTCCTTTAATTTTTAAATCTTGTACCATTCTTGTCTCCAATTAATTAATTTCTTAAGACTGTCGTTCAAAAATATTTCTACAGCATCAGCGTTATTCAAAATTTCACTCCTGCTGGATTTCTGTCGCCCTTCTTTAGTCATTAAAACACCTGATTGATGATGCCAAATTAATGCATTCAAGAATCGTAAATCAAAAGTTTCATCACTCTCACCTAAACTTGCCACTGTTGGTTCTTTTACTTTTTTTGTGTCACCATACCAATCTTTTTTCCATTTATATAACTCATCAATAGCTATCGGTTCGTTTTTAATTATCTCCTCGGCCAAAGACTTTATTTCTGCTCTTTGAGTTTTTTCTAAAGCTTTCTGGGCCAACAATATTGCTCCTGTGTGATGTCTAATCATTTCGTTTATATAACGCAAATCTAACCAATAATCAGCTGCCCCCAAACCCATTTCACTTTTTTCATACATTGTCTTTTGGTATTCTGGAGTTAAGCTATAACCAACTCCAACTCCTATCAAAAACGAGACTATTATCAAAGAAATTATCAAAAAATTTTTATTCAACCACATTTATTTCTCCTTTATGGGGTACTCCCATAGCACAAGCAAATTGATAAACGCCTATTTTGGACGGGGTAAATTCCATCACTAAGGTTTTTCCCTTAGTTAGTGTTTGCGGTTTTTCAAATATTCCAGGCAAAAGTATTGTACTCATACAACCATATTCATTTACCAACACCTCAATTTCTAATCTAACTTTCTCTCCTTTTTTAACTGTTATTTGATATGGACTCACCCCAAAATTAGTATAAGTTGCTTTGATTATTTTTACCTTTTCATTAGTCGTTTTTTCGTTTATATTTTGATTTTTATTAATATATTGACCCAGATTAAATTGTAAAAACAAATTATAAAACACCAAAAACAACACCAATAGTCCTATCGCTTTTTGATTTTTAATCATTTTTTCACTACCCAGTCCAATTAACCACAAGGGGATACTGCTTCCCAACACAAATGCCAACATCACTACCATTCCAGCTCCAAATCCTCCACTCATTACTGCCACACCTTCAACTAATAAAGTAAAACCACAAGGTAAAAATACCGTCAATAACCCGATTGTAAAAGGTAATTTTTTGTTATCAATTTTCTTGACCCATGATTTTGGTAAATTAATTTTTATCCCCAAAGCCCACTTAACCCCCATCATCTGTAAACTTATCAGTATCATTATCAAAGAAACCATTACTAATAAGATATTAGTAAAAATACCCATTGCTATTTTTTGCCCCAGCAAACCCAATAATCCTCCTACTATTACATAGGCTAATATTCTTCCCAACAGTATCTGCCATCTTTTTTTAGAATAGGTCACTATAATCCCGCTCAACAGTGCTCCACAACTGGAAAATCCTGCAATTAATCCAAAAACAAAAATAGCTACCAAAGAACTTTGAGAGTTAATGTTTAAAAAACTACCCATCCCTAACTGACTTAATATCAAAAATAATCCAGCAATAACCATTGGCGGTAACCACCACCATCTATTTGTCAAAAAAACTTCTGTTGAAGATGTTTCTCTTGTACCCGGATCGCTAAAATTATAACCATTTTTTTTAAACAGTTTATTTAATTCTTGATCAGTAATTTCTTTTTTTGATTCAATTACTAGCTGATTTTTATTCAAATTAACCTCAGCCTTTTTTACCCCTTTTAATTCTTCTAGTGTAGTTTCTATCAACACCTCACAAGATTTACAATGCATTCCACTAACTTTATAAACCTTTTTTATCATTAGCGGTTAAACATTTTAGTAACCTTTAATATTTCTTTGATCATTTCTTCTTTTTTCTTTTCGTCACCACTTTTAATCGCACTCGAAAAACATGTTTTTAAATGATTTTCCATCAACATTTGATGAGCTGATTTTAACAGTCCAATTACTGCCAGATTTTGCTGCATAATATCTATGCAATAATCACCATCTTCCACCATTTTTATTATCTTGCCCAAATGGCTGTGGGCTTTTTTAAAATTTGTTATTGGTTCCATACCTACACCTATGGTATAGGTAACCATAACCCTTGTCAATAGTTAAAGTGTATACTTACTTATGGCTAAAATTAAAATTTGCAAAAATGGTCCCTATATCGTCTCTGGCAAAATTCCAGTTAACCAAGAAAAAACCATATTTGATCTAGAAGGGAATCCTCTCAAAACCGAATCTGTCAAAAATCTTTGTTCTAATGAAGAGAGTACTCTTTGCCGTTGCGGCGGGTCCGAAAATAAACCTTTTTGTGACGGTACTCATCGACATAATAATTTTGACGGCACCGAAAACCCAAAAAATTTAAAAAATAACCCAAAAGATACGGAAACCTTTAATGGTCCAGAGTTAACTCTTAAAGACACACCACACTTGTGTAGTGGTGCTGGTTTTTGTCATCGAGCCGGTGGAGTTTGGGAATTAACCAAAGATTCAGATAATCCCAAATCCAAAAAAACTGCTATCGAAGAATGTCATTATTGTCCTTCCGGACGACTAGTTGCTATCGATCCAAAAACCGGAAAAGATCTTGAACCAAAAACATCTCCTTCAATTGGAGTTGATAAGTATGGTCCGCTTTGTCTCAAGGGCAAGATATCTTTAGAATCAGCCGGTGGTAAAATTTATCCTTCTCAAAACAAACGCACTCTTTGTCGTTGTGGTAAATCAGACAATAAACCATTTTGTGATGGCTCTCATTTTGATTAAAAAACTACTCCAATTGACCTCAAATCAGCTTCAAATTTATCAGCAGTAATAAACTGAAAAGCCTTCAAACCCAAACTTTTAGCCACTTCTACATATTCCAAAATATCATCGGTAAACACACACTCTTCTGGTTTTAAGTTTAATTTTTTCAAAGCATCTTCAAAGATTATTTGGTTTGGCTTCATTGCTCCCGCCTCATACGATTTAGTGATTGTCTCAAAAGTCAAAATTTCTGGTGCCGCTTGAATCATATAATCCCAATCCCATTCACTAGTATTCGATAGTAAACTTACTTTATAATTTTTTCTTAATCTTTCTATTAATTCTTTTGTTCCTTCCACTCGTCTATATTTATCCTTGGAGTATATGGTTTTTAGCTCTTGGCAGGGAAGATTAATCCCACAAATTTGACTTATTTCTTTATAAAAATCTTCAGATGTTATTTGTCCACTCTCATATCGTTTCATTATGTCTGAATTTTTATAAATTAATTCATTAATCTCTTCTGTTGTTTTTCCCGCTGCCTCAGCCATCTTTTGTTTCAAAATGTCGTTAGTAAAATAACAAATCACATTTCCAAAATCAAAAATTATGGCTTTAATCATGGTCTATTTTAACAATTATATTCACCAATATTTTTCTTTTCACCTTCAATTATCTCTCCACTATCCACATCCATTCCTTTTACCCATTCAATGGTATATAAAGCCATATTCTTGGCCGAACAATCCACCTGAGTCTGTGGAGACATAATGGCAATTTTTCCCAATTCCTCATCAGTAATTGTCGACAACACTGGTAACCAATTAGATAACATCCATTCATTTTTTTGAGTATCAAAATGGTAGGGCATCACCATAATTTGATAAAGTTCTTGCTTATCGTTCAATACTTTTACATATTGTCTAAATCTATAAAAATCATCCAAAATAATATCTGTATCGGTTTCCCAAAATTCCTTTTTTAAAGGCGAGGTTTTTTTAAATTTAATTTTCATCACCAGTCCACCAAATATAGTTACTGAATTCTTCTTTTGATTTTTAAAATCTTTTTTTAGTTTTATTATTTCTTTTTTTGCTGATTTCAAATCCTTATTTACCCGACTCAATATAAAAAGTATTTTTTTACCATCGTCTTCTTCAATTAATGCTCCACTAATATATCCCTCTGGGTAAAAATCCACCTCTCGATAACAATATTTCTCAATCATTGATTTTTTAATCTACCATTAATAAAATTCCCTAATTTTCTTAAATATTCACCAGTTATT
>CAZWZK010000032.1:0-8682 GCA_964638385.1 uncultured Gammaproteobacteria bacterium
AAGTATTGGAATTATCTGACTGATGATGAAAAGAAAAAATGGCAAGCTGGTTTTAGTTTTTGCCAAAGGTTTTATAATGATCTAATTGAGTTTCACAGAGAGAAAAATACCGAAACAGATCTGCCAAAAGTGACCGAAATAGTATTGAAATCAATGTAGTTACTATATTTTAATTTTTGTGGTAGAATACGTTGTTTTATCACTTATGATGGACTATAAACGATAAAGCTTCGTGCGGGTTTATCGGAGTGGTAAACCAAGAACTTTGAAAGAAAGGAGGTGGCATAAAAGAGTGGTTGGAAGAGTCGTTACGATTACGATAGCCATACAGATGAGCATCAAAGTAATATGGAGAAACTTGCCGGAAGGAAACTTCATGTGCAAGACAATTACTGGACAGCAGCAAAAATACTACTGCGCCGGTAAGCATCCTAATTACATTGTATATACTTAAGAGCTCAGGGGATTTATTCTCTGGAGTACGATATTTTTTCAATCTACTTAAGTAGTACTACACACAACACAATATATATCTTTCTTTTAAAAAACTAATGAGGCAAACCCTGCTTTTGATTTTGACATTTGTCATTATCTTTAAAGAGTGGGGTTTTATTTTGGCAATTTTTATAAACAAAAATCCCCCGCTTGCACGAGGGATTAATTAAATTTGATAAAGAACTATTCTTCAATAGTAGGAGTGACCTTTTTGGTAGGAGTGGCAGTAGCAGCCTTGGTAGTAGTAACAGCTGGTGTAGTAGTTAACTTTGGAGTAGTAGTGGCACCGCCAGCTGATTCACCAGTAGACAAGTTGGTACCGATAGTGAAAATAGCATCATAAGTACCAGAAGATTTAATATCAGCAGTATAAGTAGCTGGGAAATCAGTAGTTAAAACTGATTCAAAATAAGCAGAGACAGTGGCTGATTTGACCTGAACAGAATTTTGGTTGGCATCTTTGGTAGCATTGCCAATAGAAACATTTTCAAATCCAAGGGCTACAAGTTTAGCTTTGAGAGTAGCAGCTTGACCATTAATATCGGTGGCATTTAAAACTTGGATTTTAATATCTTTATCAATTTCAGCAATAGTAGGTGTTGGGGATTGAGTAATAGTAGGCTGAGTAACTACTGGAGTAATCGAGTCAGTATCTTGGTTACCTTTGATTAATTCGTCTTGTTTATTTTTGTTAAAAATAAAATAGACAACAAAGGAAACAATAGCAAAAGAAAAGATAGCTACTGCTATTATAGGTAGAAGATTTTTTTTGTTACTCATTTTGGGAGATTTGACTGAATTAATATCGTTTGACGGTTTAATTATACCACTTATTTGACTGATGACAGGTAAGGGAAGATTGGCAGGATGATGGTAACTTTGAGATATTTGACCCTCATTATAGGTGGTTTTTTCCATTTCTGTAGAAGTTATAATCTCAATTTCTTTGTTGTCGGGGTAATAAATTTTTTTGACAGGATTAGAAAAATAAAGTTGAGCATAGTTGACAGTTTTTTGAATATCAAGATTGGGACCTTTGAAATTAGAAGTTAGATATACTTGATTATTTTTAGAAAGCAAAAGAGTATATTCATGATCATTTAGTGGGTAAATAAGGAAAAACTCACTTAAGTGAATAGTTGAAATAATATCGGAAATAGCCGCTGAAACAGGACGATATGATTCAATTTGTAAACCGATTTGAGCTAAGTTTGATTTTAGGGAATCAAATTTAGACTTATCGTAGATAACTGAATTAATGATGGTTTTATCAGTATCTTGAATTAAAGAGAATTCAATTGACTCTGGATCGATTTGAAAGTTAACAAATCCAGTAGCAAGGCCAATAACTTCTTTTTTATCAATAGACTCAATTTTAGTATCGTAAACAAAAGATTTAGTGACAACAACATCATCAGGAATTAGAACTACGGCTGTATTGATTTTATTTTGATTGAGAAAAAAAATTAGACTTTCAAGGTCTTTTGTTTGTTTTTCTTCCCAAAGATTGAGATCTAGACTGAAAAAATTATTGTCTTTACGATTGAGATAAATTTCAACAGACTTATTCTTGGGCCAAATAACTATCTTGGGTTTTGAGAAAAGCGACATAATTAATTTAAGTATGAACAAAATAGTTCATTAAAGCAAGAAGCAAAAAGATATTGTTTGTACTAAAAACGCCCCAGTTAACTGAGGCGTTTTGAAAATTATCGAAGTGAGATTGCTTCGCTATGCTCGCAATTACGTTACTTTTTTACCAGCGCAAATGAGCAAAAGCTTTGTTGGCTTCGGCCATACGTTCGACTTCCATTCTTTTGGCAACAGCAGCACCACTATTGCTGAGAGCATCGCTTAATTCAGCGACCAACTTTTGAGCAAAAGAGTGATATTGCTTATTACTACGAGCCCGAGAAGCATTGATTAACCAACGGATACCTAAAGCATTTTGACGATTACCACGAACTGGAGTAGGAATTTGATAGACAGAACCACCAATGCGGCGAGGTCTAACTTCAACTTTTGGTTTGATATTTTCCATAGCTCTTTCGAGGACTTCAAGCTCTGATTCGTTAGGAAAATCTTTTTTGATTAGCTCGAGAGCTTGGTAGATCTGTTTTTCAGCAGCATTACGCTTACCATCTTTCATGGTAGAGTTGATGATTTTAGTTACCAAAACACTGCTATAAAGAGCATCTGGTTCAACTTTTCTGATTTTACTTGTTCCCTTTCTTGACATAATTTAGTTGTTTAGTTTTAAAGTTATAATTATGCGGTTTTAGCAGTTGGTTTTTTTGCACCATATTTACTGCGTGATTGCATTCTTCCAGTAACCGCACCAGCATCAAACTTACCACGAACGACGTGATAACGGACACCTGGTAAATCTCGAACACGTCCGCCTCGAATAGAAACGATACTGTGTTCAGCTAAATTGTGTCCAATACCAGGAATATAAGCAGTGACTAAATTACGATTGCTCAATTTAACTTTACAGATTTTTCGTAAAGCTGAATGAGGTTTCTTTGGGGTCATGGTTTTAACCACAGTAACAACTCCCTTTTTGACTGGATTAATAGTTTTAGCAAAACGATTATTAATCGTATTGAAATTGTCTCGAAGAGCACCAGTTTTGAGTTTTTTAACTCTGACGGTACGACCTCGTTTGATTAGTTGATTGAATGTTGGCATATTTTAATTTATTGATCCTTATTGACTGGAATAAGACGTCCGATAATAACATTTTCCTTAAGACCAATCAAGTCGTCGACTTCGGCTAACAAGGAAGCTTCTGTCAAAATACTGGTTGTCTGTTGGAACGAAGCAGCAGAAAGCCATGAACCAGTAGTAAGAGCTGATTGAATAAGTCCTAAAAGAATTCGCTTACCAGTAGCTGGTTTTGCGTTAGCATCTTTCTCTTTAATTTTTTCATTAGCAGCATTAAAAGCAGCTAAAGAAAGGATTTGACCATAAAGGAAAGTAGTGTCACCTGGATCTTCAATTTTTATCTTACCGCTCATTTCTTTAACGATAACTTCAAGATGCTTATCGTGGATAGTAATACCCTGTGATTCATAAACTCCTTGGATACTGCTAATAAGATATTTTTGAGCAGCTTCGATACCTTTGATTTCCATGATTTCTCGAACATCAAGAGATCCAGAAGATAATTGAGTCCCCTTGCCCACTAAATCACCATCAGCAACCAAAAGATTAGCGTTTGAAGGCAAAATGTAAGTAATGGTTTTAGTGACTTTATCATCGTCTTTACCAGTTAATTTGATTTCGTAACCATCAATATTCTCCTTAACTTTGACTTTACCATTGATTTCAGCCAAAGGTGAAGGAAGTTTAGGCATACGAATTTCAAATAATTCTTGAACACGAGGTAAACCTTGAGTAACGTCAACACCAACAACACCTCCGGTGTGTTTGGTACGGAGAGTTAACTGAGTACCTGGTTCGCCGACTGATTGAGCAGCGATAACACCGACTGGAACACCGATTTCAACTTGTTTTCGGCTGGAAAGGTCCCAACCATAACATTTGCTACAAAGACCAGTTTCGGCAGCACAAGAAAGTGGTGAACGGATATCGACTGAAGTGATTTGATTTTTTTCAATCAAATCAACAGCGTTATTGTCGAGTAGTTGACCCTTAGAAATAATTACTTTTTTAGTTTTTGGATCAATAACATCATTAGCTAAGAATCGGCCAAGAATACGGCGAGTGAAATATCTTTCACGACCTTTTTCGCCAGCTTCGATAGTAATGAACTTGTCAGTACCACAATCATCCATACGGATAATAGAAATATGAGCAGCATCAACTAATCTTCTGGTTAAATAACCAGCATCAGCAGTTTTAAGAGCAGTATCAGCTAAACCTTTGCGGGTTCCGCGAGCACCAGTAACATATTCAAAAACTGACAAACCTTCACGGAAGTTGGATTTGGTAGGTAATTGAACGATTTTACCAGTAGGATCAACCATAAGTCCGCGCATACCGGAAAGCTGTTTGATTTGGTCTTTGGAAGCACGTTTGATACCTGCGGAAGAAACGATACGGATTGGAGAATCAATATCGAGAGTAGCCCAAGTTTTTTCAGCGATTTCTTCGGTTTTTTCCAACCAAACATTTTGACTGAGACGTTTTTTCTCATCATTACTGATAAGACCCATTTTATAATTGTCTTCAATATCAGCAACTAATTTATTAGCCCCATGAATGATGTCATCTTTTTCAGGTAAGTATCCACAATCTTCCATAGAAAGAGAGATACCAGAAAGAGTGAAACCTTTGAAACCAATATCTTTGAGAGCATCGATTAATTTAACAGTCTTAAGACGACCAGCAATTTCTAATGATTTAACAACTAAATCATTGAGAGCCTTGCTTCCCATCATAGACTCATTAACAAAATCGAACTCTTTTGGAAGGATTTTATTAAACCAGATTCGACCAAAAGTAGTTTTGATGATTTGACCATTAAGACGGACGGCGATAAGTTCACGAAGTTCAATTTTTTTGGATTGATAGGCTAATTCGACTTCACCTTTGTCGGCAAAAATACTTAACCCTTCAAAACCTTCGGCAGCCTCTTTGGCTAAATCTTGAGATCTGACTGAAGTTACATAATAACAACCTACAGCCATACCTTGTGCTGGAATAGAAACTGGAGCACTATCAGCTGGTTTAAGTAAATTGCGTGAAGGCAACATTAACATCTTAGCTTCTTTTTGAGAGGCATCAGAAAGTGGTAAATGAACACCCATTTGATCTCCGTCGAAATCGGCATTGAAACCTTTACAGACACATGGATGTAAGCGAATAGCTAATCCATCGACTAAAACTGGTTTGAAGGCCTGAATTGAGAGTTTGTGAAGAGTTGGAGCGCGGTTAAGCAAAACATATTTATCGGCTGTAACTTTTTCCAAAATATCATAAACCTCAGTGACTCGGTGATCAATTAAGTTTTTAGCACTCTTAATGTTTGGAGCAATACCACTAGCCATAAGTTCGCGAAGAACAAAGGGTCGGAACATTTCTAGAGCAATTTCTTTTGGTAAACCGACTTGGTCAAGTTTGAGTTCTGGACCAACAACGATAACTGAACGACCAGAATAATCAACACGTTTACCGAGTAAATTGCGGCGGAAACGACCCTTTTTACCTCTTAAGAGATCAGAGAGCGAACGAGGAACTCGTTTAGTACTCTTACGTTTGTTTTTGGAACTCTTTTGAGCATCAATTAAGATGTCAACAGATTCTTGCAACATACGCTTTTCGTTACGCAAAATGATTTCTGGAGCACCGAGTTTGAGTAATTTCTTGAGACGATTGTTGCGGTTGATTAAACGGCGATATAAATCATTTAAGTCAGAAGTAGCAAAACGGCCACCGGTTAATTGAACCATAGGACGCAAATCTGGTGGTACGATAGGTACGTGAGTTAAAACCATGGATTTTGGATTGATATTATTATCAACCATACCGTTTAAGATACGGATTTTGTACATGATTTTTTTCTTCTTAATTTTGGAACTGGTTTTAGACAATTCTTTTTTAAGATTTTTGATAGTTTCAGGAAGATCAATTTGACCAAGAACTTCAACTAAACTTTCAGCACCCATTTTGGCAGTAAAGAAAATATCAGCTCGGAATTGAGAAAGGTAAAAGCTTTCTTCATCAGATAAAGTAGAAAGAACTTCGAGAGTTTGGATTTTTTCTTCGAGGTACTTAATCAAACTTTCAATACGATTCTTTTCAGTCAAAGCTTTATTTTCAATCTTTTGGATATCCTGCTTGAGACGAACATCGCGTTCTTCTTGGGCAATGAAAAGTTGATCTTTATTTTTGATTTTGGATTTAAGATCTTTTTTCTCTTTTTCGGTTTCTTCAGTTTTGATTTCAGTATTTTTCTTGGTTTCGACATCAATTTGCTCAATACGTTTTTGAGAATGTTGACGCAAATTTTCTAAAGCTTCTTTTCTTTTTGAATCATCAATAGAAGTAATGAGATATTTAGTGAAATAAACAACTGATTCAAGATCTTTTTGAGGAACATCAAGAATAACTCCGATTGGAGATGGAGTATTGCGAAGATACCAAAGATGAGTGACAGGAGCAGCTAAAGAGATATGACCCATACGTTCACGGCGAACTTTGGAGACAGTAACTTCAACTCCACATCGATCACAAACTACACCTTTAAAACGGATTTTCTTATATTTTCCACAATAACATTCGTAATCGCGAGATGGTCCAAAGATTTTTTCGCAAAAAAGACCATCTTTTTCTGGACGCCAAGAGCGATAATTAATAGTTTCTGGTTTGGTAACTTCACCGTGTGACCAGCTCAAAATATCTTCTGGAGAAGCTAGTTTGATTTGAAGACCGGTAAAATCGATCATGCTTTTAAATTTAAACATTATTGTTCCTCCTTTATTTCATCTTCTAATGGTGCCGAATCTTCGGCAATAGTTAATCCTTCAGCTTCAGATGAGAGTTCTTCTTCAACTGGAACCTGAGGTCCAATATCTTCTGGTTTGATCTCTGGAATAATTGTCTCTTCTTCTTCTTCTGAAGTGAGATCGATTGTTTCTTTGACTCCGACTGGAGAAATATCTAGACAAAGACCAGCAAGTTCTTTGGTAAGAACTTTGAATGATTCTGGAATAGCTGGTTCTGGAATTACTTCTCCTTTAATAATAGCTTGGAAAGCATGAGTACGGCCATCAATATCATCTGATTTAAGAGTCAACATTTCTTGTAAGGTGTGAGCAGCACGATGTGCTTCAAGAGCCCAAACTTCCATTTCTCCAAGACGCTGACCTCCCATACGAGCCTTACCACCAAGTGGTTGTTGAGTGACTAAAGAGTATGGACCAGTAGAACGAGAATGGACTTTATCATCGACCATATGAACAAGTTTGAGGATATAGCTGACACCAACAACAGATTGTTGATCATAAGCTTCACCAGTACGACCATCATAAAGTTGAACTTTACAACTTTTGTCGAGACCAGCAGCTTCTAATTCAGAAGCAATTCTTGATTCAGGATATTTTTCAAAAACTGGGACAGCATATTTTTTATTAAGGTAAAGTCCAGCATGAGCTAGATTGTTTTCTAAAATTTGTCCCAAATTCATACGAGAAATAACTGAGATTGGAGACATAACTAAGTCAACAGGAGTACCATCGGCAGTGCGTGGCATGTCATATTGAGGCCAGACACGACCAATAACACCTTTGTTTCCATGACGTCCAGCGATTTTATCTCCTTCTTGAATACGACGGATTTGAGCGACATAAACTTTGACAGTTTTGTTAACACCTGGATCAAGTTCATCACCATCATCTTTGGAAAGAACATCAACTTTGATAACAACACCACCTTCACCGTTTGGAACACGAAGAGAAGTGTCTTTAACTTCACGAGCTTTTTCACCAAAAATTGCGCGTAAAAGTCTTTCTTCGGCAGATAATTCTTTTTCACCGCGAGGTTCGACTTTACCAACTAAAATATCATTTGGTCCAACAGCAGCACCGATCATAACGATACCATCATTAGTAAGCTTGGCTAGTTCGTTTTCGGAAACATTAGGAATATCTTTGGTTAATTCTTCGGAACCTAATTTGGTTTCAACAACTTGTGCTTGATATTCGTAAATTTGAATATTGGTTAAAATATCTTCTTTGACTAAACGATCAGAAATCAAGAAAGAATCTTCGTAATTTAAACCATCAAGTTCAGCGTAAGCGACTAATAAATTTTGACCAATAGAAAGTTCACCACCATCAGTAGATGGACCATCGATAAGGAGGTCTCCTTCTTGAACGATATCACCAACATTGACCATAGCTCTTTGGTTGTAACAAGTACCGTATGGTGAAGTTCTTTCAAATTTAGTAAGGAAATAAGTTTCGGTTTTACCATCAGGACTAATTTCACTTTGATCATAACGTTCTTCAGCAATCTTAGTGTCTAGAGCAATAACGATTTTGCTTCCATCGACAAAAGTAACTTTACCTGGATGATGAGCTAAAACAGTACGATTCATGGAGGTAGCAACTGCAGCTTCCATGCCGGTACCAACAATTGGAGATTTTGGAGCAATTAACGGGACAGCTTGAGTCTGCATGTGAGAACCCATAAGAGCACGAGTAGCATCATCATGATCAA
>CAZWZK010000033.1:0-8208 GCA_964638385.1 uncultured Gammaproteobacteria bacterium
ATTTCTGATTTTCAAAAAAATAAAACAAATATTTTAGTTACCACTCCTATTATTGAAGTTGGGGTTGATATTCCTAACGCCTCAATTATGATTATTCAGTCAGCCGAGCGCTTTGGCCTTTCCCAACTTCATCAACTCCGAGGCCGAGTTGGTAGGGGACATCTTCAGAGTTACTGCTACCTCTTTACCGAATCAGAAACCGACAAAGCCAAGAGTCGACTTCAATTTATGGAACATCACACCAACGGCCTGAAAATAGCCGAATTTGATCTTCAAAATCGTGGTCCAGGAGAAGTATTCTCGGTTATCCAACATGGTTTCCCTTCTCTCAAGATCGCCAATTTTTCCGACCTAGAATTAATTAGTCTTAGTCAAAAAATACTTAATGACTTGATTAAAGACAAAAAAAATAAATTAGAATCGATTTTATCGAGTCACACTATCGAGAAAAACTTTATTAATAATTAATTTCAGTCCTTCCCACTTTTTTCCTTTTTCTGATACAATACTTCCATGACAGCAGTACCTAAACATTGGCCATCTAGCCGTCGACAAGGTCGTCGTCGAGCTGCAGATAAAGGACCAACTCTAATAAAACCAATAATTTGTAAAAATTGCGGCCAACCAAAAATGGTCGGTTTTCAGTGTCCCAACTGTAAACAGTGAAAAATAAATTCGATCCACGCCATTTAAAAAGAATTGCTAACATCCAAGCCCTTTTTGCTTGGAGTTGTGGCAATAACGCTCCAACCACTGAGGACACCCCTGAAATTGTCAAAGTTATTCCTCAAATTGACCAAGTAATTAGTAAAAACGCTCCAAAATGGCCCATCGACAAAATCAATCGAGTCGACTTAAATATTCTTCGCTATGCCTTTTGGGAACTTTTTTATTTTAAAAAGAATCCAGAAAAAGTCGTCATTGATGAAGTTATTGAAATCGCCAAAGAATACGGCACCGACTCTAGTTCTAGCTTTATTAATGGAGTTATTGGCAGTGCTCTAAAAGAAAATGAATCCACTACTTGATGAACTACAACAACTAATTGAATATAAATTCAAAGAAGTTTCTAAACTTGACCAAGCCTTAGTCCACCGTTCATCTCTCAATGAACATCATCAATTTGATGAATCTAATGAAAGGTATGAATTCTTGGGTGACGCTGTTCTTGAACTTTGGATTTCTGACCGATTATTCAACCGTTTCCAAAAATTTGATGAGGGTAAATTAACAAATCTCCGAGCTTTAGTTGTTTGTACCCAAAATTTAGCCAAAGTAGCATCAAATTTTAATTTAGGTAAATTTATTTATCTTTCCCACGGTGAAGAAAACCATAATGGCAGATTAAACCAATCAATTCTTGCCGATACTTTCGAAGCTATACTAGGATCAATTTATCTTGACGGGGGACTAGACCACGCTTTTAAATTCCTTGATTTGTTTCTAGACGCGAGCATCGAAAACCTTTCTTCCAAAGAAGTCTACAAAGACCCAAAAAGTATTTTTCAAGAAATCGCCCAAGCCAAAAAAGGCATTACCCCAAAATATCAGACATTATCAGAATCCGGCCCAGACCATCAAAAAACGTTTGAAGTAGGAGTTTATTTAAATGATGAACTTATTGCCAAGGGAACTGGTAACTCCAAACAAAGAGCAGAAGAAGCTGCTTCAATCAATGCTACTAAATTAATTAATGATTAAAATTTATCTTTTTAACTTTATACTTTCTACTTTCTAACTTATAAGGTATAATCTCTACATTATGATCAAAATTAAACTTTTACCCCGCGGTAAAAAACACCAAATTACTTACCGTATCGTCGTTGCTGAAGACCGCAGCAAATTTGACGGTAAATTTATTGATGATTTAGGATTCTATACTCCTCAAACCAAAACTCTTTCTATTGACCAAGAAAAATTATCTCAATGGCAAAAGAATGGAGCTCAAATCACTGAAGGTGTAGACAAACTTATCAACCCTGACAAATATCCTAAAAAAATTAAAAACGTCAAAAAAGTTAAAGCCGAAGAGGTAAAAACAGAAGAAACTGCTTCAGAAGAAATTAAATCTGAAGAACCAAAAACCGAAGAATCTCCAAAGACTGAGTAATTTTTTTAGAAATTAGAAATTTTAACTTATGAAAACCGTCAAAGAAACCCTAGAATACATAATCCAATCGATTACCCAAAAAGAAGATAATGTTACTATCGAACAACATCAAGAAGAAGAATTATCTATTATTGAAATAATCGCTCCAAAAGAAATAATCGGAAGAATCATTGGAAAAGAAGGTAAAATAATCAAATCAATCAGAACCATTCTCAATCTTTCTTTCCCTCAAGAAAAATTCATTGTCAAAATCAGAGAGTAAACGGATTTTCTCGTTGATATTTTACAAAACTTTTATCTTCAGAACTCTGATCATTTAGAGATTTAATCAAACTTTCATTTCTCTCAAACTGACTAATCTGATTTAACAAATCGGTTTCTTCTTTGGTTGGTTGCAAATCAGTCAAAGTTAAATTTCCTGACACTAAATTTGCTTTATCGGGAACGTAATAAGAAGAAATTGATAATTCAAGATCAGATACTCCAAATCGAGTCGAAATATCAAAATTGTCTATAAACAATATTGGCAAACTATTCTCCAACGCTTTAATCAAATCTAAACTCTTTAATTCAGGGCCGCTTAATATTACATTAATCGGCATTTTAGTCGCCACATCTTTAGTTGCCACCTTTAATGAACTTGTGGATGATTCACCTTCTTTGATTTTTATTGGACTAATAGAAAAACTTTTGACTTGAAAGCCATACTTATCAGCGATACTTCTGATTACACCCACCAACAAATAAGAATTTTTTTCTTGTAAAACTGCGCTTGATAAATAACTTTCATTTTTGTTTAGTTCGTCTAAATCAACAGACATTAAATAAGCTTTTTTTTCAGCAACTGATTTTATTTGACCTTTGATTGTTTTAATTGATTGATTTAAATTTGAGATTGACTCAAATTTTGGCAAAATTATCATTCCTAAACTTATCAAAAAAGCCACCAATATCCCCAAAGGTAAAAAGAAAAGTCTTATCAAACTACTACTAATTCCAAAAATCTTTTCTGGCATTTTAAAAAAACTACTACTCATTTTAGATTAACCTCCATTTCAAATAACCAACCCTTAACTGCATCAACTGATAAATCAGATATTTTAGCCGATTTGATACCCTCCACTAAATCCTTATTTATGTTTTCCACTATTGACTCTACTTCACTTAAATTTTTACCATCAGCCAAACTTCCGTAAATCATAAATTTCTTTTTCTCTCTTATTTCCAAATTATCAATTTTTATATTTGCCGAAAATAAATTTCTTACCATTTCCATTGATTCACCATATTTAAATCTGTCAGCTAATACTTTTGCTACCACTTTTGCTTGGTATTTAACTTTCTGATTAATAGCCATACTTCCAATCAAAGTTTCGTATTGCGTTAATCCTTTTTTATAATTACTAGTTAATCTATTTAAATTCAATTGGAGAACCAAACCTATAGCAAAAACTATCACTACTAACAACAACCATACCCCACCAAAAATCCATAAAAAATTATTAATAATAGCCTTAAGACGCATCCTTTCGGCCTGAAACTTAGCTTCGGATGGGAGTAAATTTAAATCGTTCACAACAACCCCCTTAAAGATAAACCAACCGCTAAACTAAATCGACAACCTTCAACGTTTAAATTAAATTGTGTCTGTATTTTGGTAACATCAATATTGACAAATGGTTGAGCCACTTGGACTTCAACCCCCAACAATCTTGTTAATTCTTCAGCCATACCTGGCAAATTTGCTCCACCACCACTTAAAACTAACAATTCCACTGCTTTTCCGCCAGAGTCCTCAGTAAATAATGTCATCGCCTTTCTTACTTCATCAGCGATACTACTAAATACCGGCATCGCTACAGTTCTAATTTTTCCTTCCAATTCATTTTCTTTAATTCCATAAGCCTTTTTATATTCTTCTGCCGAAGACATATCCAATCCTAAACCCAAAGATACTGACCGAGTTAAAGACTCGCCTCCAACCGGCAATGATCTAGCAAAATAGACATTCCCTTTATTAATATTAAAAATGTCCGAATATTTTTCTCCAATATCCAGAATGACCACCCTTTCCACTGTTTTTATTCCATTTTTCACTATTCTTCTCAAAGCCACAGAAGGGGATTCAAGGGCTAATAATTCCAATCCCAAACTTTTGAACAACTTTACATAGTTAGCAATTAAATCATTTCTCGCTGCAATTACAAAAATAGTTAACCTTCCAGCATCGTCTTTTTCAATAATTTCATAATCAATTGATACTTCTTCCAAGGGGTAGGGGACAAAAGTTTCTGCTTCAAATCTTAAAGCATCCATAATTTCCGAATCTTTTAATGGAGGCAATCTAACTAATCGACTAACCACTTCACTTTCAGGCAAATCAACTACAACTTGTTTACTTTTTATTTTTAAATCAGCTAACAGCGATTTTATAACTCCGCCCAACTCTCCAAAATATTTTGATCTATTTTCATTAGTGTTTTCGATCAATGGAGTTTTTGCTTCACCAATTGCATCCAAAACAAGCTTGCCCGAAACATCTTTGACTATCGATACTGCCTTAATAGTGTTTTGACCTATATCAATACCTAAAACATTACTCATACATCCAGTATAACAACTATTGATTAGTTACGTCACCACCAGAAGTAATTGCCTCCAACAAAAAAGATGGAATATAAAATTTATTGACCACTGTTACCGTATTATTTACACCGTCTACTGTTCCAGTAGAACTAATCTCTTCTCCTTGAATTGGAAAATTAGAGCTCCCTTGAATTTCAATTTTGGGGGCAAAACCTGTTCCTACTGGAGTTACCACTAATAACAAAGAATTACCCGCCGCCAAGCTAAAATTATTTACACAACCACTAGCATTAGTTGCCTGGGTTACACTACTTTTAGAAACCACCGTTCCTATTTTGTAGTAATAATCTATTTTAAAAGACCCAGCAGCACCTAGACTATTACAAACATTAATTGTTGAAGTAGAAGCACTATAATAAGTCGTCCCAATATCTCCATTATCTGTATGATTTACTAACCAAAAATAATCAGAACCACCTTCCAATGTCACATTTCCAAAAGACAAGTTTTGAGTATTGCCCAATAAACCTATTGTCAAATTAGCTGATCCATCAACAGAATTACTATCTCCATATGTTAAATTTCCTGTTCCCAAATAATACTCAATTCCTGATTCTGCCGCATTAAAAGCTTTTTTTAATAATTCTTGATCAGTATCAATTTTGGTTTCTATGGTCGCCTGACGTGAAGCCGACAAACCTAATGTCAAAACTAAGGCCGATGCCAACAAAACCATCAATACTACTTGTCCTTTTTGCTTACCTTTATTTTTTATCATCATTTTTTTTATTTTGTCTTCCTGAGATCTGACAACTGAATAACTGATAGACTAATTGACTTTCCATTGACTCAAGGATTTAATAATCTCTTTTGGCACCATAAATAACAATCCTGGATTATAAACCACTTTTACTGATGGGGCAGTATTGTTTTTACTAGCCACAGCAAAAGTCCTATTAAACTTAACTCCATTAACCCCATAAACCACACCATTGATCACCAATTGGTTATCTGCAGATCCGCCAGCCAAAACATTTGATCCCACCAAAATTGCATTAATCTTGTTTACATCTTCATTAATAATGATGTCACCACTGGCAATTATCATTATAAAATCAGAAGTATCAATGTCAGTATCAATTGTCATATTACCTTGAACAAAAATGACTCCAGTCGCATCTTTTATTCCATTAGCTGATCTGTTTTGATTACCCACAAAAGTTGTTCCTACACCCTTATTAGTAAAATATTGTTTTTTCAAATCAGCATAAGAATATCTTGCTTTGACAGTCTTTCCAGAATTTCGCGATCCATCACTACTATTAGCGACATCTTTATCAGATACCGAAATCTCTTTGGCAAAAATAATACCTCCAGTAACTGTTTGACAATTATCTTTACACGTTACTGGTACATAATTAGTAACTTTACCTGTCGCCAAAATACTTCCACCAACAGTCTGATACCAAGCTTCTTGATCCATAACCGACGCATATTCAATGTTTAAAATTGGAGTAGTCGCATAAGCATCTGCTAGTTTTGGATCCAACGATGCCCCAGAAATACAATTTCCGTTAATTCTGGCTTCGTTTGGACTAGAACCAGGGAAAACCACAAATACTGGTTGATAATTTACTGTACTATTCCAATATAATTTATCACCGCTAGCAAAAGTAGGGGAGCTGACTGTCATTACTCTTGGATTACTTGCACCAATACCGTATCTTAGGCCAAAACTTAAATCACTTGAAACAGTATTAGTGTAACCAGCCCCGCCAGAACAAGAAATTGCGGTATCACTACCATCATAAATAGTTCCAGTCACTCCTACCAAACAATCCCAAACCTTAAAATCACGTCCAGTATCAATCCAACCACGATTTCCTGGTGAAGTGTGAACATCATTAATTTGAACTTCTATATTATAAATTGCCGCTGTCATCCCGCTCGTGTCAACCACAAAAGTCGCCGCTCCATTTACGGCTGCAACTGCGCTAGTAGAAATAATCGCTCCAGCATTAGTTCTAAACCTCAAAGTCATTGTTGAAATGTCACTAACACCTTGAACATCACTTCCAGTAATTACCCACCTTACAGTAGAATTACCACCAAAAGCTAATTGGCAAATATGATTTCTATTACCACTTTCAACTGCCACTGTTGAACCCCCAGAAGTTTGCAATACCGTCGAATTTAAATTTGGAGCCGTATCATTAATCGCGGTACAAGTCTCAGTTTTACCACCACAACTACCAACACACTTCCAATCATAAGTTCCATCAGTTCCTTCAGAATCAGTACCAGTAATACTCCAATCAGCAGTTCCAGTAACACAAAGATTATCCGACGGCCGAGAAACAACATTGGTCCCATCTGAAGTTCCACAAACACCGTCAGAAAAAAGTTTTCTAGTCGCTGTACAAGCAGAAGAATCCTTTCCGACGGTTCTACAAGTTGAGGCCTTTTGGCCATCACACTTCCAATTAAAAGTTCCATCAGAACCAACATCATCTGTTATTGTCGATCCGTAACTACTATTACACAAATCACTTGTAGGCATAGAACATAAATCTTGACCATTAGAACTACCACAAGATCCATCACCACCAGTAGCAATATGTGGCTGGCACTTCTTATAAGTATAACTACTCGTTCCAATAGGCACATCATCACAGGTGTGACAGGAACCATAAAGATCAACACAACTGTTCGTAGAACTACACTCATCATTATAACTTCCACCACCCACACAACAAGAAAGTCTATCAGCACAATTCACAACCCCTCCAGCATAAGTATTATAACCACCAATCGCACTACAATAATCCCGATTTAAACAACTAGCACTTCCATAAGTACTTGCATAAGTCGTACACTTTGCCGTGCAACATGTCCCATTGTTAGGGTCAGAACATACTCCTTTTGTCGAAACACTAGGGCATTTATAAGGCGAATTTTTATAACCTTCAGTATTAATACAAAATCCCCCAACTTCTGAACAAGTAGGAACTTTACAAACACCATCAATACAAGACTCAGTGCTAAGACAATTACTATCACTACTACACTGTGCACATGTTGTACTATTTCGACAACCATAAGTACACTCTACTGATTTTTTGATACCACCAAGACAATAAGTCAATGTTCTATCGGAACATACTTGAGGATAGCTAATAGTAGTACACTCATTACATGTTGTACTATTTCGACAACCATAAGTACACTGTACTGATTTTTTGCTACCACCAGAACAATAAGTCAATGTTCCACTCGAACATTTTTGAGGATAGCTAGCAGTAGTACACTCATTACACTTACCACCACTACATCCATAAGTACAAGAACTTACATTACTCCAACTACTGTTTATACACACTTGAATACTATTCCCAGAACATTGAGTTGCTCCATTTGTACAAGCAAAAACTTTCGTCTTGATACTAAAAAAACACCCCATAACCAAAACAAATACCAACAATATTCTTATCTTATTCATTTTTTAGGATATA
>CAZWZK010000034.1:0-8015 GCA_964638385.1 uncultured Gammaproteobacteria bacterium
TTTGCCAAAAATATTCCACCTAAAGAATGACCAACTAAAATCAAATCATCATCCAATAATGGAACGAGATTATTAAAATAAATTGCCCACTCTATATATTTTGCATTATTCTTATTTGGCATTTTTGCCAAAATAACATCAAAATCATTTCCTAAACTCTCTTGCAAATTTTCTTTCCAGCCTTTTTGTTTTAATCGATCCAAATAGATTTCTTCATTTTTGAGATATTCAAGATATTTTTCATAACTATCAAACGTTGTTCCTCCATGTATTACCAACACCTGTTGTCTCATTTATGTTTATTCTATCAGAATTGAAATTTACCTTATTGGTCGCTGTAATTTCCCCAAAGTTTTTATCTGTAAGTTGCAAGTAAAATCATATATACCTTTTATTTCCATTTTTATAAAATCAATATCCTGTCCTTCTTTCTTTAACTCCTCCAATACAAATCTAATTGATTTATCATAATCATTTTTAAAATGTTGATTAATTTCTTTCCAACAAACATCTTTAAAAATTTCTAATAATTTCTTTTGATAGGGGATTTTTCCGATTGACATCAAATAAGCAATTATCGGATAACTCAAAGAGTAAGTATAAAAAGCCGCATTATCATTTGACATAATACTCCCATTCACCGGATCATATTGGATATCATAAACTCTGTCGTTGCCAAATTCATAACATTTGGCTCTATTGCCATTTATTTCGATTCTATTATCAGCAATTGCCGTCAACGCTTCATAAATTCTTGAAATGTGAGGTTTTTTCCAGATCATAGGCTATTATACCTAATTTATACCATTCCCAAACTATTTTTGTTATCCATGTCGGTCACCCGTCCATTTTATCTTTAAAACAATTGTTATATATTGATATACATAAATGTATATGATATAAATCAGACATAAAAATGGAAAGAGATAAAAACATTGGAACAATACAACAAAGGACAGATTTATTACCAAAGCCTATTTATATACCACAATCAACATCAGAGAATATAGTCGTTAGGGGTAATAACGAATTAAAAGATGTTGAAAATGAGGGTCATACAAAAGAAGTATTTTTATTGGTAGGGCCAATAGCAGCAGGGAAATCTTATATTGGCCAAATAATCGAAGAAGAATTTGACATCCCTTTTTTCAGATACGAAAACATATTTATAGAAGAACAAAAACGTAACCCCGATGGTTATCTTAAAAGGGCCGAACCAATTGCTAGAAAAGCAATTTTTGATTTTTTAGATAAAAATAGAAGAATTTGTTTTGAAAATACAATGAACAGAGAATATGCTCACGAAATTATGAAATCTCTACAAGAAGTTGCTGATGTTCGTTTAATTTATGTTCACACTTCTCCTGATATTGCTAAATTAAGATTATCTACTAGAAATCAAACCTTACATGTTTCTTGGACACCACAAGAGTTAGAAAGGATATATAGAGAAAGTGAACATATGGCACTTGACTATGATTTAGTTGTCGATAACAGTGATGCTACCAGAGAAGTTTTAAAAGGTCAGATACAACCCTTGATCGAAGAAAGAATTTGGCACCCAAATTATGTAGAGATTACCTATAAAGGCCAAAAATTAAAATTTAATTCTTGGAGTGGTAAAAATTTATCTGATTATGATAATGAATACAAACCTTGGAAAGTTTCTTTTCATAAAGAAAACGATGGTTATCTAAAACATTATGATCTCAAAATTGGGGATACTGTGATTGATGCTGGAGGGTATGAAGGTACTTTTGCTATTTACGCAGCCAAATCTGTTGGACCAACTGGTAGGGTTATAGTGTTCGAACCAGATACAGGTAATTGTGAAAAATTAAGACAAAACGTAGTATTGAATGGTCTTGAAAATATCACAATTATTAATAAGGCTTTATGGTCAAAAGATAAAAAACTAAAGTTTAATAATAAACACACAGCTGGAGCCTCATTCTTCTTTAACGCTAGTCAACACACTCAAGAAATTGAGGCTGTATCGCTTGATAGCGAGTTGGAAAGGTTAGGAATAAATCATGTCGACTTTATCAAAATGGATGTCGAAGGCTCTGAAGTAAACGCTATTCAAGGAGCTCAAAAAACATTATCATTAAATAATGTCAGTTTAGCCATTGCCAGTTATCATATTGTTAATGGTGAAGAAACTTCAACATCTGTTGAAGAAATCCTTGACAACTTTGGATATCGATCTAGCACCGAACATCCAGAGCACAAGACAACTTATGGATTTAAAAATGGAGATAAATAAAAATGATTGGAGATGATGGTTATTTTCGTCCAGATAGTGTCTCTGTTAATATACAAAAAATAATCGAAGATTATACTCATGAGTTTATAGAAAGTGGCAACTTAATCGCTCAAGCTGGATTAGCAATAGGTAGTGGTGGTAATACTAGTATTAAAGTCCCCGGAGGAATGTTAATTACGTCCACAGGATCTGTTTTGTCCCACATTAAACAAGACGAAATTATTTTTGTAATCAATGCCACAGACAATTCTATATATTTTATAGGTGACAAGAAGCCATCGTCAGAAGCGTTACTCCATTGGTCAATTTATCTTAAAAGGCCTGATATAAATGCTATTGCTCATGTAAATGTTGGTCCTAAGGATGACATAAAAATTACCACATTACCAAAAGAATTACCATATGGGACTAATTTGTTAGCTAAAAAAACAGCTTCAATTCTAAAAAATAATGATTTTATGATGATGACTAACCATGGTGTAGTAGCAGTAGGGGATAATTTAATTTCAGCCGCCAGATTAATTACAAAAATAGCAGACAAAAATAAATTAAAATTTACCACTACTATTAAAAACAAAAAAATAAAAATTGAACATCTATTGGTTGATATTCACGGTGTTTTGACTCAAGGTGATGAAAGAAAAAAATTTATAAATCTTTTATCTAAAAAATATTCTATCGATTCAGAAAAACACAATTCAATCTGGTTGGAACATTTACCAAACCTAGATATCGGTAAAGAAAAAGCCAGTGATTATCTAAATACAGTTAATAAAGTATTAAAAACAAATTTTGATATTAAAAAATATTTTCAGCAATTTGCCCAACAAATTGTTCTCAATCAAAGACTAATTAATAAACTTAAAAAATACAGAGAAAAAACAACTATCGTTTCCGATAATGTGCTTGAATTAAGTCAAGCAATTAATAATGTTTTTGGTCTTGATTTTAAAAATTTTCAAAAATTTTATTCTTACCAATTTGGCAAAACAAAATCATCAGGAATGTTGGAAGATATAATTAAAAAAATCAACGCAAATCCAAACAGTTGTTTATTTATTGACGATAGTGAGAGAAATATTGATACTGCTAAAAAACTAGGAATAAATACAATTCTATTTAAAGGTAACAAAGAATTATTTTACGAACTTAAGAAGTACAGACTTTAGTTTTTCGAAACCAACAGAATTAGGGATAGTAATTCGGATACAACCTTTTAGAATTCCATTACTATAAGGGTAATCAGAGATGTCATTTACTAAAATCCCATTTTTTACAAAAAAATCAAAAGCCTTAGTACTATCATTAAATTTAACTATTACAAAATTAGCCTCACTTCGATAAACCTCCAACCCTAAGGATAAACAAAAATCCACCAATTTTTGTCTAATCTTTTTTGTTTCTTTTAATTTAGATAAAAAAATATCTTTATTCTCAAGTAATGTCTCTCCGATAGAGACAGCAAAATGGTTAACATCCCAAGGACCTCTTATTTTTAATAATTGTTTTGTAATATCTCCGTCTGCAACAACATATCCCAATCTTAAACCAGCAATACCAAATATTTTAGAAAAAGTTCTAATTACAATTAAATTTGGATATTTTTTAACCAAATTTACAACAGTGTCTCCATAAAATTCAAAATATGCTTCATCAACAATACAAGGAATTTTATATTTAAAAGTCAATTCAATAATCTCAATTAAATGTTCCGTTTTTATGATTGACCCTAGTGGATTATTGGGATTACAAATAACAATTCCATCGCTATTCATTAGTTCTTTTTGAATCTTTTCAATTGGAAATTCAAAATTTTCACCAATTAATTTATAAGGAATATGTTTAATTTTAGATCCCAAAACAGAAAAAACATGATCATACATCGAAAAAACAGGGCTCGGCATAATCACTTTACTTTTATTGTTAAAAAACAATCTTAATAACAGATCTATCGCCTGATCAGCACCGTTAACCAATGTAATGTTTTTGGGGTTACTGTTTGTATATTTAGCTAGTAATCCAATAAGCCTGTCATATTCTGGGTAACAACTTAATGCAAAATAATCCACTTTTACCAAATCCTTAATTAACTCGTCCGTAAAAACCGAATAATTTTCATTTAAATCCAATTTAAGATATTCTTTTCTCCCAACAGGAGCAACCCATCGTTTAACCTTATTCAACTGCTTATTATAATTCAATTTCATGTATTAAAATTGAAGAAATTTACCACAATTTAGGGATAAATACAATTAATCGAAAGAAATACAGAAATTTTAATACTCTAAAATACTCAATTTTGTTGCCCTGCATGGATTCGAACCACAATACTCAGCTCCAAAGGCTGATGTCCTACCATTAGACGACAGGGCATTAATTTAATTCATTATTTAGCCCTTAGTCCCCAGGTGGGACGACAGGGCATTGATTTAATTCAATGCTTGGCCCTTAGTCCCAAATAGGGACGACAGGGCAAAGTAATCGTTATTATACAATAACTTTTAGCTTCTAACAATCAATTTTATTTTACTAAAACATTAGTAAAATATTTGCTTAAAATATTTTTAGTTTTTTCAATGATTTCTGGCGTCGGCGGGTTAGCTTTAGATAATTTATATTTCATCCCTAATTGTTTGTACTTATAAACTCCTAAAGTATGGTAGGGGAGTATTTCTACTCTTTCTATCATTTTATAGTCAGAAAAATGTTCTCCAAATTCTTTTAATGATTTCTCGTCATCATTCCAATTTGGAACCAACACATAACGAATCCACATTGCTTTTTTAGAATCCTCTCTGTATTTTGCCATTTCCAAAACGTTCTTATTGGTCGACCCAGTTAATTTAATATGTTTTTTTTCATCAATATGTTTAATGTCCAAAAGTAATAAATCCGTCTTTTGATAAAGTTTTTTAACTTCATTAGTTGCAATAGTTCCATTAGTATCTAATGCCGTATGAATTTTTCTTTTGTTTAATTCTCTAAAGAGTTTATATAAGCTTTTCGTTTGCAATGTTGGTTCACCACCAGAAACAGTGACTCCTCCATCCACCCCAAAATACCCTTTTTGTTTTTCAGTTATTGCCAAAATTTCTTTCCTTTTCATCAAATTACCACCATCACGACTAAGCAAATCAGGGTTATGGCAATAAAGGCACCTAATATTACACCCTTGTAAGAATATCACCAATCTTATCCCTGGACCTTCATGGGTCCCAAAAGTTTCAATTGAGTGAACTCTAAGCATATGTTTTACATTGATTCAAAAAAAGTTCTTGCCAAAACTTCTTGTTGTTGTTCTCTGGTTAATTTTACAAAGTTAACAGCATATCCAGAAACCCTAATTGTTAATTGAGGATATTCTTCTGGATGTTCCATTGCTTTAAGTAAAGTGTTTTTATCCATAACATTTACATTCAAATGGTGACCATTTTTTTGGAAATATCCATCCAACAACCCAATCAAATTGTTTTGTTGTTCTTCTAAAGTTCCACCCAAAGTCTTAGTAGTAGTCGAAAAAGTATTTGAAATACCATCACGAGCATTTTCATACCCCAACTTACTTACTGAGTTTAATGAAGCCACAGCACCACTAGTATCACGTCCGTGCATTGGATTAGCCCCTGGAGCAAACGGTTCACCCGCTTTTCTTCCATCAGGTGTTGCTCCGGTTTTGTGACCGTAAACCACATTTGAAGTAATTGTCAAAATTGATAAAGTTGGTTTAGCATTTCGATAAATATGATGTTTTTGGAGTTCTTTATTAAAAGAATCTAAAACCTCTTTGGCAATTTTATCCACTCTATCATCATCATTACCATATTTTGGATATTCACCTTCAATTTCAAAATCAGTAGCTACACCTTGATCATTTCTAATTGCCTTTACTTTGGCATATTTAATCGCCGAAAGAGAATCAACTACTACCGAAAAACCAGCCACTCCAAAAGCCATGACTCGTTTTACTTCAGTATCCAATAAAGCCATTTGGGCTCGTTCATAATAATATTTATCATGCATGTAATGAATTACATTCATGGTATTAATATAATTTTCAGCCAAGAAAGCCAAAGTTTCTTTATATCTCTTAATTACTTCCTTATAATTCAAATATTTACCGCCAACAGCATCAACATCTAAAATTTTGATTCCAGTTATTTCATCTGCTCCTTCGTTTATTGCCAATAACAAAGCCTTAGCAATATTACATCTGGCACCAAAAAACTGCATTTGTTTTCCAGTTTCCAACATTGAAACACAACAGCTAATTCCATAATCATCAGTACATGAAACCTTTCTCATCAAATCATCATTTTCATACTGGATTGATGAAGTTTCAATTGAAACTTTGGTACAAAAATCTTTGAAATTCTTTGGTAAATTTTTAGACCAAAGAACTGTCATATTTGGTTCTGGAGATGCCCCAAGATTATAAAGAGTTTGCAAAAATCGATAAGTAGTTTTAGTTACTTTGTGTTGTCCATTATTCCAACACCCAGCCAAAGACTCAGTTACCCAAGTCGGGTCTCCTGCAAACAAAGCATTGTATTCAGATGTTCTTAAATGTCGAACTAATCGGAGTTTCATTACGAATTGATCAACCAATTCTTGAGCCTGTTCTTCAGTTATTGTTCCGTTCTTTAGATCTTTTTCAAGATAAATATCAAAAAAATTACTCACATTGCCCAAACTCATAGCTGCTCCATCATGTTCTTTAACCGCAGCTAAATAAGCCAAATAAGTCCATTGGATTGCTTCTTGAGCTGACAAAGCTGGTCGGCCAATATCAAATCCATATGTAGAGGCCATAACTTTCATCATTTCCAAAGCAACTATTTGTTCACTCACTTCTTCACGCAATCTAATCAGCTCATCATTCATCTCTCCAACTAATTTTTCTTTATCTTTTTGTTTTTCTTCAATTAATTTATCAATTCCATACAAAGCAATTCTTCGGTAATCGCCAATGATTCTTCCGCGAGCATAAGCATCTGGTAAACCAGTTAAGATTCCAGTTTTTCGTAATCGCCTCATTTCTTCAGTATAAGCACTAAAAACACCATCATTATGGGTTTTTCTATACTCAGTAAAAAACTTAACAATTTCTGGATCAACTTCTTTACCATTCTCTTGACAAGCATTCATCACCACCCTAATTCCACCAGCTGGTTTAATTGCTCGTTTAAGAGGCTCATCGGTTTGTAAACCAACAACCACTTCTAAATCTTTATCAATATACCCCGGGGCATGACTGACAATATTTGAAACGGTTTTAGTGTCAATATCCAAAACTCCACCTTTTTCTGTTTCTTTCTTTAAAAGTTTTTTAACTTTATCCCAAAGTTTTTTTGTCTTTTCACTTGGGCCAGCTAAAAACTCACTATTCCCATCATAAGGGGTTATATTCTTAAAAACAAAACCTCTAACATCGATTGATTCCTGATAAACAGGTGTCTCTTTTTTATTTATGTTCATCTTAAAAAGAATGAAATTAACTTATTAATACGGTAAAAGTATGAGCTTTGATTATAACCAAAATCGGGTCAAATTACCAATCTAAAATCTATCATCTACTATCTAAGATCTAATTTAGTGCCGAAGGAGGGACTTGAACCCCCACGTCTCGCGACATACGCACCTCAAGCGTACGTGTATACCAATTTCACCACTTCGGCATTTTTTTTAAAGTATCGGGTGGTCACTGAGGGACTCGGACCCCCGACATCTTCGATGTAAACGAAGCGCTCTA
>CAZWZK010000035.1:0-7763 GCA_964638385.1 uncultured Gammaproteobacteria bacterium
TAAAAGCCGCCAAAGGTTTTTGGATGACCCGTCACAAAAGATATAAAGTTGCTCATGAAGCTGTCATGCACGCTGGCAAATATGCTTTTGCTGGTAGACGTCTTAAAAAGCGCGACCTTCGTCAAGTTTGGATAGTTCGTATCAATGCTGCTCTTAAGCCATTTGATATTCGCTACTCAGCTTTTATTAAAATGTTAAAAAACCGCAACGTAACTCTAGACAGAAAAATCCTCGCTGATTTTGCTGCCAACAATCCAGAAGCCTTTAAAGCTGTGGTTGAATCGGTCAAATAATTGATTTGATCGTTCAACCCAAACCTCTCGAATATTTCGAGAGGTTTTTTGTTATTTCAAGATATAACGAAATCAGTTACAATAAAGCGAAAACCAAAAAACATCTATGGATCAAATTTTAGAAACAATCAAACTAGAATATCTCTCCAAAATTGACTCTGTCAAAACAGATATTGAATTAGAAAACATTAGAATTGAAATCTTAGGCCGAAACGGCAAAATTAATGAGCTTTTTTCAAAAATAAAAGATATCGCTCCAGAAAACCGTAAACAATTTGGTGCTGACCTTAACCAACTCAAAACCGAGTTAGAAAAAAAATTGAATAATAAACAAGTCCAAAAATCTGACACACTGAAATCTGACACACTGAAATCTACAATTTTTGGTTTGCCAAAAATTGGACACTTACATCCAATAACTCAAACCGAACGTCAACTCAATGAAGTTTTTCGTAAACTCGGTTTCTCAGTTTATAACAGCCCTGAAATTGTCACTGATGAATTTAATTTTGAAAGACTCAATGTCCCCAAAGAACACCCAGCCCGTGACATGCAAGACAGTATCTATATTAAAGAGCCAGAATATCTACTCCGAACTCAAACATCAACAATAGAATCATATTTACTTAAAGCCAAATCAAAAGATCTTCCAATTCGAGCTGCTTTCCCCGGAAGTGTTTTTAGAAATGAAAAAGTCAATCGTTCTAATCATTTTGTCTTTCATCAATACCAAGCTGTTGTCGTCGACAAAGGAGTCACTATGAAAGATCTTATCGGTACTATGGATTTGATGTTTAAAACTCTTTATGGGAAAGATGTTGTTGTCCGTTATCGCTGTAAATATTATCCCGAAGTTGAACCAGGTGTTGGCCCAGATATGCAATGTTTTAGTTGTCATGGAAAAGGTTGTCCTCTTTGTAAATATGCTGGCTGGATTGAAATGGGCGGTTCAGGAATGATTCACCCCAAGGTCTTAGAAGCTGCTGGAATTGATCCAAAAGTTTGGTCTGGTTTTGCTTTTGGGATGGGATTAGATCGCTGGACTATGGCTCAAAAAAATATCAAAGATATTAGAACATTAATGGGTGGTAATCTTGCCTACAAACCAAGCGAATTATGAAATTAATTTACTCTCAACTCCAAAGATTTTTACCCGATTTATCAGTAAAACCACAACAACTTCGCGATGATTTAACCATGATTGGTCATTTCACTAATTATTTTGAAGAGATTGATGGTGAAATCGTTTTCGATTTAGACATCAAAGTAAATAGGGGAGACGGTCTTGGATATTACGGCTTAGCCAAGGATTTATCCGTCTTTTATAATCTCCCTTTAGTTTTACAAAAAAATATCGTCATTGCGAGTGAAACAAAGCAATCTCTTCCAATTAAAGTAGAAACCGACAAAGTCAAACGTGTCATGGCTCTTAAGATTTCTGATCTAAAAAATACTGACTCACCTCAATGGCTCAAAACATTTTTGAAATGTCATGGAGTCAACAGTATTAATTTTCTCGTCGACCTAACTAACTATATTATGTTTCTCTACGGCATCCCTTGTCACGCTTTTGATACTAACAAATCGAGTGATAATTTAATTTGGGAAATGAATTCCAAATTTAAAGAATTCACTAGCCTCGATAAAACCAAATTAACCCTAGACAATCAAACTCTAATGATTAATAACCCCACCAAAGCTCTTAGCCTTAGTTTTTGGGGCGGAGAAGCTTGTGCTATTGATTTAAACACTACTGAAACTATTATCGAAATCGCTGTCTATGACCGCACTACTGTCCGTCAAAACAGTCGTAAATTAAAATCCGTAACCGAAGCCAGTATTCGCCTCGAAAAAGATTTAGACCCAGATACTATTCCTTTAGCGTTTAATCATTTAGTTAATTTAATTGTAGAAAACTGTGGTGGTCAGATTAATTCTCAGATATTTGATTATTACCCCAAAAAAACTAACTTACCTCAAATAGAATTTGATTCAAATAAACCATCTCTTATCTCCGGTATTGATATCCCTCAAGAATTTATTATCGATTGTCTTACTAAATTAGGTTGTACTTTTTCTTCTACGATCTACGATCTAAAATCGAAGATCTATATTATTCCTCCTTCAATAAGAAAAGATATTACGATTGAAGCTGATCTTATTGAAGAAGTCGTTCGTTTTTGGAATTATAAAAAAATTCCTACCGATCAACCATTAGCACCAAAAGAAGTTACGGATATTACTCCAAAAGAAATTTATCTTATTGACCAACTAAAAGATAAACTAGTGGAACTTGGTTATGACGAAGTTTTGACCTGGCCATTAGTTACTACTCCAGTTGATCCCAAAAATGTTATTACTACTCAAAATAGTATTAACTCGGAGGCCATTTATCTTCGTCAATCTCTTATTCCCTCATTAACCCAACAGCTCGATCAATACACCCGTTTCAAATTACCATATCCTCAATTTTTTGAAATTGGTAAAATCTTTTTTCAAGAAGGGGATAAGTATATTGAAAAAAATGCTTTAGGAATCTATCATCACCATTCAGATACTCTCAAACAAGATCTTCTAAACAAATTATCCATCGATGAATCAAAAATAAATTTTGCCGCTAATTTTGTCGAAATTATTTTAGACGACCTTACAAAACCGGAAAAATATCTCCCTCAGCAAATTAAAAATAATGCTTATGAACTTACTTCTCAAGTAATCACTCTTGATGCCAATATTACTTTAAATACCCAAGCTGACCCAATTGATTTAATCAAAAAATATTCTCAGATTATCGGGAATCAGTTTCTTTGGTCAATCATTATTACCGATATTTACCACGACTCAAAAAACAATCAATTTAGATACACTTTCAGGGTTTCCTACTTTAACACTGACGATAAAACAGCCAAAGAAATTCACCTCCGTTCTTTTGACTTGAAATAGTTTTATAAGAGTTTGATATATTTTGTTATCAAATATTTATTTAGCAGAGACAAAATAAGACTGCCAATAACCTATCAAATTAACAAACTGCCTATCTTTAGGTTGTTTTATGGTGTAATTGTCGTTGTTGGTACCAAAGTTACTGTTGGAACAATAGTCGAAGTCATTGTTGGAGTAGGTGACAAGGTTCCATTCCACGGAATATTAACTCCAATTCTAGCTTCTCTTTCCTGACTGTTACCATCTCTATCGGTTGCTTTAACTTTGATAGTATGTGGCCCATTCTCTAAAGTTAAATTCATTTCAAATGGCCTCTCTGACCAAGTCTTTTTTTCTACATTATCCACCCACAACTTAACTTCAGTAATCTTCACCAAAGAATTAGTTGTTATCTTGACTTCAAAAGTATTTCCTACTGTTGATTCATGTGCTGGGCTATCAATTCCAACATTAACCCTTCCACCTGTCCGACAATAACCAGTTGGCACATTGTATTTATCTTTATCCACCTGTTGCCCAATCCAAGTGTCAATTCCTTCTTGCCATCTATTCTTACCATCTTTTGAAACTAAATCATCTTCTTTAAAAGACAAAAATTCTTTCTCATTATAATTACTACTAGCAATATCGTCTGGAGTAGCCAAACCAAACTGATCTTTACAGACTTTTAGTTTCATGTGGATTGGGTCAGAAACTGTTGGTTGAGTTCCATCAATAAAGTAATCTGTTCTACTTGGGAAACCATCATGAGATGGATAACCAGAGATTTTATCTACTTCTAAAGAAACAATCTTATCTGGAACCGGAAAATCTATTTTTGGTATTTTTGCTAGCTCATAGTTCATTATCCTTTTCCAAATTGGAGCTGCTCCTGAAACACCAGAAACCAATCTCCCCATTTCCGTATTGTCGTTGTTTCCTACCCACACTGCTGTCAATAAATTTGGTGTCCATCCAATAGTCCAATTATCTTTTTTGTTATTAGTAGTACCAGTTTTTGCTGCCACTTGACGATTGGGGATTATTAAAGAATTAACTGCTCCAAAAGTTAATTCCCGAGCTGAATTGTCTGACAAAATATTTGAAATAACAAACGCTTCCTGTGGTGTCATTACTTTTTTACCTTCAACCGGTTTATATTCTTCCAAAACCCTACCATCTTTATCTTCTACTTTCAAAATCCCTATTGCTTCAATCTTTTGGCCACCATTAGCGAAAGCTGCATATGCCGACGCCAAATCAATCATTTTTACCTCAGCTCCGCCCAAAGTTACTGCCAAACCAAATTTTGATAAATTTTCTTTGGTTGGTTCCAAATTTGACAAACCCATATCGTAAGCCAAAGCCAACATATTTTCTACACCAACATAAGCTAATGTTTTTACTGCTGTTGTGTTGATCGAATTACCCAATGCATTTCTCAAACTCATTGGTCCGTTAAACTTTCCATTATAGTTTTGAGGGGTATAATCTTTCTGCCCTCCAGTTCCTGGAAAAGTAACTGGTGTGTCCATAATCATAGTTGACGCTGTCCAACCTTTTTTGATTGCTGCCAAATAAGTGATTGGTTTAATCGATGAACCAGGTTGTCTCAAAGCTTGGGTTACCACATTAAAATTTCCGTCCGTTTTATCCGAAAAATAATCTCTTGAACCAACCATTGCTAAAATTTGACCAGTTGACGGATCCAAAACAATTGCAGCCCCATTACTTATTCCTAAAGATTCAGTCTTATCTATCTCTTCAGCAACAATCTTTTGAGCTTCATCCTGCAACTCCAAATCTAAAGTTGTGGTAATTTTTAAACCGCCACCTTCTACTACTTCTTCACCATATTTTTCTGACAACAAATCTTTTATCCAAAAAACAAAATGAGGTGCTTTTGTGGTCGAATTTTTATCGCTAAATTGATAATTTTTAACCTGATCCATAGTTTCATCTGCCAAAACCTGGCTAATATATCCATCTTCTACCATTCTTGCCAATACATGTTGAGTCCTGGATATATAAGCTGTTGGTGTTTTTGAATAAGGGGAATAGACACTCGGTAATTGGGGTAAACCAGCTAAAATTGCACATTCAGCCAGATTAAGTTCTTTTACTGGCTTATTAAAATATTGTTCTGCTGCCGGACCAACACCCCACGACGCCCCACCATAAGGAACTTCATTTAAATACATTCCTAAAATTTCATCCTTACTATATTTACCATCAATTTGAATTGATAAAATCAGCTCTTTAATTTTTCTGGTAACTGTCCTGTCTGTTGTTAATAAAACTGTTCTAGTTAATTGTTGAGTTAAAGTCGAACCTCCAGTCAACTTTCCAAAATAAAAAAAGTTTTTAATCATTCTTAGTGGTGTCAATGGATCAAACCCTTTATGTTTATAAAAATCTTTATCTTCAACTGCGATTGTTGCTTTCTTTAGATAATCGGGGATATCATTAAAATTAATTGGATCACGTTTACCATCGTCATAAATATCGTACAGAACTTGGCCATTTCGATCATAAACTTTACTAGAATAGCCATCACGCCTCACAACCTTAGTTGGAGATGGCAAATCTTTTGAATACCAAACAAACAAACTCAACACCGCAACCACTCCAATTCCAATCAAAACCAACATAACTTTAAAAAAGTTAAGCCAAAATCTTCTACTCTTAAACATTTTTTTCCAATTTACTTTTGGTTTTATTTTTTTTGTAAATTGGGATATTTTTCTTTTCCATTCTCGTGAAATCATCTATCGGTTTATTAAAACTAATAAAAACGGCACCATTCCCGATAGTAATAACACGATCAGAGACACTACCAAAACTATTTTTGTCATAGTTTTCTTCTTAATTCTCATGAATTAATGATAGCATAAATCATTTTATTCATCACCCAAATTAAACCCGAAAACTAAAAAAAATTTGGTATTATATTTTCTATGGATAGTCTTACTCAAATTCCTGGAGTTGGCCCTAAAACCCTCTTGAAACTTCAAAAACTTAACATTATTAAACCACTAGACCTTCTTTACCATTTTCCTTACAGATACATTGATTTTTCGCATACTACCAACATAATCGAAGCCAAAGAAAATGAGAATATTACTATCACTGGCCAATTAATCAGCTTCCAAAACATTTTTACTCGTTCCCACAAAAATCTTCAAAAGGCTGTTGTTACTGACAAAACCGGCCAAATAAATTTACTTTGGTTCAATCAACCCTATCTTTCCAAAAACTTCAAAATAGGTGATACTTACAGCTTTGCCGGTTCCATCTCTATCTTTCAAAACAAGAAAACCATAATTGCTCCAGTTTCTGGTCAATATCACACTGGTAAAATTATTGCCATTTATCCAGAAACTAGTGGGCTAACCTCAAATTGGTTTCGTAAAAACATCCAAACATTTTTACCTCAATTATTATCTAATGTCACAGAAACTCTACCTAAAAATATTTTAGATAAATATCAGTTACTTAATCTACAAGAATCACTTGAACAAATTCATTCTCCCAAAAATTCAAAGATATTAGAACAATCTCGACACCGTCTCGCTGTCGAAGAAATTTTATCGCTTCAAATTAAATCTTTCCTCTCCCAAAAAGAGTGGCTTACTAAAAAACCCAAAATCAATTTACAAACCAACAATACGATTGATCAAAAAATCGAGAAACTCATTAAGAGCCTACCTTTTAAGTTGACAGATTCCCAAATAAAAGTTTGGCAAGAAGTCAAATCTGACATTACTAATTCCGATAAAGTTACCAACCGTCTTATCCAAGGAGATGTCGGTTCTGGTAAGACTATAGTGGCTCTTTTGGCTTGTTACTTAACTCATCTCAATCAGTCACTTTCTTTATTAATTGCCCCCACAGAGATTCTCGCCCAACAACATTTTATTACTTTCCAAAAATTTCTAAAGTCAAAAAAAATCCCTATTTTTCTATTAACTGGATCTCAAAAAATTGATTTCAAAAAAGTGCCCAAAAACTCAATTATCATTGCCACTCATGCAGCCATTTATCAAAAAGATAATTTATCCTCCCAAGTCGCCCTCCTTATAATCGATGAACAGCACAAGTTTGGGGTTAAACAACGATCCTTTTTGGGTGACTCTATTTCTATGCCTCATTGCTTGACTATGACCGCTACCCCCATTCCTCGAACCATTAGTTTAACCGTCTTGGGTAATTTAGATATCTCCACTATCGATACGCTTCCCAACAATCGTTTGCCTATCAAAACTTTTTTAGTTCCTCCACCAAAAATTCCTCAGTGTTATCAATGGATTCAAGATCAAATTATCAATACCAAATGTCAAGCATTTATTGTTTGTCCATTTATTGATATTTCCGAAACCATGCAAAGTGTCAAATCTGCCAAAGTTGAATTCGAAAAATTATCTTGGCTGTTCCCAAAACTTAAATTATCCCTACTTCATGGGAAAATTAAACAAACAGATCGAGAAAAAATAATTTCTGATTTTCAAAAAAATAAAACAAATATTTTAGTTACCACTCCTATTATTG
>CAZWZK010000036.1:0-7677 GCA_964638385.1 uncultured Gammaproteobacteria bacterium
TAAATTTTGGGCAATCTTGTTTCTGATTCTTTTTAATCTTCTTAATTTTTGATTTTGTTCAATCATAGTTTTTAGGCTTTGGCTTTTTTACCGGCTTTTAACTTTATAAATTCATTAGCATAGCGAATACCTTTACCTTTGTAAGGTTCAGGGGTTCTGATTTTTCGAATATTACTAGCAACTTGGCCAACAACCATACGGTCGATACCACTAACTATAATCTTGGTTTCTTCGGGAACTTGGAAAAAGATACCCTCTGGAGCGGTAATTTCGACCGGGTGAATGTAACCAGCTAAAACTTTGAGCTTGTTGCCATTGAGAGAAGCTTTGTAACCAGTACCTTTGATTTCGAGTTCTTTAGTCCACGGAGTTTGAACACCAGTGATCATGTTGTTAAGATGAGCACGAGTAGCACCATGACAAGCTTTGACTTTTTTGTCTTCGGAAACCCGAGTGACAAAAACAGTATTGTCTTTAACTTCAACGTTAATTTTGAAAGGGATAGTTAAAGTTAAAGTACCTTTTGGACCAGTAACAGTAGCGATACGATTATCGACTGTGACAGTAACGCCGGTAGGGATAGTAATAGGTTGTTTTCCAATTCTTGACATAGTTTTAGTAGATTTCAGCAATGATTTCTCCACCAAGAGATTTGGTTTTAGCCTCTTTTTGAGACATAACACCATTGGATGTGGAAACAATAATTAATGATTGAGGTGTTTTTCCCCAAGGAAGAGAAGACGCTTTTTCGTAAACACGGCGACCCGGTTTAGAAAAAATCTTAACTTCAGTAAGCTTTGGTTGATTGTTTGAAAAAACTAAATCAAGGGTAATTTCTCTTTTTTCACCAGTGGAAACAGAGTAATCAGCAACATAGCCATATCTTTTGAGAAGATCAGCTATACTGATACAGAAATCTGAAGCAGGAGCGACCATTTTTTTCTTGCCGGCTCGTGCAGCGTTTTTGATTCTAATTAAGAAATCTATAGAGAATGATTGCAACATATTTTTACCAACTGGACTTTTTAACTCCTGGAAGCATACCTTGATGGGCAAGCTTGCGGAAGCAAAGACGGCAGATGCCGAATAAACGAATAAAACCGTGGGGACGACCACAGATAGAGCATCGATTATGATGTCGAACGCTATATTTTAATTTTTTTTGTTCTCTAACTATTTTTGCTGTTGTAGCCATATTATTGATTATTATTTTTCAAAAGGAAAACCTAGGGTCGATAATAACATTTTTGCTTCGTCTTTTGAAGTAGCATTAATATTTAGGGTAACTTGAACAGATCTGATCTTATTAACTTTATCTAAATTAATTTCTGGAAAAAGGGTTTGATCTTTGATAGTCAAATTATAATTACCGGCATCATCAAAAGCATTAGCACTCATGCCTTTGAAGTCACGAAGACGTGGAAGGATGAGATTAAATAATTTTTCAACGAAATCATACATTCTGGCTCCACGAAGAGTAACTTTGAGAGCTAAAGGATCGTTTTCACGAATTTTGAAAGTAGAAACAGCTTTTTTAGCTTTGCAAAGTTGTGGTTTTTGACCAGTAATAGCGACAACTTCTTCAATAGCAGCATTGAGCGATTCTTGACTTTCACGAGCTTCGGCAACACGATAATTAACAACGACTTTTGAAAGACGAGGAAGAGAGAAAACATTTCTCTTTTTACCTATTTTTTCAATTAAGTCTTGCTTAATTGTGGTTTGAATAATATCTTTTAACATAATTATTTTTTGGAAACTTCCTTAGTAAGGACAGCTTGGCATTTTTTACAAATTCGGTATTTTTCTCCCGATTTGTCAATTTTATAACCTACCCGAGTAGTTTTTTTACACTCAGGACAAATTAAGATAAGTTTAGAAATATGAAGTGCACGTTCTTTTTCAACGATACTTCCTGGTCGACCTTGAGCTGGTTTAACGTGTTTTTTGAAGATATTTAAACCTTTGACCACGACACTTGATTTTTTAGGAAAGCTTTTGACAACTTCACCATCTCGGCCTTTATCTTTGCCAATCAAGACTTTAACTTTATCCCCTTTTAATATTTTCATACTAATAAACCTCCTGAGCCATGGAAGCAATTTTATTGAATCCTAAATCTTTAATTTCACGAGCGATTGGTCCAAAGATACGGGTACCTCGAGGATTGTTTTGAGAATCGATGATAACACCAGCATTGTCGCTGAAACGAATATAAGAACCGTCTTCGCGACCAAATTCTTTTTTGGTACGGACAATAACCATTTTGACTTTTTCTTTCTTTTTAACTAAACCATTTGGAATAGCATCTTTGACAACAGCCAGAACAATGTCTCCAATAGTACCTTTCTTGTGAAAGTGACCTTTGTAAACATGAACAACTTGGACACTTCTAGCACCACAATTGTCAGCTGGTTTGATAATACTTCTAAGTTGAACCATAGTTATAAAGATTTTTTAATAATTTCGACAAGAGTAAATCTTTTAAGTTTACTGGTTGGTCGGGTTTCTCTAATTTTAACAGTATCGCCAGTTTTGGCAGATAATTTGTTGTCAGAGTAAATATGTTTGTTTTTGGAAAGAATCTTTTTATAAAGTGGATGGCGACTGGTGTATTCCAATTCGACCACGATAGTATTGGTCATTTTGTCAGAGACAACTTGACCGATAAAAGTTTTACCAGTGTTATTAATTTTATTTTTCATTTTTATTTTCGCTTAAAAGAGTCAAAGTTAAAGCAACTTGGCGTTTAACTTTTTTAAAAACAGAAGTGTCACCCTGATTACCGGTGGCAACTTTAGCTCTGGTTTCAATTAGACTTTTTTTCAAATCAATAAGACCTTTTTTAAGTTCTTCAGGACTCTTTTGTCTGTAGGAAATTTTATCAGTTTTTTTCATAAAATCCACTCCTATTTTTTTGTAACAATTTTACAAACAACTGGTAACTTGGCAGCAGCTAATTTAAGAGCGGTTTTTGATTCTTCCTCACTAATTCCAGAAACTTCGAACATAACTCGACCAGGCTTAATTACGGCAACATAACCTTTGACATCACCTTTACCAGCACCCATAGTACCAGTACCTTTTTCAGTGAATGGCTTGTCTGGGAAAATACGAATCCACATACGTCCATTTCTTTTAGTAGCATGAGAGATAGCTTTACGAGCAGACTCAAGTTGATTAGCAGTAATCCAACCACACTCTAGACTTTTTAGACCATATTCACCAAAAGAAACTAAATTTCCTTTAGAGTTTCCGCGCATTTTACCTCGGAATTGTTTTCGATATTTTGTACGACTTGGTTGCAACATAATTAGATTAAGCAAAGATAAACTTTAACTCCAATATATCCTGATCTGGTTAAAGAAGGACATTCATGGTAATCAATTTTTGATCTGATAGTACTAAGAGGAATCTTACCTTCGGAAAATTTTTCTCGACGACCGATTTCAGCACCATTAATACGTCCAGAGAGAACAACTTTGATACCTTTGGCACCAGAAGACATGGATTTTTCGATAGCTGATAAAACAACTCTTCGATAAGGCATTCTTTTGGTAAGTTGGTAAGCAATTTTTTCGGCGACTAATTTGGCGGAAAGATCAGCATGTTTGAATTCTTCAACTTGGATTTCAACTGATTGTTTGCCACTTTCTTTACTAAGGAGTTTTATAATTTCTTTTTTAAGAATCTCAAGCTCTTTACCACCACGACCAATAACGAGTCCAGGTCGGGCGACAACAATAGTAATTTTGAGTTTTTTGACGGAACGTTCAATCTTGATGTTGACGATGCCGGCAGAATAAATTTTCTTTTGTAGAAAATCACGAATATTTTTATCTTCCAATAAAAAGATTGGATATTTTCTAGCATTAGCAAACCAGCTGGATTGCCACTCAGGACTGTTCTTGACAGCCTCAAGTCTGAAACCGATAGGGTTAACTTTTTGACCCATATTACTTTTGAACTCCTTTAACAATAATGACGAGTCGGCTGTGGCGTTTTTGAATTAGACCACGAGCAAAACGGGATCCGTGCGACTTGTCCATACGTTTAATTTTTAAAGCTTCGTCGGCTTTGATAGTATCAAATTTCAACGAATTTGTATCTAAGTTAAAATTATTTTTAGCGTCAGCAATGATGTTTTTGAGAGCTTGGACTAAAACACGAGCAGATTTAGTATTGATAAACTTAACTCGATTAAGAGCCTCAACTGGAGAAAGTTTTCGGACTTCATCAACTAAAAGACGAATCTTTCGAGGAGAAATCTGAATATTTTTATTGACATATTTAGCAGTTTTGAAAGCAGTTCCCTGTTTTTCAACTGGCTTAATTACTTCAACTTTTTCAGTTGGTTTCTTAATAGCTTTGGTTTTAACAACCTTGGCTTTGGTAGTAGTTTTTTTAATAGTTTGTACCATAGTAGTAGTATTTTACGTTTTCTCAATAACTCTTTTAACGACACGACCATGGCCTTTGAAGGTACGGCTAGGAGAAAATTCGCCTAAACAGTGACCAACCATGTCTTCAGTAACGTAAACATTGATAAACTTTTTACCATTATAGACGTCAAAATTTCGGCCGACAAATTCTGGAGCAATAGAACTTCTACGAGCATAGGTCTTAATGACTTGATTACCGCCCTTAGCTATTTTATCTAATATGTTTTGGTCGAGATATGGACCTTTTTTAGAACTTCTAGACATAGTTTAGTTATAAAGTTTGTAAAGTTAAAAGTTATAAAGTCAAAAACTTTACTTTTTTCTCCGTTGAACTATTAACTTGTTTGATGCTTTTTTGAGTTTACGGGTTTTTTTGAAGGCTGGTTTACCCCATTTGGTTTTTGGATGCATACCAATAGAGCTTCGACCTTCACCACCTCCGTGTGGATGTGAGTGAGGATTTTGAGCCACACCTCGAACAGTTGGACGAATACCTCGATGGCGAGATTGTCCAGCTTTGGTTAATTTTTGATTAGAATGATCAGCATTACAAACTTGACCGATAGTAGCTCGGCAATCAGCGTTAAAAATTCTGATTTCACCTGAAGGTAATTTGACTATAGCTTTGTTACCATCGATACTTTGGACATAAGCGGCAGAACCGGCACTTTTAACTAATTGGGCTGGTTTACCAACTTGGAAACTAATAGCATGAATGGGAACACCGACTGGAATGTTTCTGAGAGGTAAACAGTTTCCGTCTTTGATAGGAGCATTATCACTAGAAATGACAACATCACCAACTTTTAATTCAGTAGTAGCAAGAATATAGCTTTTGGAACCATTTTCGTAAGAAAGAATAGCAAGATCAGCAGTACGATTTGGATCGTATTCAATAGCGACTACTTTTGCTTTAATATCAAATTGTTTTCTAAACCAATCAATTTCTCTTAAGAAGCGTTTTTCTTCTCCGCCACGGTGACGAATAGATACATGACCTTGAGAATCTCGGCCACTAGTTTTTTTCTTGATGGTTAATAAAGATTTAATAGGCATAATTATTTGGTATTAAGCTTAAGTAATTCAATTTTAGTGCCTTTTGGAAGGGTAATAATAGCTTTTTTACGATCAGATTTGGCAACAGAACTTCGGTTTTTCCAATTGGTTTTAATTTTACCTTTGAGGGTAATAGTGTTGACCAATAATGGAGTAATACCAAAAACGGTTTTGAAAGATGCTTCTATTTGGCCTTTGGTGGCTTTTGGACTAACCCAAAAAGCATATTTATCTTGAGTCTGTTGAGCAGACAAAGCCTTCTCGGTGATGATTGGTTTTAAAACAGTAATACTTTGAATCATGATTATTTAAATTGTTTAATAGCTTTTTGGCTAATTATCAAATAATTTTGTTTTGATAAGTTGTAAATACTGAGAGATTTTAAAGAAATCAAATTGATGTCTTTAACATTACCAAAAGCTCTTTTGACCGGAGTCATGGTCTTTGTAGTAATAATCCCAATTTTACGACTTTTTGATAATACTTCATCAACGGCTTTAAGTCCAGTGATAAGTTTGAGACCAGATTTAGTTTTTGGATCTAATTGAGAAAATTTATCGATGATAAGGATTTTTTTATCAGCAGCAAACTTGGTAAGAAGAGCATAAAGGGCTTTCTTCTTCATAGTTTTACTGATTTTAAGAGAATAGTTTTGTTGACCATCAGGACCCATAGCACTACCACCACCAACAAAGATTGGAGCAGTTCGGTTACCGTGACGGGCATTACCAGTTCCTTTTTGAGCCCAGACTTTCTTTCTGGTACCAGCAACTTCAGAACGGGTTTTGGTCTTAGCATAGGAAGAACGGCGGTTAGCCAAAGCAACTCGGATAGCCTGAGCAATCAGGGTATCGGAAACTTCAACGTCAAAGACGCTCTTTGGTAAAGTAATTTCGCCTACTTTTTCAGCGTTAAGATTATAAATTTGAGATTTCATAGTTAGGCGGTCTTTTTGAGAGTAACCCAAGAATTAAAACTTCCAGGGACTGAACCTTTAATTAAGATTTCTTTGGTATCTGGGTTAATAGAGAAAATTTGCAATCCGGAAACAGTCACAGTGTCAACACCGAAATGACCTGGCATTTTTTTACCTTTGACAACTTTTCCTGGGGTTTGAGCACCAATAGAACCTGGATGACGAACATAGTTGGAAGCACCTAAAAGAGGTTGTTTCTTGAAACCATGTCGTTTGACAACACCGGCAAAACCATGACCCTTAGAAATACCGGTAACGTCAATAATATCCCCTGCAGTAAAAACTGATTCGATAGTAATATCGGAACCAACTTCTATAGGTTGATCGGAAGTTAAACTGAATTCTTTGAATGATTGTGGTTTAATGTCTAAATTAATTTTAGATAATTTAGATTCAGTTGCCTGGTCGAGGTGTTTTTTGGCACCGTAAGCAACCTGGATAGACTGATAGCCGTCTTTTTCGACTGATTTAATCTGAGTAACTTTGAGTGGTTGAGCGACACATTTAGTAACAGCAATACGTTTGCCATCTTCAGTGTAGACGCTGGTCATTTGACCTTTTTTTACTAAAAATCCTGAAATCATAATTTTACATTTTAACTTCTACTTCCACTCCTGATGGCAAATCCAAATGTTGAAGACTATCGACAGTGCGAAGACTTGTATTGGAAATATCGATAAGGCGTTTGTGAGTGCGGACTTCGAAATGCTCACGAGCATTCTTATCGGTATGAGGACTGGTTAAAACAGTAATGGTCTTTTGTTCAGTAGGTAATGGTATTGGACCTTCTACCTTGGCTCCAGCGGTAACCGCAGCCTCAACTATCTTGATAGCTGCCTCATCGATGATTCGATGATCGAACGATTTTAATCTAATGCGGATGCGGCTACCTTTGGTCATAATTTTATTTAATAATTTCAGTAATAGCACCGGCTCCAACAGTCAAACCACCTTCGCGGATAGCGAATCTTTGACCTGCTTGCATAGCAACCGGTTTAATTAACTTAACAGTAACAGTGGCATTATCGCCTGGCATAATCATTTCGGTACCTTCAGCAAGAGCGATATCGCCAGTTACATCGGTAGTACGAATGAAGACTTGAGGTCGGTAACCAGAAAAGATTGGGGTATGTCGACCACCTTCTTCTTTTTTGAGTAATAAAACTTCAGCTTTGAATTCGGTATGAGGAGTGATTGATCCTG
>CAZWZK010000037.1:0-7667 GCA_964638385.1 uncultured Gammaproteobacteria bacterium
AATGAATATGATGGAAAGAAGAAAAAAAAATGGTTTTACTTTGACAGAGCTTTTGGTGGTTTTGGCGATACTGGCGATTATGATAACAGTAGTAATTGGAGTTTTAGACCCAATTGCATTGTTAGGTAAAGCAAGAGATTCAAAAAGGAAAAATGATTTGAATAATATTAGGACATCGTTTGAAGCATTTTTTAATGATAAAGGTCGATATCCCACAGCAGCCGAATTGAATGCTTGGAACCAAGTATCAAATTGTGGAAAGGCTCTTGACGGAATCAAAAAATATCTAAAGACTTGGCCTTGTGGTTCTGATAATAAAACTTATCGAATTACGGTGAGCGATAATTGGTTTAAAGCAGTGGTGAATTTGGAAAATAGAACAGATAAAGATATCCCTAAAGACTGGTACAAAGATGGAACTTATGTAGGATCTAATTTTTTAAAAAGCGAAGCAAATTATGGTGTCTCAAGTTTAAATGTCTTGTGGTATGAAGGGAACGCTTCGTCAGATTGTAATGAGAGTTTATGTTATATCGATGATTTTTGTAATTGGGCACCAGTGAGTATTGGTTGTAACGTTTTTCGTGACGGTAAACAGTGTTATCTTTATAATGATGCTAACGGCTCATGTAATGATATTGGTTGTGCCAGACACTGTTGTGGTGCAGGATGTGGATTACCATAATTATTAATCAACAATGAAAAATAAAACAATTTTAGGAGAACTAATAATAATTTTAGTAGCGGTGGGGATTTTAGGAGTGATCACTTTTAATCAATTTAGTTTGGCTAGTGCTAAGTCTAGGGATGCTGACAGGATATCTAGTCTCCATGAGCTTTCGAAAGCTGTCAGGCTTTATTATAAAGATTATAGAAAATTACCAACGGCTGAAGAAATTAATAATTTATGGGGTAAGGAATGGAAAGACGGTGATTACGTCTATCTTAAACTTATGCCAAAAGAAAATTATTTAACTAAAGAATTTTGCTATCAAGTTAGTGATGATGGAAAAGGTTTTTTGTTTTTTGTGGAGTTAGAAAATAAGTCCAATATTGATTGCAAGAAAGACGCTTGGGAATGTGGTGGAGTAAAGTATTGTTATCGAGATATATTACCAGCAGAAGTAGCAAAGTAAATAAAATATGAGTATTATTAATATTAGATAATGAAAAAAATAAAAAATGGTTTTAGTTTAATTGAATTGTTAGTAGTTATTTCGATTATTGGAGTACTAACAGCGGTGTTGATGATGAACTTGGTTGGAGCTAGGGAGAGAGCTAGGGATTCTCAAAAAATACAAGATTTAAATAATCTAAAAAGCGCTTTGCGAATGTACTACAATGACAACCAGTCTTATCCACCAACCGCGACAGGTAAATCAATAATTGTAGGTATTGGTTTTACTGGTTATGCTGCTGGATTAGGCGATACTAGTTTTGAATACACTCAGCGGAATGGTGGTGATGGATTTTTGATTACCATAGGATTAGAAAGTGGAGCCGGAAGAGATGATACTGATTCACAAACTAAATGTGGGATTGTTCCACCAGTAGAAGGAACTTATGCTGTTTGTGCTAATTAGATTATTGGATAAAAATGAAAATAAATAAATTAAAAATAAATTACAAAAAAGGATTTGGCTTTACTTTGGTGGAATTGTTGGTAGTTATTTCGATTATGGGAATATTAACAATAATTGTTTCTAGTGGATTCGTAACGTCACAACAAAGATCAAGAGATGCGGCTCGAAAAGCAAATTTAAAATCTTTATCAGATGCGTTGAATTTGTATTATGCTGACACTGGAGTTTTTCCAACAGCCGCTTATATTAACGGTTTAATTTTGTCTGAGGGTGAGTTTTCGACAGTAGTTACTCCAACAAACACGGTTGTTTATATGAAAAAAGTTCCAAAAGAAACATCTAATGTGGTAACCCGGTTTTCTTATGAGGTTTCAGAAACATTAAAGTCATTCAGACTTTATGCTAATTTAGAGAATGAAGAAGATATTGATTGCGTAAAAGACATTGATGGAGAAAATGCAACTTCTCTGAATCGTAATTATTATACTATTCCTGATGATGGCAAATCTTGTATTTATGTTATTACTAGCTCAAATGCGAGTATTACTAACCCCCTACCGTAAACTAGTTTTTAGGTTGTAGATCGTAGAAAAACAAATGAAAAAAATAAATAATAAAAAACAAACCTCTTTGTCCTTCGGACATCTCCCCTTAAAAAAGGGAGAAGTCTTAAAACAAAACGGGTTTACATTGGTAGAGTTATTAATTACAGTGTCAATAATTGCCATTTTGGGAGTTATTTTGGTGGTTAATTTTTCTTCGGCTCAAAAGAGTGGTCGAGATCAACGAAGAATTTCAGATTTAAAAGCAGTTCAAAATGCGGCGGAACAGTTTTATTTATTGAATGGGAGTAAATACCCAACTTCAGTATCTGTTGGGTGGACTGGTCCGGGGTCTCAGGTGATTTTAGATAAATTTCCTACTGACCCAAGATCTAATGTTGGTGCGACTGTTCCTTATACGATTAATACTATGAGTAATTCTGCTTATTGTATCTGTGCAAAAGTAGAAAATGATAAATATGGTAATTCTAATGGATCTGGTTGTATTTTTGGTGATGCGGCTGTTAATAACTGCAAAATTTTAGGCAGTTGTCATTTTTGTGTTAAAAACCAACAATAAATTAAAATTTCTAATATCTAATTTCTAATGTCTAATAAAAAAAATAAAACTAAAAAACAAAATATTTTAAAAAGTAGAGGGTTTACGTTGTTTGAGTTGTTGGTGAGTATTTCAATTATCGCTGTATTGACAGCAGTAGCAGTAGTTAGCTTTGGAGGATTAAATAGAAAGACAAGAGATGCTAGAAGAACATCTGATTTGGAAAAAATTAGAATGGCATTGGAGGCTGCTAAGCAAATTGGAACAACTTATCCTCCATCTGGCTCAACAGGAATTAACGCTTTAGTTACTGCCGGATTTTTGGATAGATCTCCGATAGACCCAAAAACAGGGAATATTTATTCTTATACCAGAGAAACTAATTATACTTATCGAATTTGTGCATTTGTTGAAGACGTAGGATCGACTACTAGTGATGTATCAAACTGTAGTGGATTACCAGCAGGATATGCTGGGTACTACAAAGTAAGAAATCCATAAGAAAGATTAGACACTGAAGATAATGACGGGTAGAATTAAATCAGTGAAAAAAAATAATTTTGGTTTTAGTTTAATTGAGTTAATGGTAACAGTAACAGTGGTAATGGTTTTGGCTGGGATTGGATCATATTCGATTAATAACTTTACTCAATCAAGAAAAGTAGTGACAGCGAGAGATGAGGTTTTGTCTCAGATAAAGTCTGCAAAGAACTTGGCGATAACTAATCAGTTGCCGGACAAATCTAGTAATCTGGATTATGTTAGGGTTAGTATTTCGGGAAAAACGATTACGGTGGTGGCTTTGAATAATGTTGGAACTGTAATTAACACTTCTCCTTACTTCTCTAAAATAATGGATATAGATGGAAGTGTGACGATTTCTTTGTTTGATAATATGACTTCAATTACTTCTTTTGGTTTTGATGGTGTTACTGGAAGGCTACTCAATTCATCAGGTGGGTTTATTACTGGTCCAGTGAGAGTGGTATTGACTGATGGAACTAATAGTAACTCTTTTAGAATTAATGATTTAGGAATGATTAGTAATGATAACTGAAAAAGGCCAGAGTTTAGTGGAAGTGATATTTTCGGTAGGAGTGATGGTGTTGGTAATCACTGGGGTGGTGTCGTTGATTGTTAAAACGACTAGTTTAAAAACATTGGCAGGTCAAAGAAAAAAGGCCAGTGAAATGACTGAAGTAATTATTGAAAATCAGTTAAGTCGAAAAAAAACTGACCCAGATAATTTTTGGATTTTAAACGATATAACAAGTGGACAGACTTTGACTGGTTACGATGGTTATACTTATACAATTGATTTTGAACTAGTAACTGGAAGTGGTTGTAGTACGACAGTAAATGAATGTGCAAATGCAAATATTACTGTTAATTGGGGTGATAATCAAAGCTTGACGGTCAAGAGGTTTTTTTCAAAAAAAATATAGTCTTGTCTTTTGTTGTTCCTAAAATAGATATACATATCAAAGTTTGTGATATTCATTAATAATGAGTAGAATTAATTGGTGAATAAAAATAATAATTTTGGTTTTACTTTGATCGAGTTGGTAGTAGTAGTAGCTTCGGTGGGTTTGATTATGACATCAGTAGTCGGTATGATTTTGGGGACTTTTAAAGCTCAAGATAGGACAAAAACAAATAATAAAATAATTGAAAACAGTACTTGGATAGTATCTCAGTTGAGAAAAAATGTATTAAATAGCTTGAGTGAAGATATTACTTGTAGTGCTGATAATTTATCAATACAGATAATTAACTCTGGCGACAAAAAAACCACAACTTTGAGTTGTAATAAATCAGGGAATAAGATTGCTTCAAATTCAGCTGTACTTAATAATAATGAAGTTAATGTTACTGATTGTGGTAGTTTTGTAGTTTGCCAACTTGATAGTGCAGGAAAGGTAGTTAATGTAGTGTTTAACTTTGGAATAGGAACAACTACTGGTGGGGTGAGCTCGAATCAGAATTTTACGACGACAATAACAGTCAGAGATTAAAAATTTGTTTGTATCCCCTACTTTTTTTAGATATGATTAATTTATGCTAAAGAAAATAAGTTTACCGGTGTTGTTGACAGGCATGTGTTTTTTGATAACAATCGTGATTGGATTAGTTTTTTTAAATAAAAATAAGGAAAGGTTTACAAAGAAAACAGTGACTAATAAAACTGAAGAGATAAAAATAACCAGGACAAATTACAGTGAGATAGCCAGAAAAACTTTGGATTGGATTGATCAACAAAGAAATGAAGATGATTGGTATATTTTGGAACGAGGATGTGATTTCGAGTTAAAGACTTGCAATACAATTTGGGACAATGAAGAAGGTAATAAAGACGGGTTAATTGCTACTTGGGCTAGATTGAATTTTTATAAACAAACTAAAGACCCTAAAGATTTAGTAATAGTTAAGAAAGATATAGATTTGTTTTATGAGAAGTATAAAAATGATAATCTCAAAGACAGTCTTTGGATTTGTAAGATTACCTATGAAATGGCTCAAAGCGGGTATTTAGACGATGGACAGAAAGAAAAGTTAAAAAAGTTGTGTCTTAACACAAGTTTTTTAAGTCCAGAAGAAATGTCTGATTATCAAAAAGTTTTGTCTTCAAGAATTGAAAAATTGGATAGTGGAGTGGTTATTTGGAAAACTTGGAATGGTTATCATTTGGTGGTTCGCGGTTTTGATAATTATTTTGGAATTGCGACTGATTTGGTCTATAGATATCTGTGGTCTGAAGATAAAACCTATCTTGATTTGGCAAAAAAACACTTAGAAAAAATGAAAGATATTTTGGATAAAGAAAAAGATGAAGTAGTGGCAGAAAATTTGTGTTTGGCGGGATATTCTAGTCTTGATATTTATGAAAATTCTAATAAAGAAGATGAATATTTAAATTATGCCAAGGATATTTTTGTAACTTTTATTAATAATAAAGGTGACAGAAAGAAATTCCAAACAACAATTTGCGGACTATTGGCAAAAAAAATATATGGTTTATCAAAAGATAAGATTTTTTTGGTGGGGGTGGAAAATGAAAACAAAGTATTGACAAAAAATCTTCTTGACGGAGGAGACTCGTTTGCCAACGAAAATAATGATTATGGTTTTTTTAAGGCAACGACGGGAGGACTTGATATTCCTTATAAAAATATAGCAGAGAATGGACTGATAGTTGAGTTAATAAAAGACTAAAAATATTGATATTTTTCTTGTTTTTTTTGAAGGTAAAATTAGTGGTGTTTATCCCCTGCTTTTAATTAATTAGGAATAGTATTTATATTTCGATTTAAATTCAGTAATTATTGGTGATGGAATTTGGGTATGTATTTGGTGTGTATATATTACTATAAGATAGGTAAAATATTGACATTTTAGCTAGGAAAACATATAATTCATTACCATATTATAGGTTTTCATTAAAACTTAAAATAAATGACAGAAAGAGACTTGCCCGAAAACTTTGATTTACCAGATAAAAGTTTGGAATTAACCAAACAACCTGATGGAATTAAAGAAGACAGCCCAGTTAGTGTAGATAGTTCCTCAATGGAGGCGGTAGATGTGTTAGTGGCTAGATCTTCTGGTGTAGATACGGCAAAAGAGATTAAAAGAGTAGAGCAGGATATTAGCAATGAAGCAGATAGTTTTTATAAAGAAAATGTAATACCTTTCCCAGAAAATATTCCTAAGAAAGTAGAACCGAAGAGAAACTTTTGGGAGAGATTGACAGATGCGAAAACTATTAAGAGGGCCAAGGCTTGGGTAGCTGCGGGAATTGCCGCTTTTTCGCTAAGTCCAATAGTGGCTAGTGCTTCATCTGATGCTGAAGTGGATCTTACTCCACCAACAGCGGTAGTGACTCCAGGAGAAATGGAGAGTCAGAATGCTGGAGAAGTGACACCTGATCCGACTATGGTCACTGATGAATATAGACAACAGACAGTGGCTGAGATTATGAATTTTGAGGGGCCAGAACCAACACCGATACCGACTGAAAAAGTTAAAAATATCTTTGAGGTATGGAAGGAACAGACATTTGGACCTTATGAACAAGAATTGAGAGAATTAGGCTGTGAGAATGAAGACAGAATAGTCTTTGGGGCTAAGATGCTTTATGCTTGGGATAATTCTAGGGACATGAAAAATACGGATAGATATGATAAATTCCAAAATTATCTTTCCCGCGAGGAAATTATTAGTTTTTGTTTGGGGGACGAGAATGAAGATGTTTTTTATGATGAAGATGGTAAACCGGTAGTATGGCAAGTAAATATGACAGACAGGATGAAAAAGGCTTTTAAGGCAGCAATTGACTGGTATGAGGATAATGGGGCTCCGGATGCTTTAGAAAGTGTGTGTAATAATGGGTTTTGTGTGTTGTTTACTACAGTGACTGATCCAGAGAGAGGTGCTGGTTCGGTTTTGTTAACCGAATGGGGAGTGATTTCACCAAACAAAAATGAAGAAAACACTAAAGATATTCCGGACGAAAATTTGAGAAATCATTTTATTAGAGATTTATTTGTAGAAAGCTACGGGATTGCCTACTATCAATTAGTTAAGGCTTTAGGGTTGAATTCAACCGGTTATGATGTTTTAGGTAATGTGGAAGTAGTTAAATCATTAATGACAACTTATGTGGCAGAGTCGATGAGTGGTTTTGATAAAAGGTATGTGATGTATGCTGAAGATTTTGCTGGTGTGGCTGAAACTTTTGCAGGTAATTTTGGATTATCAACCGAAAGTCCCTGGACTATGCGTCAATTGCAATTAATATTGGACTTAATTGATCCAATCGGATTTGAAAGTTTTAGGGAAGTTGGAAGTATGGGTGAGGTTGTAGCTTTAAGCAGTAATTAGGTAGTTGTAGTTAGACAGTTTTTGGTATATGTTTAAGGTAATAAATATATATCCTAAAAAATGAATAAGATAAGAATATTGTTGGTATTTGTTTTGGTTATG
>CAZWZK010000038.1:0-6831 GCA_964638385.1 uncultured Gammaproteobacteria bacterium
GTCCGATATACCACCCCATAAGTCCGTCATGATTTTAATGACGGCAACCCAAAAAATATGAAAAATAAAATTAAATTTATTAAAAACCATTGCCATACCGTGGCTGTCAAAACCGCGGGGTTTTTGGCCGCCTGAAAATCTTTTTATTATTAATCAAATCCCCGCTTCCCCGCGGGGATTTTCGTTTAAATAGGTCTAATTTTAAAACAAAGTGAATAAAATTTGCCTATTTACACGATCCCGATTTATCGGGATTTAATCAATTAAAAATAAAAACTATGAATCAAGAAAAACAAAATTATGTTATTACTCAAGATACTATTGGCATTCAAGATAAAATTGGCAATTTCCCTCAAAAGATAGCTAATGATTATTTTGAATCAGTTGTTGATATTTTTCGACAAAATCTTCAACCAGTAGAAAAAATTGAAATTAGAGCCTATCCAGAAGATGACATTAACCAAGCTCTCGAAAAAAAAATTATAAAAAAACTATCACAAGATGATGATTGTATCTGCGTTTGCTTAGATAGATGTCTTTTAACCCAATTTAAAACTGACCCAAAATATCAAGACCGCTTCTTTCGTTTTGGTATTAGTCGAAAAGCTGATGGGGTCAAAATCCCTCGTCAAGGGTTTTCTGACTTTAGAATACAATTAGAAAAAATCGCCAGTCAAATTCCTGATATTGAAAAAAGAAGAATAATTTTGGCCGATGATGGTTTATTTACCGGCGGAACCATTAAAGCTGCCAAAAAACTTTTGGAGCAAATCGGGGTAAAAGACGAGAATATTGAATCTGTAGGTTTTATCGGTGATCTTGAACCAGTTGCTAATCTTATGGATTGGATTGATCTCCGAGATGTCAGTTTTCTCGGTGGACGAGTTATAAGTATTAGCAAATCCAACCGAATTGCACTATCCGAGCCTTATATCTACCCATGGAGCGATGGTGAATCAGCTAGCCTTGACAATCAAAATCTTTTTGGGATCAGTCTTAATTTGATAAGGGCTCAAAAAGAATTAGCCCTAAACTGGGAAAATATTCTTGGCAGAAAAATTACTTTTAAAGATCTAATAAACCGTGGTCTCCCTCTTCCATATAGTCGAAAACGTAATATCCCTATAAATATAAAGTTTAACGTGACTGATTATTTAGACCGATGTTCTCAAATTGTAGAATCAGAAGCAACACGACAAGTAATGATTTTTGACATGGATGGGACTTTATACCAACTTGATGGTAAAAATAACGGATATTCTGGATCAACCTTAGAGTCTACTGTTAATCAAAACATTATTAATTTTATTTGCCAAAAAGAAGATATTTCAACAAATCAAGCCATAGAAATATTCAAACAGGCTATTTCTGACCCAGTCGGCGCTAGTCAATTTTTATCTAACAGGTATCAGATTAGTCGAAAAGATTATTTTAATAATGTCTGGAATATCAATCCTAAAAACATAGTAAAGGACTATCAAAAATCAATAGAAACTATCTTGAATATTCCCCCACAAGTTAAATTAATTCTTTTATCTTCTTCTCCTATGATTTGGATTAATCAAGTGATTAGTTATTTAGGAATCAAAGATAAGTTTGAAACTATTTATTCAGGTGAAGATTTTAAATTTAAAAAAGAAATCTTTCAAAAAATTTCTAGACTTTATCTACCACAAAATATCACCTCAATCGGAGATCAACAAGATACCGATATTCAACCCGCCGCTGATCTAGGTTTTAAAACTTTATTAATTAAAAAACCAACAGATATTTCTTTAATATCCTACTAATTATGAAACAAATAATCATTGATACTGACCCTGGCGTAGACGATGCATTAGCTATCCTTTTGGCTATATCTTCAAAATTAAATATCATTGGAATTACTACTACTTACGGTAATTCAAATATCAAAAATACCACCAAGAATACTCTCAGCATTCTTCAAGTATTAAACTCCAATATCCCTGTTTATCAAGGCGCCAGCCTCCCATTAAATAAAAAACCCGTGTTTGCTAAATCACATGGGTCTAATGGTCTTGGAGGTTTTGGTGTTAATTTAAAAACAAAGTCCAAAAAAACATCTGCTATCCAGTTCTTGATCAATTCATTATCGCAAAACCCAACGAAAAGTTTTAACATTATTTGTCTTGGACCAAGTACTAACTTAGCTTTATTAGGAATAATTCGTCCTGATTTAATTTCTAAAATTAATCAAATAATCATTCTTGGTGGTGTTTTTAACCAAAAAGGTAACATCACTCCAAAAGCTGAATTTAACGTTTACAACGACCCTTTGGCACTAAAAATAATTCTAGAATTTTCCACCCCAAAGGTCCTCATTCCAATCAATATTTGTCGCCAGGTAGTGTTTACTTTAAATGAATTTAATCAACTTAAAAACACTAATATTAGTAATAGTTTTAAAAAAATCGTTAATTCATATATCAACTATTACCAGTATGATAAAAAATACGGCGGGTTTAAAGGTGGAGTTATGTATGATGTCTTAGCCATCACCTACGCTATTAATCCAAAACTTTTTAAAACTGAAAATAATTTTGTCTCAGTCAACTCTACCGGACAAACTTTAATCAAACAAAAAAGTCCAAACAATAGTCAGGTAATCACTGGGGTTGATCCAATTAGAATCAAAAAACTATTTTTTGATTCAGTTAATAATAAATATCAAGCCCAAACCATTTAAATGTTAAAATTCAACTATGAATCAATCAAATATTAAATCTCAAACTCTAAAGGGTTTTAGGGATTTCTTACCATCTGATATGTATATCAGAAATTATGTCAAAAATACTTTAACTAGTCTTTTTGAAACGTGCGGCTTTCAACCATTGGAAACCCCAGCCTTAGAGTATTCTTCTGTTCTCAAAGGTAAATATGGTAGCGAAACTGATGATAAATTAGGTTATTTTTTCAAAGATAATGGTGATCGAGAAATCGGCCTCCGCTATGATTTAACCGTCCCCACTTCCAAAGTTTTAGCTATCTATAATAATCAATTATCGTTACCTTTTCGCCGTTATCAAATTCAACCAGTTTGGCGTGCCGAAAATACTCAAAAAGGCCGCTATCGAGAATTTGTCCAATGTGATATAGATATTTTTGGTACCAGCTCCCCCATTGCTGATGCTGAAATAATTTCTGTTATTTATCAAGGTGTTCAAAAATTAGGTTTTAAAAACGCTATTATTAAAATTAATAGCCGTACTGTCTTATCCTCAATTTTATCTCAAAGTGGTATTAATGAGCGCCAAAATTCAGTACTTCAATCTCTCGATAAATTAGACAAAATTGGTGATAATGGAGTAAAAGATGAGCTCATCTCCAAAGGCCTTAGTGATACTCAAATAGACCAAGTTTTCAAATATATCAGACAAGCTCAACCAGATGAAAACTTAAAACAAGTTTTAAATCTTTTAAATGGCCTTGGTGTACCCCAAACCGCCTTCATCTTTGATCCAACTTTAGTCCGCGGCTGTGACTATTACACTGGTACTATTTTTGAAGTTGCTGTCACTGAGCCAAAAATTGGAGCCATTGGAGGTGGCGGTCGATATGACAACTTAGTTTCGACTCTAGGTGGACCCCAAGTACCTGCTGTTGGTTTCTCATTTGGATTTGAAAGAGTTGTTGATGTTATCCAAACTTTAGATCTTTTACCAAAAGAAAATAAATCTACTACTAAAATTTTAATCGCCAACCTCGGGGGTGAAACTCAAAAAGAAATCCTAGAATTGACCACTAAACTTCGTCAGGAAAATATTTCTAGTATTATTTATCCCGACAATGACAAACTAGGCAAACAAATAAAATATGCCCTATCTCTTAATATTCCTTATTTAGCCATTATTGGCACTAATGAAGTAGCCAATAATCAAATTACTCTAAAAAAACTTGAAAATTCTGAACAAACAATAGTTTCTTTTGAAGAGTTGATTAGTCAAATTAAATAATATAAATTTAGAAAAGAAAAGTTTCAATTTATAAAGAAATCTGATACAATAAACCCTATGAAACAAGGAATCCATCCACAATACTATTCTGATTGCCAAGTCAGCTGTGCTTGCGGCAATAAATTCACTACTGGTTCAACCTCAGCCAAAATTGATGTTGACGTTTGTTCAAAATGTCACCCATTCTTCACTGGTCAACAAAAATTCGTTGACATTAAAGGAAGAATTGATAAATTTAACGAAAAAATGGCCAAAGGTAAGGCTAATACTGAAGCAAAAGCTTCAAAAAAAGCTGCTAAAAAATCAAACTAGCTACTTTAAAAACCGCTTCAATTTTTTAAAATTTGGCGGTTTTTATTTTATTTAACATATTCACTTTATAAACTTTACAACTTTCTACTTTAAACTTAAGTATGCCAACAATTAACCCTAATATCGCTATCATGGAATTTCATCCAGGTCCTGGCGGTCAAGAGGCTACTCTTTGGGCCCAAGACCTAATGAACATGTATATTCGTTATGCTAATAAAGTTAACTGGAAAGTCAGTCAAATCGATGGTTTTGTTATCCAAATATCTGGCATTGACTCTTACAATCAATTAAAATACGAAGCTGGTACTCATCGTGTTCAAAGAATTCCAGAAACCGAAAAGCGTGGCCGAATTCAAACATCTACTGCTTCTATTGCTGTTATGCCAAAAATTGATTCTAAAGAAGTTAATTTTAGTATGGACGATGTTGTTATCACTGCTTGTCGTGCCGGTGGTAATGGTGGCCAAAATGTCAACAAAGTTTCCACGGCTATTCATTTAGTCCACAAACCTACTGGTTTAATGTTTGATGTTCGTACTGAACGTTATCAACAACAAAATCGAGAAATAGCCCTAGAGCTACTCAAAAACAAATTATGGCAATTAGAAGAAGAAAAAAGAGCTGCTCAAGTTGCTGGTGGTCGTTCTAATATTAGCCAATCTACTCGGGCTGACAAAATCCGCACTTACAATTATCCTCGCAATCAAATAAAAGACCATCGTATCGAAAAATCATTCAACAATCTAGATGAAATCATGGCTGGATATTTAGACGATTTACTTTTAGAACTCACTGTTCTTGACCAACCTATTGAAGAAAATAAAAACTAATTGCTCTTCTTCTCTAACTTCACCTCAACTTCTGTCTCAGTTTTATCTCTAAAATATTTCACTTTAAGGCTATCCCCTATTTTTTTCTGATTCACCATACCAGCAATTGAAGCATCCTCAGTATCAGCTAATTTTTTACCGTCAATTTCAGTAATAATATCCCCAACCTTTATACCTGCCTTTTCCGCTGGACTGTCTTTTAGTACTGTCTGAATATAAGCCCCAACAGGAACTTCGTTAAGTAAAGCTGCTTGCTTAGTAATCATTTGATAAGCTACCCCAAAATAAGGTCGGTCAAATTCACCAGTTTTTCTAAAATTATCTACACTCGACTTAACTAAATTTATCGGCAATGCAAAACCAATACTCTGACCATTTTGCGATGTCGCTACATTCACTCCTACCACTTTTCCAGAAGAATCAAACAACGGACCGCCAGAGTTTCCTGGATTTATGGCTGCATCTGTTTGAATTACATCTTCTAGTTTTTCTATCCCTGTGGTGTAATCGCCAGCAGTAATTCCTCTCCCTAAACCAGAAACTACTCCTTTGGTTACTGTTGATCGAAACTCTCCCAATGCCGTCCCAATTGCGATCACCGTTTGACCAACTTTAAGTTGATCTGAATCACCCATATCTACCGGAGTTAAACCTGTTTTATCTACTTTTAGTATTGCTAAATCACTTATTGGATCACGATAAATATTGACCACCTCTACCGTCTCATCTTTATCAATTACTACTTTATATTTTGCTAAAGTATCCGATACCACATGTTTATTCGTTACAACCAATCCATCACTACTTATAATAAAACCCGTCCCAATATCTCTCTCTATTTTTTGTACTTCAACTGGTTGTTGAGCTATCCCAAAAAGCTGTTTAAACGCATCAAAAGAGTTTGTTGTCACTTCTTTGTTTATTGACACAGTCACTACGCTTGGGGTTGATTTTTCTACCACCCTTGTCACCACCGATTCCTCATCTACCACTTCAACTTTATTTTGAATCAACAAATCTTTAGGTAAAAATTTTCTTCCCAACACCAAACCACCGACTCCACCAATCCCCAACGACAAAACAACTACCAACAAAAGTAATATTGATTTAATTTTTCTTGATTTCATAATTTAATTAAACCACTAATTAAAGTAATTTAATAAAAAAATACAATTATTTCAACAACGTTTCTATCGCCTTATTTAGCTGCAAATCTTCATCTGGATTATCTCCTGCTTTTATTTCCACATCTGGGTCAATCCCATTTCCATGAATATTTTTACCATTTGGCAACAACCATCTGGCAATAGTTACATGGAGACCACTTCCATCCTTAAATTCCTCAGTTTGTTGGACTGTTCCCTTTCCAAAAGACTTTACTCCAACCAATTTTGCCCGATTATAATCTTTCAAAGCCCCAGCCAAAATTTCAGAAGCCGAAGCACTTCCTCCATTAATCAAAACCACCATTTTATCATCCAACAAACCACCAGCAGTTTTATCTACATTGTAAGTTTCCACCTTACCATCACTAGATTCTTGTTTTACCACCACACCTTCCTTTATAAAATCAGAGGCCACCAATACACTCGCCTGCAAATAACCACCAGGGTTATTTCTTAAATCCAAAACTACTCCACCGTAATTACTGCCCTTCTCGGTATTTATTTTCTTAACTATTTCTGGCCATTCATTAAATACCTGCTCGCTAAATT
>CAZWZK010000039.1:0-5916 GCA_964638385.1 uncultured Gammaproteobacteria bacterium
TTATAATATTCCCAACCCAAAAAAGGCACCAACCACCAAACCACAAAAAATATTACCGATAGTATTAGATAAATAATTGTTGTTATCAAACAGAAAAATATTAAAGCCAATCTTACAATCAAACCTATTGTCACTGATATCGCATTAAACGATAGATCCTCAAAAAACTTCTTAATATCAAAGCCTCTACTTTCCGTTACCACCGTCAACCTTTTCCATGGAGAAAATAAGGTTCTTAATAAAATACTAAATGAGAAGAAATGAAATATTTTTCTGACATAAAAAAATACTCGTCGCCAATACCATTTCCATCCTCTCAAATAATGCCATGCTACCAGATTCATAATCTCATCATAGCATAAATTTCAAGCTGTCTATTTCATTAATTCTTCAAATTCTTCTTGGTCCAAACTTTCTTTATCTACTAATTTTTTAGCCAATTCTTCCAGTTTTTTCTTATTTTTATTTAATACTTTTTTAGCTTCTTCAAAAGCCTGGGTTATTAATTTTCTGATTTCATCATCGACTGCCGATTGCATTTTGTCAGAAATTTTTGACGGTTCCATATAGGCTTTACCAAAATCATTGACATCAATTTGTGGTCCTAAGTTAATTGGTCCCAAATCACTCATTCCCCACTCCACCACCATATCCCGAGCAATATTGGTCGCATGCGAAATGTCGCTCGATGCACCCGTGGTAATGTCACCAAAAATAATTTCCTCTGCTGCTCGTCCACCCATTGCCATTGCCATTTGTTTTATCAACTTACTTTTAGTGTGATGAATAATATCTTTTTGTGGTGGAACTAGGGTAAATCCCAACGCCATTCCTCTTGAAATAATTGAAATTTTAGACACCGGATCCAAATCTTCCATGTAATTAACAATTGCATGTCCTGCCTCATGATAAGCTGTCATCAACTTATCCTCATCACTTTGACTTCGACGTTTTTCCGCTCCCAGTTTCACTTTCAATGAAGCATCATCAATATCCTTCATATCAATTTTATCTTTATTATTTCTAGCTGCCCCAATTGCTGCCTCGTTTAGCATGTTTTCCAAATCAGCTCCAGAAAAACCTACAGTACTCTTAGCCACCGCCTCCCAGTTCACATTATCAGTAAATGGTTTACCTTTAGCATGGATTCCCAAAATATCCTTTCTCGCCTCCAAATCTGGTAATTCCAATACTACCCTTCGATCAAACCGGCCTGGTCGCAATAACGCTGGATCAAGTAAATCACCTCTGTTAGTTGCTGCCAATACTACTATTGCTGTATTCGCCTCAAATCCATCCATCTCTACCAAAATTTGATTTAATGTTTGTTCTCTTTCTCCATGTCCTCCATCCATTCCACCTCTAATTCGACCAATTGCATCAATTTCATCAATAAAAATAATTGCCTTACCTGATTTTTTAGCGGTTCCAAATAAATCACGAACTCGTGAAGCTCCCACTCCTACCAACATTTCCATAAACTCCGATCCTGCCATTGAATAAAAAGGCACATCGGCTTCTCCTGCCACTGCTTTAGCCAATAAAGTTTTACCTACACCACTTGGTCCTACCAACAATACTCCTTTTGGTGCTCTAGCTCCCATCTTATGGTACTTCTCTGGATGTTTCAAAAAATCCACAATTTCCATTAAATCATCTTTTGCTTCTTTTACCCCAGCCACATCTTTAAAAGAAGTATTTTGTTTTCCTTTAATAAAAAGTTTGGCTGTCGATTTTCCAAACCCAAACATTCCTCCATTTCCCCCACTTTGTTTTTTAAATAACCACAAAATCAACAATACTGGCAAACCAATTGTTAACACCAAACTCAATATTTCTCCCATCATTTTCCAACCCTGTCTATTGTCTACCTTCAGCTCCATTTTAGTCAGATCTACTCCTTCTTTTTGTAATATCTCTACCAAAGAAATCGATGGTTCTTTAGTTGTTACTAATATTTTTTGTTCATTTTTCAATTCAGCCACAATCTCATTGTCAGACACTACTAATTTAGAAATTTCTTCTTTCTTAGCCGCACTAACCAATTCAGAAATAGGTACCTGAGACACTCCACTGTTTTCCAAAAACTGCCCTAGCATCGAGACTAACCAAAAAAACAATACCAAATAAATGAACCATTTAATTATTTGTTTTGGCCCTATTTCTATTTTTTTTATCTTTACTCCAGGTGGCAAGTTCTTCAAAAATTCATCTTCAATAACTGTTTTTTTATTTTGATTTTTTACCTTACCTTCGAGTTTTTTATCTTTATTCTGCTTTTTTTTAGGATTTATTTTTTTAATTAAATTTTCAAACATTTTCATGTTCCCATTATACCATCCAAGCTAAAATCAAATCTCCGCATATAAACCGTTTTTATTCCGCAACGTACATCTAAGTAATTATTTATCAGTAAAATTGGCAAAGATAATATTTTTCCGCGCGGAACATTCAAGGTGTGCTACCGAAGAGCCTGGGCACGGCAAAAATGTTATCGAGCCAAAAAACCTAGTATTTAGTCAAATCTATCAACAAATCTCGATCATCCCCCTCTCCTTCTCTGACCCAAAACTCATGATTACATCTCTCACACTTATAATAAATTCTAAAAACTCCATTTCGATATTCGCTTCTCATTGGTCTCATTAACCCTTTACACATACTCGCCCTATCTCCAGGGACTTCTTCATCAACATGCTTTGCCCATAAACACTTTGGACAATGATCAGTTGTCCCATCACCTTTTACAAATTGTCCACAAACTTCACAGACAAAATCCTCCACCACTTTTTTCATATAAACCTAATTTACCATAAAATTAAAAATGGTCACAAAATTAGCGAAGATAATATTTTTCAGCGCGCAAGCCGCTGAGGCCTTCTGGCGAAGGATGCGAGCACTGCAAAAATGTTATCAAGCTGATTTTTAATCAATCTACCTCCCCAACACCACTCCCATCTTAATATCCTTGTCCAATTTCATATTAAACAACAATTTTCCTCCCACCAAACTCGCTGTTGGTTCCACTTGTATTGGCTGCCACTCCTCTCCAAAAGACATCAGACTCACAACTCCGGTTTCACCTGTTCCAGGTTGTTTTTGAATATACTTCATATAAGTAAATTCTTTTTTGTCCCCAAAATTAACCACACTCGAATATCTTACTTCCACGATTCTTTTTTTAAGTACTGGTACTGTTACCAAAAACCCTACCTCTTTTTTACCGTCAACTTCTTTTATGGTTATTTCATCGCTGTTATAAACTTTTTTAATCGAAGTATCATACCCATCCATTACACTAATTTGTGATAAATTAACTTCTTTTGGCAAATAAAGCCTTATGTAGTTTTTATAATCCCCTCCTGGCCAATTACTGTTCTTAGCTGTATTTTCATAATTAATTTTTAAAACTCTATTTATTGATGTTCCAGAAATATCCACTGCCTCTTCTATGTTCCTCCTCAAAAAATAATTTGCCTTATTTACTCCTAAATTAGCTTCCACCACATACCAGTAATCCGCAATACAATTTTCCCCTACACACTTTCCATTGTAAATTCTCCCATCCCATCCCAAATCAGTTAAAATTTTTGCTGCCTCTTTGTTATTTAAAGACATTTGAATCTCATTTTTCTCCAACAGATCAACTAAAGATTGAACCAAAACCAAACTCTTATCTGTTTTCAAATTTTTAATCTCTTCAAACAATTGCTTTCCCAATGCTCCCAAGAAACTTGCCTTCTGAACTGAACCTGGAAAAAATTTTGTCTCTGCATAAAACTCTGCTTGTTCATAAAGATTATTTTCATCAATTGTCTCTTTAAAATCAGGTACATAAATTCCCCCAGTTGCCCTCAAAATCGACTTCGCTGCCGCCAAATCAATTCCTATTACTCCATTAACTTTTCCTCCCACTTCTTTCTCCAAAAACCATTGAATGTCTGCACTTGCTTTAACAAAATCCGCATTCCAATTTGCATCCCTCATATACCAATTTGCCTCATTTAAATGAGTTTTTATCTCCCAAGGCGGTTCCACATGGCCTTTTAATTGACCATCTGCCTCATAAATATCCTTTATTTCAAAACTCTTTAATTTACCTTTTTTAAAATTAAGTAAACCATAACTACCTATAAAACCACCTGTCGGTCTCAACTCTGATTCGTTTTGAAGCAAAACCATATATGTCCTCTCTACCCCATCTAAACCCAACAACTCCGGCAAAATTTTTATTACTGTCTTTCCTAGTCCTATTTGTTGTTTTGTTTCATCAATTACCTTCAATTCCTTTTGCAAAGTCATTCTCCAATTTACTGGCAACCAGTTATAATCACCCGACAATCTCGCCTGTAATATCCCCATATTATTTTCCGTCTCCATCAAACCCTTCTCTAGATTAAGTAATTCTTCATTCCAATCAATTTCTTTGTCGTGAAAAATAGCCTCATTTATCCCATCAGCCGATTTAGCTAACCCAGGCAAAGCTTTTTCTAGGGTCAAAAAATCGACTAACACCTTCAAACCTGTCTGATAATTTCTCATTGTTTCAAACCTATTTAATCCCCACTCACTAATATTGTCATCGATTTTCATTAAACCCTCTATTCTTGTTTCTGTTAATTTCTCTACCTGGTTATACTTTTTATTCTTTATCATCTCTGGAATATTTTTTATATCCCCAACCGTCTTCCAGGTTACCCACCCCCATTTTATCGGCTCCATTAATGAAATTAACAATAACAATACTAAACCTACCCACCAAAATCTAAAGCTTTTTTTCTTTTTCTTCTCTCCCAAAAAAACTTCTTGTTTATCAACTTTCTCTACTTCTTTTATTGATTCTTTTGGTGATAATTCAACAAAATCTTCACTTTCCTCTTCAATCCAATCGCTCTCTTTTGGTTTTTTTTCTAATTTATCCTTAATTAAACTTTGGATTTCAAAAACATCCTCTTCAGTCTCCTTTTCTTCTTCATTTTTATAAACCATCAATTTCGGTGTTTCAGTCTCAATTACTTCTTCTACTACATCAATAATTTTATCTTCTTCTACTTTTGCTTCATTAATTTTAATTTCTGACTCACTTTCCACCACCACATCAAAAACCCTTTTATTAGCTTTTTCTATAATTGGTTTCTTAATTACCTCTTGTGTTTTATCTTTCTTCTTTTGTCGGTTTTCTTCATCAACCATCGAAAAAAAATACTGCAATGTTTCTTCTATCCCTTCAGAAAAATCAACTACTGCTTTCCATCTTAATTGTTTTTCGGTCACTTCGGCCAGTTTTTTATTCCCCAAATCTATCAAAAGATCTTTCTCCATCACTTTAAATCTCGTCATCTTGGCTTTATCCATCAAAACTTTAGCTAAGTTTTCAAAGGTTATTTCTTTCCCTAAAACCAAAAAATATTCCCTGCTTGTCCCCGACAAAAAACAAGCCCTCAAAATTGCCTCCACCAAATCCGAAACTGCTAACAACCTCACTTCCTCATTTGGACTAGGCAGTTCCAAGTTCTTATTCAATACCGCCTGTTTGATTGCCTTCGCTAAAAATCCCGTCTCCCCCATTTTTTCTCCATATACCCCTCTGGCATCGACAATTCTCCAGTCCTTATCCAAAACCGCTGCCTCTCGACTCAAATAACTATTTCTAGATTCATTATCCACCGAAATTAAGGTAAACTTTTCCCCTTTTATTTTTGCCCAATCTTCCCGGTCACCATCAAAATCAAACACATAATTAAACTCTCCTTCAATTGATTCTAAATCCGCTGTCCATTCAAAGTTTTTTAACTCACTAAAACCAGCCACCAATTCCCCCACCCCAACTACACTAATATCTTTATTGACCAATTCTTCCGCCAATTTCTTCGCCACAAAATGGTCTATTCCTAAAATTAATGCTGTTGGCAAACC
>CAZWZK010000040.1:0-5230 GCA_964638385.1 uncultured Gammaproteobacteria bacterium
AATTGAATCTGTTAAAAAATTAAAATATGTTGACCCAGACAAAATCGGAATTTGGTCACATAGTAATGGGGGTCAGATTGCTATTTCTGTTTTGGAAGTAACAGGTCAAAATTATCCAACAGTTTTGTGGGCGCCAATGACTAATCCTTTTCCGGCAAGTATTTTAGAGACTATGGATGATAGTGAAGGGGGGAGAATAGTTAAACAAAAAATAGCTGATTTTGAAAAAGATTATGATAGTAAACTTTATTCGATTGATAATTTTTATGAATGGATTGAGGCTCCGATTTTGATTCACCAAGGGACAGCGGATGTATGGTGTGAAGTAAATTGGCAAAAAGATTTGCAAAACAGATTGAGAAAATTGAATAAAGAAGTAACCCTGGATATTAGGGAAGGGAATGATCATAACCTAAAACAGTCTTGGGATGAGGTGATAAAAATGGATATAGATTTTTTTAGGGAAAAGTTTTCAATTTAAATTTCTCGTAACCGATTTTTTAAGAGTCGGCCAAGTGTGCGGTGCACGTTGGATACTCTTAAAAAATGATTACTTCGAAATTTTTAATCAATGATAATTATTTTAAAATCATTTAATTGGGGTTGTTAGCAAAATTTAAGGGATTTATAGTATAATATAGGTTATGCAGATATATTTCATTGCCTCTTCAAGATTGGTAGGGAAAGACAAAGAGATTTATGAAAAAATGTATAAGACGATTTCTTTGGAACATAAGATGGTCAGTGATAAAGTATGGAAATGGATAAAAGGCGGAACTGTTGACTTAAGAGGAGCTCCATTGAAAACCAAAAGAGAAAATTATGAGCAGACATTAAAGTGTATTAATAAGGCAGATATTGTGATTATGGAAATTTCGGGACACAGTATGTCTATGGGTTATATTATCAGTAAAGCATTGGAAATTAATAAGCCGGTAATCGCTTTATATACTGCTGATGCTGACCCAATTTTTATTAAAGGAATTAGTAACCCAAAATTGATTTTGATGGAATACAATAAGGAAAATATAGAAAAGGTGATTTGGGAATCGTTAAAGAAAGCCAAGAGTTTGATTGATATGAGATTTAATTTTTTTGTATCACCAAAGATTTTGACTTATTTGGATTGGGTGGGGCAAAAAAGAATGATTCCAAAGTCAGTTTTTTTGAGAAATCTGATAGAAAGAGAAATGAAAAAAGACCATGAATTTAAAGGATAGATTGACGGAACTGATTTTTTGTTTTTAACCACCATTTGGATTGACGACAAAGCTGGGAGTAATCTTTTGGGTTAGCGAGGATGGTTTTGACTAATTCTTCTAGGTAAATAGTGTTTTGAGAGCCTTTGACTAAAATGGTTTCACCTCCTTGGATAGTTTCTTTTAGATAATCAACTGCTTGCCACCAGTAAGTAAATTTTTTTGATTGAGGACCAAAATATTTTTTGGTTTGGGGACCGACAGAAATGATAATATCGGCAGATTTGAGGGCAACAGAATAGATATTTCGGTGTTCAATTGGAGTGGATTTGCCCAATTCTCTCATGTCTCCTAAAACGGCAATTCGTTTGGTTTTAAAAGTAGAGAGGAACTTAAGGAGTTCGGTACAAGCAATAGGGGAAGAGTTATAGGAGCTATCAATAATAGTAGTGTCTTTGATTCCTTTTAAGAGGGAAGATCGAGAAGGAGGCAGAGAAAAATTATTTTGAATATTTTCTATGGCTTGTTTTTGGGGAAGATTAAAAAGTTTTGCTAAGGAGAGAGCGGCACCAAAACTGATTTGATAGACAGGAGGAAGAAAGAAATCTTTAAATTTGATGTTAGTAGGAATAATTTCAATAATGTTTTTGTTGGTAGTATATTTGGCGACTAATTTGTCTTGAGAATTAATAATGGCAACTTTGGCTTGATTGACTAATTTAGCTTTCTCTTGAGCAATTTGATCAAGAGAATCAAAACAAAGCATGTGAACAGGGCTAACGTTAAGAAAAATACCAATATTAGGCTTAACGATGGACAAAAGATAATCCATGTTCTTGGGCCAAGAAGCCGAATCGACCCCCATTTCTAAAAGAAGGACATCGTATCTCTTCCAATTAGTAAGATATTTTATAGGGAGAAGAAAAATAATTTTTAGCCAAGAAATGGGGGTATAGTCGTTAATTTTTAGATCAAGAAAGCTTAATGGGAGACCGGATTCAGAGTTACAACCATTATTGGTTTTAACTTTAATACTTTTTGGGAAAATAGATTCACAAGCAAGAAGAGTAGAACTTTTCCCGGCAGATCCGGTGATACCAACAACGTCGAGTTGTTTGCCTTTGGTTTTTTGGAGGAAACGAACTTTATTTAATTGGAGTTTGGCAAAGAATTTTAAATAGTTAAGAACTATTAAGGATAAGTTTTTTTTCACTAATCATATTTTATCAGGTATAATGAAATTCATATGCAAAAAATAAAAGTACTCTTGCTGATGGGTGGTGGCGGAAGCGAGCATGAAGTGTCGCTATCTTCAGGAAAAGAAGTAATGAGGAATTTAAATTTGGAAAAATATGAAGTGGTTTCGATGGTAATGGAAACTCAAGAATTGGATTTGGAAAAAGTTAAATTAATTTCGCCAGATGTAGTTTTTATTGCCTTACATGGGGGAGTAGGAGAAGATGGAACTTTGCAAAAAATTTTTGAAGATAATGGAATAAAGTTTATCGGTTGTGGATCGGAAGCATCAAAAATTGGTATGGATAAGATTAGATTTTTGGAATTAATTAATCAGGCTGGGATACCAACCCCAATGGGTTTTGAAGTTAAAAAAGGCGATTTAGTTGACTTAGAAAAAGTAAAAGGGTTAGGAACCAAGTGGGTAGTTAAGCCAGCTGGTCAAGGATCAAGTGTAGGAGTAACTATTTTAGAAGATTTAAATAATCTAGACAAGGCCTTGGAACTTGTTTTTGGGTTTGAAGAAAGAGCGATAATAGAAGAATTTATTTTGGGGATGGAAGTATCTAGCGGAATTTTGGGAAATCAAAATCCAATAGCATTGCCGGTAATTGAGATTTGTCCGAAAAATAGTTTTTTTGATTATGAGGCAAAGTACACCAATGGAAAATGTGAGGAGATTGTCCCAGCCAGAATTAGCGAAGAGACAACTAAAACAATTCAAGAATACTCGCTAAAAGTTTTTGAACTAACTGGGGCAAGAGGGTTTATTCGAGTGGATTATATTGTTAAAAACGGAAATGAACCAATAGTTTTAGAGATGAATACAATTCCAGGTTTGACGCCTAATTCTTTGTTACCTAAAGAAGCTAAAGGGGCGGGAATAGAATATTCTCAGATGTTAGATAAAATGATTGAGTTGGCGTTGGAATAAATCTCGTCATTGCGAGGAGTTTCAAAAACGACGAAGCAATCTTAGCGAGATTGCCACGCTCCCGCCTAGACGTCGAGGCTGGTCGCTCGCAATAACGTAATTGTAATTTCAGTTAGAGGCTTGATCGGCCTTTGGCCAAAAAAAACCCCGCCGGAAAGCGGGGTTTAAAGTTTAAAGAAGTGAAATTTATTTAACTTCAACTTTGACACATGGACCCATAGTGGCACAGAGAGCCAGTTTCTTGATCTTGTTGGGCTTAACAACTTTGATAAGTTCGCTAATATTTTCAGCTAACTCGTCAATAGGTTGAGAAACTTTACCAACGACGATATGAACAACAGGAGCTTTCTTTTCAGTTTTTATCATAGTCTTAGCGACTGAGAGACGTTTAACAGCAGCTTCTGGATCATCAGTAAGAGTACCATTTTTAGGATTTGGCATGAGACCCTTTGGACCTAAAATGCGAGCAAATGGTAATAATTTTGGCATGGTAGCTGGAGTAGCAATGACAATATCAAAATTAACTTTTCCTTCTTTGATTTCAGCAAGAATAGTGTCGTTAAGGACAACGATTTTTTTACTAGCAGTTTCTAAGTGAGGGAAAGTAATTTCACCAACATTGCCAATATCAAAAATAGTGACATGGGCTTCAACTTTACCTTCAAATTTGGATAAAGAAGTTTCTTGGACGAGTTTAATTGCGTCTTTGAGAGAATAATATTTGGTGACGTCAATTTTTTTCTTGACGGCTTGGTATTTTTTGCCACGAACTTTGGCGGTTTTAACTTTGTGGGATTCAGCAGTTTCTTCAGATTGGGCTGGAGTTTGTTCAACTACAGTGTTTTCTTCAGTTACGGCCTTTTGTGTTTCGATTTGACTCAACACTTCCACACTTTCTTGTTGGGCTTTTTTAGCCTTGTTTTCTTGTGAGGTTTTGCTCATAATTTTGTTTTTATTTAATTATTAAATCCCACGAAATGGGTTAGAGCTATTGTAGCTTATTGTCTGTTTATTTGCAAAGATTATTTTTTTAATCCAGTTTCAAAAAAACCAAGTCCGGTGTAATTATTTTTTCCGTTTGTGCCTGTGGTAAAAGACATTGGTTCAAAAAACGACTGATTAAATTCCTTAACGCTAAATATTTGTGAAGATGAAAAAGGATATATTTCGCCCGAGTAAACATTATTGATATTTAGTTTAATTTTTGATGGATATTTATTGGAATATCTAGAAATAATTTCAAAATTTAGATCTGAACCACAATCGTTGCTACCATCGGTATTTCTTTTTACCCAATAAGAGTATTTTGGTCCATTTGAATAAATTTGACTGACAGCTCCAATGGCTATGTGTGGCCCTTCGAAGTCTGTCTTTTTGGTTAAATATAAACTTGACCAATAATGACCCTTCCAATCTGGCGACGGACTAGAGTTGAACCATTGATGGTCCATCCAAGCCTTGCCAACAACTACTTTTCTGATTGTTTCGTCAGTGTCTTTAATAGAACCGGTTATATCTAAGTCGGGAATACTATAATAAAAAGTATCTTTTGGGGAAAAAACAGAAATATTTCCGTTACACCCCCACAAAAGGGGAGAGTTATACCCCTTTGAACTTACTGTTTTTTCGGTCAGAAGTAAATCTATTGTGCCAATTTGTGGGGTTGACCCTTTTAATGAAAATTGTTTAGCTCCTCTTTTTAGGGGAGGAAGCTCTTTTAAAGTCAATGATGGTCCATTTGTTTGAGTATAAGAGACATTTAGTAAGCCGTTTTTAATAGTGGCACTTACTTTTCCTGGAAAATTGGTTTTTTGAGAAAACTTTTTAGTAGAGTCGTCGTATTTACTAGTGAGTAATCCAA
>CAZWZK010000041.1:0-2709 GCA_964638385.1 uncultured Gammaproteobacteria bacterium
TTAAACCTGATTTGATTATTTCAACTTATTTTTTTCATAGTTATTCTTTGGCTAGGTGGAGGACTAAAAGTGCTAAAAAATTTAAATTATGGACAGTCGTAGCTGATCCTTGGACAATAAATCCAATTTCTTTTGTGAGAGAAGCAGACTTGAATTTGGTTTATGATGAGGTTGGACTTAGGGAAGGATTGAAATATGGATTAAAGAGAGAGCAAATAGTGATAACTGGTTGGTGGACTAGATTGGCAATGTACGAAAAGTATAATTATAAAGAAGTAAGAAAGAAATTAGGGTTTAATGACGATAGACCAGTGGTATTCGTTGGGGGTGGAAGTTTAGGAACGAATTCTTTACCAAAGTTGTTACCAACAATGTTAATGATTGACCAAAAAGTGGGTTTTATTATTAATACAGGGGTGGATAAAGTGTCTTTTAACTTGGTGAGGGAATATCAAAAAATGTTTTCTAAACTAAGAAAAGATAATATAGTTAAAATTGTCCATTTGGGATGGATTGAGAATATGGCCGAGGTTTTGTCGGCGTGTGATATTGTCTTTGGTAAGGCTGGTCCAAATTTCTTGTTTGATGTAGTGGCAGTGGAAAAGCCATTTGTGGCGATTACTCATATTGGTGGTCAAGAAGACGGTAATATTGATTTGATTAAAAAGAAAAAACTAGGTTTGATTAGAGAAAAAAATGGAGAAATATCAGATTTTTTGATGGAATACTTAAAAAATCCTAAATATTTTGAGTCTAGATTTAGTAAAAATATCAAAGCTGAGGCCAAAAAGAACAAAGAAACTTTGCCAGGAATATTAAAATTGGTCAAAAAAGAATTGTTTTGTTTGGTTTAGTTTTTCTTGATGTATTGCTGACCACCCATAATATATTCCTCTTTTGGGGAAGTGTGGTAGCCGTTTAAAAAAGCATTTGAGATTAGACGGAATTGTTTGGCTAAGGAGGATAAAGTACCTTCTTTTCGACAGCGGCGGAGGGAAAAAATATAGCGGGGAGATCTTAATATAGTGTATTTATAATTGAACTTATAAAGTTTTTGGAATAGTTGACCATCTTCGCCGAATTTGGTTTTGTCATCATATCCACCAACATCAAAGAAAGCATTTCTTTTGACAGCTTGCATAGCACCGTAAGAGAGAGGGGTTTTAATAGCCCTACCAAATTCAAAAATAAAGTTGCTGAGAGGGATGTAAGCTCTTTCTAATAAATTGTCTGAATCAACATCAATATATGTTGAAAGAAAGTGAGGGTGTTTTTTTTTAAAAGCTTGAGCAATCCCATTTAAATAATTTTTGGGTATTTGAGTATCGGCGTCAAAGAAAATTAATATATCACCTTTGGCTTTTTTGGCACCAAGGTTACGTTGAAAAGAAACATTTCGAGTTTTAGTGGAGAATAGATATAGAGGGTATTTTGATTTAAATTGAGTGGTAACTTGAGCAGTTTTATCCTCTGAATTACCATCAACAACAATAACCTCAAAATCATTGAAGGTTTGAGAATTAAGATTTTTAAGTAATTTGGGGAGAAAATGTTCTTCGTTGAGGCAGGGAATGACAATAGAAAAGTATGGATTTTTCATAATATATTTTCCCTATTAATTGAGAGGCTGTAAATAGGTAAAAAATATCCCACCCAAAGCTGGCTTCAATAGTGGCTTTTCCACGCTGAAAAAACGTGGGGAAAACCGGTCTAATAGGACGAATCTTAAAAGACACAAGTTTTCCATTTAAGAAGTTTAGCTAGAAAAAACACCTTCTTAAAGCTTGGGCTTGAGGTAGGATAATTAAGTCTAGCAACAATGGAAATTTTTGTCAGAAATTAAATTAACGGTTTGCGGTGTTTATGCGATGATTAAGGATGGTTTCGATTTAAATTCACCTTAATAAAAAAAATGAAACCCCCGAGTGCTTTTAAGCTGTTGTGCATGATGCACAACCTCGGGGGTATAGGTATGGATCAGAAAAGAATAGGTCGTATTTCTCCGATAGGGAGATAGTGAACGAGGGTTTGGTTGTCAAAAACGTATCCGCTAGCTTCGAACTGGTCATGGAGATGTCCATGGACGGCAGCAATAGCCTGAGTGTCTTTGATGACCATGGCCATATTGGCTTCGATATCACGGTTTTCTGGGGTCATACTAGCTTTCCCTTTGACCGGAGACCAAAGAATATGGGCGTGAGAAACTAGAATCGTCTTGTAGTCATCATAGATGACTTTGGGTACCATGGTGGGCTTAACCGAGCTATCAAATGGCCATAGAATAAAAGCTATTCTGTCAGTATGGTCATAAACAATGGACGGTTTGTCCGAGTAAGTGATGTACTTTGGGTAATTCTCATTTTTTCGGACAACGTCGCCTAAGTAGAATGACCGTTCTGCTTTGGGAAGCGGAACACATTCTGCTCCACGGCAGTAGTCTAGAGGAGGCCGTGCGTCCCAGTTGCCTTCGACAATGTGGAACAAAACGCCATATTTTTTGGCGGTATCATAAACGAATTTGATGATACTGTCGGCATTGGCTTTGAGTCCCTGACGAAGTAAACTGCGTGCTTCGGTACTGAGATTACCGACAAAATGGCCATAGTTGGCATAGTTGATCATCTGTCGGATTTGTTTGGCAGAAAATTGGAGGCTTCTGTCGTTAATGGTTTCAAGAAAGTCGATTAAGAGAGCAAGTTCGCTCCCAAT
>CAZWZK010000041.1:2809-5192 GCA_964638385.1 uncultured Gammaproteobacteria bacterium
ACCAGAGGGATGCATAGTGAAGGGATACCAATTTTCCATAATATAACCACCTTTCTTTATTTTGAGCACTGTGTTTGCACTCGAACTGAATATTAAAAATTAATACTCAAATCGAGTACAAACACTTTTCTGATCCGTTTATATTAAAGTGCTAAACCAAAAAGCATTATTTTGATTTATTAAAAAGACTCGGTATTATATCAATTTTGGTTAATAAATTCAAATTATAGGATATTAAAAACCTAATTTCTAACGTTTAGGTAGGAATATGAGATATAATTGCTGTATGAAAAAAGAAAAAATAGAAATAACTAAAGATGTAATGATTGGGGATTTAGTAGAGAATTATCCTGAGTTAGGAAGAGTTTTGGTAGAGGAATATGGCTTCCACTGTATTGGTTGTATGGCGGCAGGAATGGAAACATTAGAAGAAGGGGCAACAGTTCATGGTATGGATAAAAAGGAAATTGAAAAGATGGTAGGTGACCTTAAAGCCCTGGTATCAAAAGCCGGAGAATAAAGCTGGCAATAGGAGAAATAACTGAGTTAATTAGGGTGTTATTGCCAAAAATTGGCAAAAACAACAAGACTATTAACAAAACAAACCCGTAACGATCAAAAGCTTCAGACCATTTAATACTTGATTCGGTTGGAAGGAGATTTAAGAATATCTTTGATCCATCTAATGGTGGAATAGGGAGTAAATTAAAGACAAAAAGAGAGACATTGATGACAATTAAAATATAAGAGATATAAGAGAAGATTCCGTTGGGGATATTAGCAAACCTCAAAAACAAAGAAACGATGATAGCTAGAATGAGATTACTCAATGGTCCGGCTAAAGAGACGATTATTTCATCTCTTTTGGGATGACGAAAATTGAAAGGATCAATAATAACTGGTTTAGCCCAACCAATGGTTGGAACACTAGTAAACATACCCATTAAAGGAAGTAAAATAGTACCAATAAGGTCAGCATGAGCTAGTGGATTAAGACTAAGACGACCCATTGATCGAGGAGTAGGATCACCAAATTTATCAGCAGCTAAGGCATGAGAAAATTCGTGGATAGTAATGGCAATAATAAGACAAATAAATGAAATCAAAGAGATGATAATTTTTTCCATATTCCAAAAAAATGGTTGTTCTGATATTATACCTTACTATGAGAACATGTAGTTTATGCAGTAAAGGGACAAAGGTTGGTCGAAATCGATCACACGCCCAAAACCGCACTCCAAGAACCTATAAAGCCAATATTCAAAAAGTGACTTTGTCTGTAGGTGAGGATAAAATCAGTGGTATTTTTTGTACCAAATGTTTGAAAAGACTTAAAAAAGAGACTAAGGAACAAAAAACGGCACTTAATTAAGCACCGTTTTTTTTTAGACGAACTAATTTCACTTATTTTTTCTTAGCTGTTTTTTTGACAGTTTTTTTGGCGACTTTCTTGGCTGGTTTTTTGACAGCTTTCTTGACTGTTTTCTTAACGACTTTTTTAGTAGCTTTCTTTTTTGTTGGCATATTTTTACCTCCTTAATAATAATTAAAGAGATTTTTTAAATCTTTGTCAAAAAATAAAAAGCCTAACTTCGGGTAATATTTGAATTATAGGAGATCTGATTTTGGATAGATTTTACGGTTTTTTTATTAAATTATTCCTGTTTTTAGGGTAAAATTGATTTGATATAAAAATAAAATTAATAGGCAAAAAATATTTTTAACTAGTTTTATGAAATGATCTGATTTGTTTTACTTATGGAATAATATTTGGAAATTTCCGTCCATTTAGTACGGTTCTTGCCCTCAATTTGGACGTCAATTGGTTCAGTGTCAAAGCTAAAAATTTTCATTTTTAATTGGTTACCTTTTTGATCAAAAACATAAGTCCAAGCAATTGGCCAAGGAACAAGGGCTCGGACAAAACGTCCGATTTTGGGTAAATCGTTTTTCCAATTAATTTGAGCTTTGTCTTTATCAAATTTAGGGAAATAGGTTTTTTGAGAATGGTCTTGAGGTTTGACTAACCCCGGATTAGTAATATAGTCTTTTAAGATTTTTTCTAGATTGGTTGCGGCAAGATCGAAAGCTTTTTGATAAAAAGTGACACTGGTTTCTTGGGGATCGATATCAAATGGAACTTGGGTGATAATTGGTCCATGATCAGGGAGAACATCAATTTGGAAAAAGGTGACACTACTTTGAGTTTCACCATTAATTATTTGCCACGGTCCAGGAGTGGCACCACGATATTTTGGAAGAGGGGAAGGGTGAATATTGACGATTTTGTATTTGGGAATGTCAATGACTTCTTGATCAAAATAAGGAGGGCCAAAAGCGACACAAAGGCCAAGGTCTGGTTTTAAATTTTCAATTTTCAATT
>CAZWZK010000042.1:0-5010 GCA_964638385.1 uncultured Gammaproteobacteria bacterium
GGATTATAAAAAATACTACCTGAATCATTAATTCCCGAGTTCACTGATTCAATTCGATGAATCATTTGTGGCCACAAAACTATTATGACCAACAAAAATAATCCGGCAAAAATAAGTAAAACCTTACCCATATCCACTTTCTTTTTTAACTTATGGTCAAATGATACCCAATAAAGAATTCCCAACAAAAATAATGCTGTAGATCTGGTTTTTTCCGCCGAAAATGTCAAAAAAGCTGAAACAAAAAACAACCAAAAATATTTTTTATTTTCAGTTTTGGAATATAAAGCTAACAAAATTAACGACAATATTACAAACAAACCATTCAAAAGATAAGGCCTACCAGCTATCCAAGAAACAGACTCCACATGTATTGGTAAAACCGCAAAAATTATCGCTGTTATTTTTGCCACCAATTCATTTTCAATAATTACCTTGATAAAAACAAATACTAATACAACGATTACTAGATAAATCAACAAACTGGTTACATGATAGGGAATTGGACTTTTAATTCCAAAGTTAATCGCCAAAAACCAATTTATCAAACCACCAATCCAACCACTAAGACCATGTTTAAAACTCATTATCTCTGGGTTTTGAGGAATGGTTGCATAATCATCAGAGACAAAATCACCCTTCAAAGAATTAAAATACAAAGCAACTGTTCCCAATACCAAAATCAACAAAAACTTCCAATATTTTTTAATTATTTGCCTGATTCCCAAAACAGGAGAGCTAACTTCTTTATTGACTACCTCAATCTCTGTTTTTCTCAACTTTTTCAATTTCTTTTGGGACATATCTCCATTCTACCAAAACTTTTTTTTAGGAACACTAGAAAAATATATTAAACTTCCAAAGTAGCAAATAATCTTCCTAGTTTTTCTTCGCTGTGTCTCAATCTCATGTTTTTTTCTTCGATAGTAGCAATATCAGTCATCAATGTTTTTATTTTTTTATCCTTAACATTAACTACCAATGATGCGTGTTCTAATTTATAAAAATAAAAAATCTTTTTAAGACTTGTTTTATTTAAATTCGCCAAATCAGCCATTATTACCAAATCAAAAGGGAAGTCGGTTTTCAAATATTCCTTGAATATATTTACATAACCCACTTGATTAGCTTTTTTGACTTCATTTGCTGGTGAAAAAATATTAACAATAAAAATTTTTTTAGCCTTGCTTTTGTTGTAAGCTTCAATCATCCCTGTTGGTAAAAAATTTGGCAATACCGAACCATAGGTCGTCCCTGGTCCAACAATTATTACTTCTGCCGACATCAGTGCTTTGATTGCTTTGGGATTAGCTTTTACCACTGGATCAAGCCAAATCTTACTAATTTTGTCATCAGACATTCTCAAATCATCAATAAAATTTTCACCCTTGTATTCTTTTCCCGAAACAGTTTTCAAACAAATATTAGAAAAATCCAAAGATACAGGAATAACGTCACCTTTTAATTTGGCTCCAGTAAGTTTAGAAAATAAATCATCCACTTCACCCAAATTACCTTCTTTTTCTGACAAGAATTGAAAAAACATATTTCCAAAATTTCTCCCTCTGCCGTCTCGATATCGAAGCATATCTTCCCAAATATCTTTTTGTTCACCATCATCCCATAATGAAATCAATGATCTCCAATAATCAGAAAAAGCCAATACTCGACCTCTTTCATCAGTTCTTATTCTGCCAGTGTCACCGCCGCTATCAAATGTAGTCACAATCGAATTAATATTTTTAAACCCGGCCTTCATTAACGCTTTATTTACTACCGGCATCGCTGTTCCACCACCAATAGTACAAATTCGATAATTTTTATTCATCAAATTTTATTATATCTTAAAAGTAAAATACCAAAAAAAATACCGGGGATCAATCTATAGCTATTGCTATAAAAATAACCACCCGGTAAATATTTATTAGAATTCGAAGGTTATGTAGTAGTCGCCGACATGGAAAGTTCCGTCAACAATGTCATCAGCCATAAAGATCATTTTATTAATATCAACCCAATCTGGCAGATAAATTCCATCGCTTATTTCAGAGATAAAAATTATATTTGCAGTCTTTATCTCGTTTTTGTGATCACACCTCAATAAGTGATTACCATTGATAGCCAAAAGAGTTATGTCTTTACGCCCGATTACCGACAAGTGATTTATTTCACTAACCACAAATGCTGATGAATTATTTTTTGGATTTTTGTAGTTTTGGTGCCTTTTTTGGAAAAAAGTTCTAATTATCGCTCTTGATCCATCTTTGACATCGCCAACGATAAAAGAATTTTCTTTCCTTTTTGCCATAGCATCTAAAACATTTACAATCCTTTTGTAATCTTCTCTAATTTTAGCCAAAGAAGGGTATTCTTTCTCGACAATTCGATAAAACTCATCAAACTGAAAATCGTAGTTTAGAGCGAACCATAAAAGATTATTATTTTTTTTCAACCCATGTTTTGACATTAATGACAAAAATACCTCAAAGTCATTCTTACTTAGCATTTTTTCCCAGGCGTTTCTGATCCTAACATATTCACCAAAAGAATTTACTCCTTTCACTAGATAAACTGCCAGGTCAAAGTCTTTTAAATTTTTCGGAACTCTGTAGCCACTAAAAACCACTCCACTATTCATTTTTTAACCACTCCTATATATTATTTGAGCTTAAGCTCGATCTAGAGACAGTTAATGTATCCAAATCGAGCCTAAGCTCATCTTCCGAATTCTAATTTTAACGTACCATCCAAAAATATCTCCTAACTTGCTTTAAGTTATTTTTTTTGGAAGGCTTTGATTATATCAAATGAATATATTTTTTCCACTTATAGGTATTATTTATCGTTTATCATACCAGTTTACCATCGTACTAGCGTACCAGAGCACTAAGGTACTATAATAACTCATGTTCTCTATATTCAAAGAAATCACTGCTATCTATCAACGTCGTGAATTACTTTGGCAAATGGTTGCTCGTGAAGTAAAAGCCAGATATAAACAATCCGTTTTAGGCTATTTTTGGGTTATCCTCAATCCATTAGCTCAAATGTTAGTTATGTCATTCGCTTTCTCTCTTATCCTTCGAATTCCTACTAATGCCGCCGCTAGTATTCCATATTCTATCTTTCTTTTTGTTGCCCTATTACCTTGGAATTTATTCTCAACTTCACTGTCAGCTTCCGCTTCATCATTGGTCAACTCTGGTGGTTTAATTACCAAAATTTACTTTCCTCGCACTATTTTGGTTCTCTCTACTATACTTGCCAAAATTATTGATTTCTTTTTTGCCCTATCCATACTAATTATTTACATGTTAATTTATCAAATACCTATCACTTGGCATATTCTTTGGGTGATCCCAATTTTTTTTATCCAACAAATTTTCACTCTTGGTTTATCCCTATTCTTCTCTGCTGCCAATCTTCTCTATCGAGACATTCAATATCTTTTGACTATGATTCTACTCTTGTGGATGTACATTACTCCTGTTATCTATTCTTCCGATATGGTTCCAGACAAATACCGACTTGTTTTTCAAATTAATCCTATGGCTGTTATTATCAATGCTTATCGCCAAGTCATTCTAGGCAATGGAGCTCCAAAATATACTAGTATTTTAATTGCTTTTGTTGTTTCCTTTGTCACTCTATTAATCGGATTTTCTTATTTCAAATCTCGAGAAAAAATCTTTGCTGATAATATTTAATTTAATTAGGTTCGTTATTACGAGGAGCAGTTACAACAGTGACGTGGTAATCTAGTTATTAAAAAAGGCGCTGAGGTGTGTGTTGGAGTATCGACATAGATGTCGTCTTCAACGCCTCAGCGCCGTTCATCAAAAATTGAGTCAGTGTTACTTTAGAGAACAATGTTCTGCCGTAAAAGGAGAGATGATCCTCCAGGGAGTAACCATGTTTTTTTGGAAAAGAGACGGTTCTCCATCTGTTACCAAGACTGTACGTAGATCTGTTTTGTAACAAAACAGCTGGTCTTGGTAGAAGGCATCTTTTTGCCAAAAAACCATAGACAGGCCTGCAATGTTGATAACATCAATGTTATCAAAGTACCTCCATTTCCTGTGCAATGACTTTCTATCCAAGGAACGCCCCATCAATCGCCCAAAGTTAAGAGAGCGTTTAACATCACGATCCTTGTAGAAAATCGGAAAGTCGTGGCCCAAAACGAAAACGTAGCACCCGATATTATTCAAGTGAGAGATCGTTTCAATCCAGGCCGTAGCAGAAATAATTGCCCTGTTCACCAGTTCTCGTTTTTCGTCATTTACCATCATCTCGACAAAATAACTGAAACTGGACGACATTTCCATGGCCTGATTTTTCAACCGAGAAATTTCTTCTGGGTAGTAAAAATCACCCATCAAGATCACCAGGTCCGGTCGATCAGTCTCTGTCATCTCGAAAAGTTTACCCATTTGCTTTGGGTTTTCACCTTTCACTACAAGCACCTTATTAAAAGTCATTCAATCCACCATCCTTTTTTTATTGAGCTTCCGCCCGATATAAATACTAAACCAATTAATACTCATATCGGGCAAAAGCTCGCCTCAATTTTTGATTTTAAAGTTCTTCTCCAAAAAAGCACAACGCAAACGTTTTTGTTTAATGGAGATGTTTAATTGTATCAAAATGATCTACTTAAGTCAAGATTATAGGATATAATTTTCCCAAAAAAAAACAATTCCCTGTCTCCCTCCCACCAAACATAAAAAATGTTAAACTTCTCTATAACCAAAGAAAATATTTTATGTCAAACGAAACCGTCATCAAATTCGATCATGTTACTAAAAATTTTAGTAAATTAAATCAAAAAACATTCAAAGAATTCATTCCCGCTTTGTTCCGAGGTGAAAAAACTAGTGAAAGTTTTACAGTTCTCAACGATATTAGTTTTGAAATCAAAAAAGGGGAAACAGTTGGAATCATCGGTCCCAACGGAAGCGGCAAATCCACTATCCTAAAGCTCATTGCCGGTGTTATGTCACCCAACAA
>CAZWZK010000043.1:0-4754 GCA_964638385.1 uncultured Gammaproteobacteria bacterium
TAATATTACTAAACCAAGGTATTCTCCACAAATTACCCATACACCTAGAGCTATCGATTATGACTATTACAATGATTACTCCAACAATATTGATTCAAATACAAACCTCGTTACTTATGTGAGGGATAATAATATTTATTCTCGTAAAATTAATAAAAATTATTTATTGGGCAAAGAGTCAATTCTTGCACAAAATATTAAAAATATAGCTGATTATACTATTACCTATGATAAAAAATTTATTGCTTATAGTTACGTCACTGAAGAAATTAAAAAGGGAGACAAATCTGAAATTGGAGGTAGTGCTCACAATGTTGATTTATTAAATATTAGCACTGGAGCAACCAGGACAATTTATAATTATGAACCTTCAAAAGGGCAAATACTTACATTAACAGTTTCTCCTTATAAAAATATTATTTTTATTGGAACAGATTATAAGCGGTTATTTATTTATGATATTAATCTTGACAAACTGGTCGAAATTACTTATAAGACTGATGAAAAATTTACAGATCTTAACGAGTTTTGTATAGGTTATAAAGTTTTTGATCAATCACCTGATTTAAGTCATATTTTACTTAGCGGTATTTGTTATGAAGGTTCAAGTTATTATCTTTATAATCTTAATAGTAAAGAAAGAGTTGATCTTGGGTTTAATTATGTTAACGGACGTTCTGTCGAAAAATTTATTAACGACGGATCGTATTTAGCACAGGATCACAATAATGGAGAAGTTACAAAAACGGGCAAATATAATTATCAAAACCAATTAGTTCAAGAATTACCGACTCCCAAAATAGATGACATCAACGACAAAACTCATAAAAAAATTTATTATAAATATATTGATGAGGATAAAAATATTAAGGAATATTATTTAACTTCAGAAAAAGAAATAATTGACAATAAAGACAACTTGTCTGTCTTAACAAAAAATAATCAATTATTAGGCACAGGTATTTCATTAATTAAAGTTTTTAATTAGTCTTCGTCTTTTCTTCGGTTTTGATACCTTGACTTGATATAGTTCAAATTGTTATCACTAATACAGTTAATTTAAAAATAATATTTATGAAAAAGAAAAAAGAAATTCAAAAAGGTGCTGCTATTGGTGCTAATCAAAGTCAAAAAAATGAAGCCGTTCGTGTTGCTATGGAACAAATTACCAAAGCTTTTGGTGATGGTGCCATCATGAAAATGGGTGCCAAACAGGCCGATATGTCTATCGAAGTTATTCCTACTGGTTGTTTACCTCTTGATATTGCTCTTGGTGTCGGTGGTTTACCTCGTGGTCGGGTTACCGAAATTTTTGGTCCAGAAGCTTCCGGAAAAACTACTGTTTGTCTTCATGTTATCGCCGAGGCTCAAAAACTTGGCGGTACCTGTGCTTTTATCGATGTCGAACATGCCCTCGATCCTCTTCGTGCCTCCACCGTTGGGGTTAACCTTGATAGTTTACTTATTTCTCAACCAGACAATGGTGAACAAGCCTTAGAAATTGTGGAGACACTTGTTCGTTCTAATGCTGTTGATGTTATCGTTCTCGACTCTGTTGCTGCCTTAGTTCCTCGAGCTGAAATCGAAGGAGAAATGGGGGATTCTATGATGGGTGTTCAAGCTCGTCTCATGTCTCAAGCACTTCGCAAACTTACTGGTGCTATTTCCAAATCCAAAGCTGTAGTTATATTTACTAACCAAATTCGCCAAAAGATCGGTGTAATGTTTGGTAATCCTGAAACTACTCCTGGTGGTTTAGCTCTTAAATTTTATGCCTCAGTTCGTATTGATTTACGCAAGATTGCTAATATTAAAACTTCTTCTGGTGATGCTATTGGGTCTCAACATCGCGCCAGAATTATCAAAAACAAAGTTGCTCCACCATTCAAAGAAGCTGAATTCGACATTATGAACACCGAAGGTATTTCTATTTTTGGCGGCTTAGTCGATTTGGCCGTTCAACACGGATTAATCACCAAAGCTGGTGCTTTTTTCAAAGTTGGCGATCAGAATATTCAAGGTCGAGAAGGTGCCAAAAAATTCTTCAAAGAAAATCCTCAAATTGCCAAAGAATACCGAGATAAAGTTTGGAGTAAGGTTCAAAGTGCTGCCACTGGTGCTATCTCTGAATCCAAAGATTCTGATCCTACTGAAGAATAATGCTCTCTATTACTAATATTAAAACTAGTCGTATCCCTAATCGGGTCAATTTGACTTTCTCTGATGGTTCTTACTTACCTTTTTTAATTGATGATGTTGTTCGTTTATCTTTATCAAAAAACCAAGAAGTTGACTCAGAAAAATTGGCTCAAATAATTTCTTCATCTCTTACTTATTTAGGTAAAGAATATGCTCTTCGGCAAATTGCTATCTCTCCCAAAACTGAAACTATTCTCTCTCAAAAATTAAAAATTTATTTTATAAAAACTACTCAGAAATTCAAACTTTTTTCTCAAATATCATCGTCATCTATTATTGAGAAAATTATTCAAGAAATAAAATCACGTGGGTTTTTAAACAATTCTGATTTTGTTACTTATTTTGTTAACAAAAATAAGTCAAAATCACTTAATGAAATAAAATTTTTATTAAGACAAAAAGGGATTGACTCTTCTTCTTTAAACTTATCTCCCAAAAACGAGCTTGACTCAATTAAAAAAATATTGTCAAAAAAGAAGATAACCAGGGAACTTGTGGCTGATTTTAATTCAAAAAATAAACTATACGCTTCACTATTTCGCCGTGGTTTCCAGATTTCTGATATCAAAGCTGCAATTGACGATTATCTCTCTTTACAGTAGAATATACTGACTTTTAAATATTCTATTACTTATTAAATTTATTTTTTAAAACTTTTTACTTGTACACTTTTCTTGTTTATGTCAATTTGTCTTCATTTTTCATAAAGTTCCCCGCCCTTATTGTGTCGTAAAAAGTAATTGGAGGTTCCATGTTAGATTTTTTCTTGACCAAGGTTAAAGGTTTATTTTCTTCACCTACACCTAATCAAAAGTCCGCTGTTAAAAAAGAAACTGTAAAAGCAACTAATAAAGAGACAAAAGCAGTAGAAACCAACACTGATGACGATAAAAACCGAGTAGTTTTTACCCCAAACAAACCATCTTCTGTTTCAGCCCCAACCCAAGTAGTTGAAGTCGCCCCATCCATTTCTCAAGCTGAAGTTGATCGAATCAACGCTCAAGCTCAAGCCGTTCTTCAAAACGCCAAAAAAATTGAATCAGAAGCCAAGTCTAAAGAGGCTGAAATTTTTCAACGTTTATCATCTCTAGATGAAAAAGAACGTTACCTTATTCAAAAAGAAAGATCTTTAGATCAACAGTCATTAGAGGTAAAAACCAAATTAGCCAGTGTCGATGAACTCTATCGTAAACAACTCGACAAGCTTGAAGCAATCTCTGGTCTAGATGTTGAAAAAGCTAAACAATTAGTCATTAGTAGTACTGAGAAAAAAATGTCTTCTTGGGTAGCCAAAAAAATTGATGAAGCTCGCGATGAGATTCGTCAAAAAGAAGAAGAAATTACTAAAGAAGTTATTGTCGATAATATCCGCCACGGAGTTACTGACTATGTTGCTGAATACACAGTTTCTACCATCTCTTTAGCCGACGAAACTATTAAAGGAAAAATTATTGGTCGTGAAGGTCGCAATATCCGAGCTTTTGAAAAGGCTACCGGAGTCGAACTGGAACTTGATGAAACCAATGATATTCGTATTTCTTCTTTCGATTCTACTAGACGCGAAATTGCTCGTATTTCTCTTGAAAAATTAGTTAAAGACGGACGTATTCAACCACTTAAAATTGAACAAGTCGTGGCTCAAACCAAAGGTGACATGGATAGAATTTTGGTTAATGAAGGTAAAAAACTTTGCCAAGAAGTTGGAGCTTTCAACTTACCTATCGATCTTATAAAGGAAATTGGAAAATATAAATTCCGTTTTTCTTACGGTCAAAATTTAGCCAAGCACACCATTGAAGCTACTAAAATAGCTACAGGTATCGCCTATGAGTTAAAAGCTGATGTCAATACTGTTCGTCTTGGTGCTTTGTTGCATGACATTGGTAAAATAGTTGCCGATCAAGAAGGTACTCATGTTGATTTAGGTGTTGATCTTCTTCGAAAATATAAAATTCCAGAAAAGGTTATCAATTGTGTTGCTGAACATCACGAAGACAAAGAATTCTCTTCTATCGAATCGGTTATCGTTTATATTGGTGATGCCGCTTCAGGTGCTCGTCCTGGTGCTCGCTATGAAGTTCACGAAGAATATCTTAAGCGAATGAAAAACATTGAAGAAGTCGCCAAAGGTTTTTCTGGAGTCACTAGTGTTGCTGCTTACCAAGCTGGTAGGGAAGTTGTTGTTATCGTTGAACCTTCCATGGTTTCCGACTCAGAAGCAGAAGTGTTAAGTCAAAATATTGCCGAAAAACTCGAAGAAGAAGCCAAATGGGCTGGTCAAATTAAAGTTACTGTTATTCGTGAATTACGAACCAGCAGTATCATCGCTGCTCCCAAAATCAACAAAAGTGCGGTAAAAGAGGAATAGAATTACTTGCATTTTCCATACATTCCGCTATTATTAAACTAATTATTTATTGAAACAAATAAAAAACAAATGACCAAAAAAGATCTCATTGAGTCTGTCTCTCAAAAAGCCAAACTCAGCAAAAAAGCTGCCAAGCAAGCCGTCGAAACTTTCCTTTCTGAAATAATGAAAGCATTAGCTAGTGGAG
>CAZWZK010000044.1:0-4519 GCA_964638385.1 uncultured Gammaproteobacteria bacterium
CAACCATTCCGAAGCTTTTCTAAAGCCTAGGCGTGGCTTTCTGGTACTAACAGTTTGGCTCTAAATGAATGCATTTTTGAAATTAAAATCCTCCACAGTTGGAGGATTTTTTTGTTAAAGAAATCTAATTTTAAAACGTAATTCCAAGTTTTATTTTTTCAAAAAATAATCAAATTTATCCAAAAATTGCGATATTTTTAAGTTTTTCCGTTGCTTGTTATGTTATAATTCGAAGTCTTTTTAAAAAATCGCCGACTTAAATATAATGACTCAAAAAATTGATCCAAATAATCTTCCCAAACATATTGCCATTATCATGGATGGTAATCGTCGTTGGGCTGCTGCCAGAAATCTTCCTGCCGGTGATGGTCACAAAGCCGGTGCTCAAAATTTAGAAAAAATTGTCGATCATTGCAAAGAAATTGGCATCAGAAACATTACGGTCTACGCTCTTTCCACTGAAAATTGGCGCAAACGTTCAGCTCAAGAAGTCAAAGGTATTTTTGATTTATTAATCAAAATTGTCAAAGAAAAACGCGAAGAATATAGAAAATCAGGCATCAAATTTTTTGTTTTAGGTAATTTTCAAGCTTTCCCTCTCAAAGTCCGCAAAGCCATCAAAAAAATTATGGACATGATTTTGGATCAAGAACGACTAAAATTCAATGTTGCTCTCAATTATGGTGGTCGTGATGAAATCGTCACCGCTATCAAAAATATCATCAAAGATGGTGTTAAACCTTCCCAAGTCAACGAAGAGTTAGTTTCCCAATATTTATACACTACCGGTCAGCCTGATCCTGATTTAGTTATCCGTCCAGGTGGGGAATTCCGTCTTTCCAATTTCTTGCTTTGGCAAACTTCCTATGCTGAACTTTATTTTACCGACATTCTTTGGCCAGATTTTGATCCAAAACAACTCGACAAAGCCATCATTTGGTATCAACAAAGAAATCGAAGAATGGGTAAATAAAATTAAAGTATTTTTATTCCCAACATCAACTCGACCAATTGGACTACAAAATAAGAGATAAAAATTATCAAAAATCCGATCAATCCTGCAGTTATCTTTCCTTGTCCTGCTTTAACTTTATCCGGGTTACCTGCTGATGTCATTAATCCAATACCTCCAACAACCAACATAAAAAGCAAAATTATTCCGGCAAATACATAAACATATGGCAATAATGCATTAAATATGTCTGCCACATTTGAATTCGCAAATTTAAAATTTGTTCCAGAATATCCTGGTAAAGTTACATCTTGAGCTAAAGCTTGTTTTATTATCATAAATAAGTTTACCTTAATTTTTAAAATCCTCTTCCACTACCGCCACAAGTGGTTTCAGCACCAATAGTAGTGGTCAATAACCCTATTTTACTAAAAGGATTCTCTCCATCACGAAAACAGGTTTTAGAATTCTCACCCCAATTACAATATGAATCACCCAAATAACATTCAGATGCTCCCAAAAATCCACAATTTTGTCTCTGATTAGTATTATGAATCTCTTTGGCAAACACAAAATTATTGGATCTTGCAAAAGAACAAAAAACAAACACCGCCAAAAATGTCGCCTTTCTTATTATCCCTAATTTCATGGTATTTTTTCGCTTCAATATAAAACTAGTATAGCAAATTCTCTACTCAAACAATATATTTTGATTTATAAATCTCCACCCCTGCCCCCATAGAGTGTTCCATCTTCAGTTGTAAAAGTATTACTTTTCTCTTCACTAGTTTTAACAGTACTACTACCCCCACTTCCAGATATCCCTGGAATCTTTAAAATATCAACTGCAATCAACCGGAACAAGAACAATGCAAAAATTGATACTAATAATCCAGTTATTGCCGAAGTAATAGTTTCTTTTGCTGCTTGAACTTTCTTTTCATCACCACTCGAAGTTGCTATCAATATAAATCCATAAACCATCAATAAAAATGCAATTCCACCAGCAATTCCAAACAATATTTGCAGTAACCAAGTTGAAAACCCGTTTACAGTGTAAGGGACACATCCCAAAGCTGTATCTACGCAATCTGCCGCCATAACTCCTCTCGGGCTAACCGATTGTAAAAATGTCAAAATTGCTGTTAAAACCAAAAAAAACTTCTTCTTCAGCATAAAGTTAGTATATCAAATGTTAAACTTAAACAGTGCATTCAGTTTTTAAAAAAATTCCAGTTCTAATTTTGGTTTTTCTAGCTGTTTTTTTGCTCGTCAAACCATCATTTGCCAGCATCGACGATGACATTGCCGCTCTCACCAAACAAATTGCCGATCTTGAGGCTGCTATTGCTCCTCTCAAAACTGAATCTACCGATCTTCAAAAAAAAATTACTTCTGCCAAATCTCAAATCACCAAAGTCGAATCTCAAGTCACTACTCTCAATAAAAACCTTGCCGACAAAGAAGTCGATCTTCAAGTCCAGCAAAAATTACTCGGCGAACGAGTTAAACGATATTACAAAAATAGTAAAAAATTTAGCCCACTTTTAATCTTTTTAGCTTCTCAAGAGGGAACTTCGCTCCTTCAACAATATACTTGGTACCAATCAATTATTTCTCAAGACAAAAATACTATTACTCAATTTACTACCGATATTTCCAATTTAAACACCAACAAAGCCAAATTAGAATCCGAAAAAACTAAGTTAGCCGCTCTCAAAAAAAATCTCGAATCTCGTTTTGGTTTTTTGAGCGGAGAAATCAAAAAAGCCGAAACTTACAAAGCTGAACTTTCTGCCAAACAACAAAATTTAATTGCCGAAAAAACCGCCATGTTCAACACTTCTGTTGGTGATGTTTCTTCTTCTGATGATCCAGCTTCTCGAGCCGACTACAATCCTGGTTTTTCTCCGGCTTTCGCCTTATTTTCCTTCGGTGCCCCTCATCGCAAAGGTATGTCTCAATATGGTGCCTATGGTCGAGCCAAATCTGGCCAAAACTACGAAACCATTCTCAAGGCTTATTATGGCGACATAAAAATCGAAAAAATCGATACCAGTGGCTCAATTAGCACTTCAGTCGGTAGTCTACCATTTGAAGACAATTACCTTGTCGGTATTGCTGAAATGCCTGCCAAGTGGGGAGATGATGGTGGTTACGAGGCTCTCAAGGCTCAAGCAATTGCCGCTCGCACCTACGCCCTGGCTTATACCAACAATCGATCTAAATCTATCTGTACTACCGAAAGCTGCCAAGTCTACAGTTCTTCTCGCTACAATTCCCCCGGGAAGTGGAAACAAGCTGTCGAAGATACTCGCGGTATGGTAATCAAAAGCAATAAAACCGGCAATATTTTTTCTACCATGTATGCCTCCACTTCCGGTGGTGCCACTCTTGGCTATTCTTCTCTTGATCACACTACCCCTAGTGTTTGGGACACTACCTGTGGTAGTCAATCATGTTGGCCCAATGATTCTTACGAAAAAGCTTCACCTTGGTATTACAAAGGTTGGTACAAAACCCGTAGTAATGCTGCTTACGGTCGCTCTCATCCTTGGTTGACCAATGACGAATTTGCCGACATTATCAACGCTGTTCTTTATTACGACAAAACCGGTGATTCTGGCCACTTATCTCAAATCCAAAATTGTATTGGTTCTTGCGATGGCGCCTCTTGGTCTCGCGATGAGCTCCGTCGTCAAGTGGCCGACAAAGGTGGTCCAATCTCTTCCGTTAGTTCCATTTCAGTTGATTATTCCACTGGTGGTGTCACCAAGAATGTTCGCGTTGCTACCGACAAAGGTGACTTCACCTTCTCTGCCGGTAATTTCAAAACCGCCTTCAATCTGCGTGCCCCTGGTGCAATAGTAATCAAATCCGACTTGTTTAATATTGAAAAAAAATAATTTTAAAAATTAAAAAATTCATTGAAAATTGAAAATTGGCTTTTGAAAATTAAGTTTTTATGATCCTTATCTATGCCTTTTCCAATCAATGGGGCACCAATATTTCTCACCGAACTCTTTTAGAACTCCAAAAAATTTATCGAAATTACCCCATGGAATTCCGTCTAATTTATTTCGATCCCAAATCTTTCTTTCAAAAATATATTGCTCGCAATCAATATGACCTAATTATCGGTCTTGGTGATACTTATGGAGATTTCAACAAAATTCGTATCGAAACCCAAGCCAAGAATGCCTACAACAACCAACCTATTTATCCTTTCTCTCAAATTCTCCTCGATCTTAGTTTACCCAACTTAGACAATTTTGATTCCCAATATTTTGCCATCAGTTCCAGTATGGGTACCTACAATTGCAATTGGATCGCTTACTCCACCCAGCTTCATATCGATCAAAAACATCTCGACACCAAACAAATATTTCTCCATCTCCCCAAAAGGTCAAACGCCGCCTTCTTAGCTTCTCAAATCAAAAATCTTTTGGAATTAAATAATTTAATTTAATTTCTTGCCAAAGTGACATAACCGCCTTCTCTTGATAAACTATACTTATGAATCGATCCAAAGACCTAGATAGTATTGCCCCAGATGATCCCATAATT
>CAZWZK010000045.1:0-4288 GCA_964638385.1 uncultured Gammaproteobacteria bacterium
GATAAAAATTGATGATACTGGAGCAGATTTGGCAATATTGGCGGCAATGTGGAGTAGCTACAAAGATAAACCAATTTTGGGGGGAGTGTTTGTGGGGGAAGTATCGCTTTTGGGGGAAGTAAGAAAAGTAAAGTTTTGGGAGAAGAGGAAAAAAGAAGCAGAGGCAATGGGAAAGAAACTAGTGGAAATTAAAAACGTGAGGGAAATAAAATAAAATTTCTAATATCTAATTTCTAATGTCTAAATAAAAACAAAATATAAAAACAACCCGCTCTGCGGGTACCATCTCTTGAGAAGGGAGGGCTTAGAACAAAAAATATGAAAATAGATCAGAAGATAAAAAATATTTTAGAAATTTTAAGAAAAAGGAATTGGACTATGGGAGTGATGGAATCGTGTACTGGAGGGGCAATAGCGGATTGCATCACAAATATACCCGGTTCTTCGGACGTTTTTGAGGTAGGTAAAGTTACTTATAGTGTAAAAGCCAAGATTGAGGCTGGAGTGGATGAAGAAATTATTAAAAAGTTTGGGGTGTATTCGATAGAAACAGCAGAGGAAATGGCTAGAAAAATTGACGGAGAGGTAGGAGTTGGAGTGACGGGAAACATGAATGATCCAGCAGAAGTATTTGTGGCAGTAAGGGTGGGGAATAAAATTTTGAGTGATAAGATTTTGGTTGAGAGTAATCATAAGAGTGAAATTAAATCGAGAAAAGAGAAAAAGATGCAGGTAGTAGAGAGGATATTAGAAATAATAATCGAGAATATTTGATATGGTTTTGAGGTGTTTAGATATAGGATATTCTTTGTTTAAGAATGATTGACTGTCCTATAATATTTTGGTATAATTGAGCCGTTCTTTAAAATATAAACTTGTCTTTTGTTCTTTCAGGATTTAAGAAAATCTTGGATAAAATAATACCTTAACCATTTGATCAGAAGCGATTAATTGGGTAGGGTTTGATATATATAAAGGTAAAATGTGTTCAAAAAAAAAGAAAGGGGTTTTTAAAAATGAAAAGCTTGCTTAAGATCTTGTCTGGGGTGATGTTTGGTTTGTCGTTAGTAATTCTTCTTATGGTGACAGTGGTGGAGCCAAAAATGATCGAAAAAACGTTGAAAAACCCAATGAAGGAGGTTCTTTTTCAATACAACGAAGGAAACTTGAGTGTTGCAGCGGAAAAGACACAGGAAGTTATCAATGTTTTGGTTGCCAACAAATCAATTAAGGTTTGGTTAGACCTACCAAAAACTGAGTTTTTGGACTATTACCTGTCTAATTTAGAAGAATTGAAGAATATATTCTTAGGAAAGTGGGGTGATGTTGATTTTCGTTTTAATTTGGCTATCGGTGGATATATCGGTAATCTTGGTATAAATAATACTTGGTATTTATATGCAATAATATTTACTGTTCTCCTTGGGGCAATTTTCTTCTTATTCGGTTTCTCTTATGTGGTAGAGCCAAAAGAGGAAGAGTGATTATTAAACGGGGTGGATTGCGGCAAGGCCGATTGACTAAACAAGTCAAACCACCCCATTTTTTTTGACAGATAATCTTAAAATTGAAGGAAGAGAAGACAAAGTAAAATTTCTAATTTCTAGGTTCTAATGTCTAAATTGGAATTAGAATAACGCAATAATTCCGGGTAATGCCGGATTTTTTTTGTTGGTTAACTTCTGGTAACTGATTTAAAAAGATGATCAACGACTATTTTGGAATTTACGAGAAGTAAGAAGGGGTGGAATTAGTTTGATTTTCATAGTTAAGAGTACGGATGGGGAGAGTTGTCCTCAAGTTATCCACAATGACTTAAAATTGTTAAAAATAGGTAAAAATGAACCTAATTTTTATAAATATATTTTTATGGGATAGTGTATTTTTGACAAGTAAATTTTTATAGGATATAGACAAGGTAAGGAAATGAGTTATACTGATTTCAATGCTTCAATCAATAAAAAAATTTTTCTCAAGTGAGAAAGGAAAAGATAAGAAAAAAGATAAAAAGTCTAAGAATGCTTGGGCAGAGAAACAGTTGAAGGAAATGGGGAAACTTGGGGGAAAATTGATATTGATGTAATTCTGCAAAAAAGAGTACTTTAATAAATTGTTAGGTAGTGTCCCGATAAATCGGGATCGTGTCTTTAGACAAAATCTCGGCGTCTTTGACTTGAGATTTTAGCTAAAGAAACGAACAGATTAGGTATTGGAGAGACAACAATTAGTTGTTGGTCTTGGCTGATGGGGGATAAAAAAATATCCCGCAGAGACGGGATTAAAGAAGATACACCAGTAAACTGGTGTCTTGTCTTTAGACAAAATTTTGTCGCCTATGGCTGTAAATTTTGGCTAAAGAAAAGAAAAAGAAACAACATTATCGATATTCTCAAAGCAGGTGGAACACGTATATTGTTGTTTCTTCAATATCTAAAATAAAGCTAATTTTAATAAAAGTCAAATTGGCATGAGCCGATGTTTAGGCAATAAATTGTTTAATTAGCTTTGAGGATGATGTTGAGAGTAGCAGAGGGGGCAGGTCTGCTACTTTCAACATCATCTTTGTTTATAGATAGCAGGGTCGCCTTCGTCAAGACTACGGCGGACTAAATCTGCTACTTTCAACACTGTTTTGTTTTTAAGTAGTTGATTTGACAAAATTAGTGGAAGTCGATACAATTATTTTGATTTCCAGAACGTTTACCCGTTTCTTTGGCTCGTTTCCAAATTTTTATGACGTTTGATTTCAGATAGATCTGAAGTGTGCCGAAAGAAACTAATATTATTAATAAATTTCCCAAAAAAATGCCAAGAAAAACCATTCAGCAGGTTCAAAGTGATCCTGTTGTCGCTGTTAAACAAGAAGAAGCTGTAATATTGCCAGAAGTTAAGATTGAACCTATAACTGAGGCTAAAATTGAAGCTGAAGAATCTCCAACCGAAGAATTGATTAAGGAACCAGTTAAAGTAGAGGAAAAACTTGCTGTCTCTGTTGGTAGTATCAGTGAAACAAAGAAGGACAATAATATAGTTAGTTTTGTAAAGCCATCTGGGGAAATAAAGACACCAGTAGCTCCAGTGATAACACCATCAAGACAACCAGTAAGACAAAACTATCAACCCCAAAGACAACCACAAGCACAACAAATTAGACCTCAAGTAAATTACAATCAACCAGTAGTAACAGAAACTATTAAGGGTATTTTAGAAATAATGCAAGATGGTAGTGGTTTTGTGAGACCAAATTTTTTGCCAAATGGTAAAGATGCTTATATTGCTTCAATGCAAATTCGCCGCTATGGATTGAGAGCCGGGGATATGATTGATGGCGCAGCAAAAAAACCTAAAGAAGGCGAAAAATATTGGGCAATGACTAGGATAGATAAAGTAAATGAAGGTGAATTATCAGGGGCTTTAAGACGACCAGAATTTAAAGATTTAGTACCAATTTATCCAAATAAACAAATGAAATTGGAAACTGAGTCAGATGTTTTGTCAACCAGAATTTTGGACCTTTTTTGTCCAGTGGGTTTTGGTCAAAGAGGAATGGTGGTTTCACCGCCAAAAGCAGGTAAGACAACTTTGTTAAAGGAAATTGCCGCGGGAGTTTCAATAAATTATCCAGAGGCTCATTTGATGGCAATATTGGTAGGGGAAAGACCTGAAGAAGTGACAGATATGCAAAGGTTTATTAAAGGTGAGGTAATCGCTTCGAGTTTTGACCAAAAACCAGAAGATCAAACCAGAGCCGCAGAGATTGGAATGGAAAGAGCCAAAAGACTAGTAGAATTGGGCCGAGATGTGGTGGTCGTATTTGATTCGATTACTCGTTTGGCTCGAGCATACAATTTAGCAATTCCAACTAGTGGAAGAACATTGTCGGGAGGTTTTGATCCGGCAGCTTTGTATCCATCAAAGAAGTTTTTTGGAGCGGCAAGAAAAATTGAGAATGGAGGATCACTGACTATTATAGGAACTGCATTGGTAGATACTGGTTCTAAAATGGACGAATTGGTGTTTGAAGAATTTAAGGGAACAGGAAATATGGAATTGAGATTGGAAAGAAATCTAGCCGAAAGACGAATTTATCCAGCTTTTGATATTTTAAGATCAGGAACTAGAAAAGAAGAATTGATTTTGGATCCAGCCACTTTAATAAAAGTAATTTCTATTCGTCGAATGTTTGATGCTTTGGGTGAAAACAATGATGCCACAGAAATGATTATTGCCCAAATGAGTAAAACTAAAACTAATGAAGAGTTTATGGCGAAGATAGGGAAGAAGTAAA
>CAZWZK010000046.1:0-4226 GCA_964638385.1 uncultured Gammaproteobacteria bacterium
TTGTTACTCCAGCTACCGAGACCACTCCAGCTCAATCGTACTTCACCATTTCTCTCGACACTCCTCTTACCCAAGATATTCAAGTTAATTGGTGGATTATAAATTAAAAAAAAATGTCTAATATCCAATTTCTAATGACTAAAATAAAAAACATTATTTCTTCTAATGTCTTTATTAGAAATTAGAAATTAGAAATTAGAAATTAGAAATTAGAAATTAGAAATTAGAAATTAAATCTATGTCACAAATTTTACTTAGACATTAAATATTAGAAATTAGATATTATTAATATATGGATCTAACCCCCGATCAAATTCAAAAACTAAAAGCCCTCGGAATTGAAGTTAATGATTCCTTATTGCCCTCTTCTCCCAAGAAAAATGATTTGGAGGACAGTTCAAAAGAAATAGTTGAACCAAACGATAATTTACCCAAAAATTCGCCTATTTTAACTGACGTCACCAAATCCCCCACAATCAACGAAACTAATCCAACCAATAATCATGTAAGTTCAAATAATAATTTTAGAAATTCGAAATTAGACATTAAACATTCTCATTCCAATATCTTCCCTCTTCTTTCTATTTCCGGTCTCACTATTCTTTCTTTCTCTGGCTTAATTTTATTCAAAAACAAAGATCAAGACAGCACCAAGACATCAGATACAAAATATGATTTACCACAAACTTCTGTATCACCAACACAAGTACCTAAATCTATCCAACATTATCTTTTAACATCACAACAGTACTTCACCCAAGCTAGCCAAAATCAAGACGTCGAAGCTCTCAATCAATCAATTATTGCCGCCACTTCTGCTATCAAAGATTTCCCTCAAGATTATCGTGGCTTCTATCAACGTGGCCGTATTTATCAAAGTGTTTTAACCTCCAAACCAGAACTCATTACCCAAGTTATTGCCGACCTTTCTCAAGCCCAAAAACTCTCCCCTGAGAATGCCGAAATTACTCGAAGTCTTGCCTCAGCCTATGCCCAAAAAGGCGATGCTCAAAATACCATAAATTACTTAAGTCAAACCATTGCTCTTGAACCAACCAAGGCTCAAAATTTTTACGATTTAGCCAAAATTCAACAGCAAGTTGGCCTTCTCCCTCAAGCTCTAGAAACTTACGACAAACTAATTACTTTAGTCTCCGACTCAGCTCAAAAAGCTCAAGTTCAATCAGAGAAGTCTTCTATTGAAAAGCTTATTTCCCAAAACCCTCAAGCCGCTTCAACCAATCAGTCTTCTACTCCTATCGCTATTCCTACCACTGATCTTCCATCTAGCCTCGAAGGTCCAACTATTCAAGCCTCCACCTCTGGTGGGCTAATTGTTGCCGCTCCAGAAGAAATTAATCAAGTTAAAGTTTCTAACCTTTCCACTTCCAATTCTCTCTCTGGATCATCAATTCTCCCTACCAATCAAAAAGAAATTACTCTTCAAAACGATTTAGTTTCTTCTACATCCCAAGTTTACTTAACTGTTACAAAAGGTGGCAAAAATCAAAATCTTCAAGTCCTCTCCAAAACCGAAAAATCTTTTACTGTCGGCCTCGACTCACCGATTTTGGAAGATATCGAGTTCAAATGGTGGATCATCAATTAAAATAACTAATATCTAATTTCTAATGTCAAAAAATTTTGACCTAAAAGACAGAACTAAAACATTCGGAACAGAAATAATTATTTTTTGTCAAAAAGTACCTAAAAACACAATAACACTCCCCTTAATTAGTCAACTAATTAGATCTGGAACTAGTATTGGGGCAAATTACTACGAAGCCGACAATGCCGAAAGCAAAAATGACTTTAAACATAAAATTGGCATTTCAAAAAAAGAGTCTGATGAAACTGTTTACTGGCTAGATTTATTTTCAACAGCCTTACCGAAATACAAAGTCGAAATTGAAAAAATTCGCCAAGAGGCCAAAGAATTAAACTTAATTTTCAACTCCATCTCCAAAAAGTGTTAATTTATTTCTTCTAATGTCTTTATTAGAAATTAGAAATTAGAAATTAGAAATTTAATTACTTGGCGTTACTGTTGGTGGTTCCAATTTATCAGCTGGAACATTCACTTTTTCTTCATCCCCAACTGTAGGTAATGGCTGCGGAGTTGTTAATGGCTCACTTGCTGGTTTCTTTTGCTCCGAAGTTTGCTGTTGTTGCTGTTGTTGTTCTTTCAATTGCTCGTTATATTTTTTAACCGCTTCTTCCAATTCCTTTTTCCAAGCGGTCAATTCCTCATTAGCTTTCTCGTAATCACTTGAATCAGCCGGGACCAACTTTACAGCTTGTTCCAATCTAGAGACTGCATCTTGCAACTTATTTTGTTTCTTAGCAGCATAAGCCCAATTGTACCAAGCATTTGCCATATCTGATTTATCTTTCAAAACTTCTTCAAAAGATCTTTCGGCCAAACTATAATTCTCTGATCCATAAAATAATGAACCCAGTTCCATATTTATATTTGGGTTAACTGGATCAAGTATTGCTGCCTGTTGATAAGATTGTACTGACCAATCCAAAGTGTTATCTACCAAACCCACCAATGACTTATAAACTGATCCTAAATTTAACCAATACGCCGCCACATTTTTATCCAAATTGACTGCAGCCTGAGCTTCTCTCACTGCTTGTTGAACCAAAGTCGAAGCCTTTTGTTTATTTTCTTCAGTTATTTCTTCGCCTTGTGGTACATTCAAAAAATTCTGAGCCAAAGCCAAGTTTGTTTGAGCATAAACCGCTCGGTAATCAGCTAAATTAGGATTCATTCCAATTGACTTTATTTGGTAGTTATAAGCTCCAGCACCATCATTTTTACTGGTTGCCACCAAAGATTCTCGCCAATAATAATCACCCAAAACTGCCCTAACCATCTTGTATCCACTAAAACCAGCTACAACCAATAACAATAATGAAACTAAGTATGGCATTACATTAAAACCACCCTCACCCAAAGGCAAAGATAATTTCATCTCCTTAACTTCTCCCCATTCGCTTGCCATTACCCAAAATAACAAAACCAAAGTTAAAAAGTTTGGAGGCAAAACCAAGGTTAATAATCCCAATAAAACCACTTTTGCAAACCCTTTATCCTTTCTTTTTTTCCAAACCATCATTGCCATAATCAAAATCACCAACAAACCTACAGTTCCTAATTCAGTCCAAAAATGAAGTATTCCGACTGACGAAATTCCAAAAGTATTTGACCAAAACTTTGTCATATTAAAACTTACTGGTCTAAATCTAGAAAAAGCCTCCACAAAATTACCCAAACCAACACCAAAAATCGGATTATTTTTCAATGTTTCTGCTGCCACCACCCAAGCTGTTGTTCCATCCACATAAACCCAACCAATTTTAACCAACTTATAAATATCCAAAAACATTATCAATCCAAAAAAGATAACCGCCAAAGATTCTGTGAAATATTCTCCAAATTCAGATTTTTCTTTTAGTTTCAAAACTAATTTCTTCACCCACTCAACTGACAAGAATAAGAACAAAATAACTTCTGCCAACATTGATCCAGTTATTGACCAGCCTTCAGTTATAGAAATTAAAGGTGTTTCTTTTGGCCATAAAAAAGGCAATTTTGATGCTGGAATCATAAAGGCCACCAAAGAAGTCAACCCTACAATAACTGCTGATATTGATAAAAAATCAAACTGTTTTTTTAACTCTTCCTTACTCCTTACCTGTAACCACAAGAAAAACCACATTACCAAACCCATAAAGTTACCAATACCCAAAGATGAAGCAATTGATCTTGCTTGTCCCCCGGTAGTCATCCTAAAAAACGATATTACCGACCAAACCAATAAAATCAAAATCCACCACAACCATTTACTATATTTCACTGTGGCTGTTTTATCAGTTAACAAAGAAACTACCCATAGCACCATCCCTAATACTCCACTCAAAAGCAAAAAACCGCTTTTCCCTAAACCAAAAACATCATAAATTATTGGTAAAAAGAAAAATGGTAAAACCAATAATATTATTCGGGTATAGATCTTTAAAACTTTAGTCATACAAAAAGAGTAACAAAAGCAAAAAAAATAGACAACTTATCAAATCCCCTTTTCCCCGCATTATCTCTTCGCCAAATCCAAACCACCCTTCCCTAGGCAGAAAAATTAATAATTCTTCTTCTAACGTCTTTATTAGAAATTAGAAATTAGAAATTAGAAATTAGAAATTAGAAATTAGAAATTAGA
>CAZWZK010000047.1:0-3491 GCA_964638385.1 uncultured Gammaproteobacteria bacterium
ACTTATGAATCGATCCAAAGACCTAGATAGTATTGCCCCAGATGATCCCATAATTATCGACCCAGTCAAAGAATCTTCTTCCCCTAAAATCACTCCCAAAGTCGAAAAGAAATCAGTTACTCCAGACTCTATAATCGAAAAAAGTCTTGATTTTGATCAAAAAGTTTATACCCTTTTAGGTGGTCACAGCAAAGGCCCACTTTCTTCTTTTTTAGTCAACCCCAAAGTCCTTACCTTTTCCGAACAAAACCAAGACGAAAAAATCTATTTAGCTGCTCGAGCTCATTGGATAACCAATATCTCTTGGATGGCTATTTTCTTTGTTATGCTTTTTGTTCCCTTATTTTTTGGTTATTTTAGTTTTCTTAACTTTTTTCCAGCTCAATATCGTGTTGCCGCTGTTCTTTTTTGGTATCTCATTACTTTTATTGCTGCCTTCGAAAAATTTTTATCTTGGTATTTTGACCTTTACTTAGTTACCAACAAAAGAGTTGTCGATATTGATTTCAACAATCTTCTCAATAAACATTTCGGCCAAGCCGATCTCGATGACATTCAAGATGTCTCTTCTTCTGTCAAAGGTATCTTAGGCACTTTTTTTAATTTTGGTGACGTATTAGTTCAGACCGCTTCCGAAGTTAATCAAATCAATTTTGGAAAAGTTTCCAATCCTGAAAAAATTATTAAGTTAATTAAAGAATTAAAAGATCAAGATGAAGCTAAAAGGGGGAAAAACTAATGACTGACTTTTTCAATATCATCACTTTAGAGAATTCTTTTTTCGTTGTTACTAAAATATTTTTTGTTCTTTGTTCTGTTCTTTATTTTATTTTTTCCTTAGTTGTCGTCAAACAGGTTGCTACTTCATCCAAAAGCGTCACCGACAAATTTAACCCTGTTTTAATTGCTTTTTCCTATATCCATCTTGCTTTCTCGGCTGTTTTAATTCTGATGATGTTCGGTTTGTAGTATCATTAATTAATGCATTTCATTTGTCGTTCTTTTATTGGCAAAAATAATCCTCAATGGTGGTCTCAATCTTGGGAAAATGAACCCGATGACCAAATAAAATTTACCAAAGGTCATCTTTTTGGCTTAGTTAATCTCCAAACCGACAAAAATCTCGATCTAAAAATTATTGGTCACGATCTTATTTCTGAAATTAATCAAGTCTATTTCTCTCAAAAATCAGAAGATATTGGTCAAAATATCAAAGAAACCCTCAACTCTATTTCCCAAAATCCCATTTTTGCTGACTATCAAATAAATATTGCTATTTTAATTGTTATTAATCAACAAATATTTTCCGGAATCATTGGCGAAGGCAAAGTTATTCTTCAGCGTGGATCCCAAATCAGTCAAATCTTATCTGGTTCTTCCGATCAAGTCTCCCTTATTTCTGGTCCGATCAAAGACAATGATCGCATCTTATTATCTAGTCAAAGTTTTTTTGATCAAATCAGTTGGGAAAAAATCAAAACTATTTTAGTCGAACCAAAAATCCAAAATATCGAAGAAAACTTTTTGTCCCTCCTTTATTCTTTTGATAACCAGGATTTTTTATCTTCTGTTCTAGTCGAAACACACCAAGATTCTGATTCAACAACTATTGACTCAACCGCCCCCGAAATCTCCGCCGACTCATCTCCTTTATCTTCTCCACCTCCATCCCCACCAGTTTTTGATACTCCTACTTCAGTTCCTCCGGCTCCCGCTTCACTCAATCAGCCATCTCCAATTTATGTCAAACATCGAGTCAATTTCAAAATTGGTAGCCACAAAAAAATCCAAATAGCCATCGCTATTTTTCTCTTAATTGGACTAATTGTTAGTTCATTTTTTGGCTACAAAAAAAATCAATCCGCCAAAACTGAATCATCTTTTCAAAACCTCAAAGTAGAACTAGAAAAAAAATTAAATAATATCTCTGTTGTCAAAAGTCTTAATTTAGAAGCTGCTTATCAATCTGCCAAAGAAGCCCAAGAAATTATTCAAAGTATGTCCCAACTTGGAGTTCATTCAGACGAGATTTCTCAATACAAATCTCAAGTTGATTCAGTCCTTTCTCAAACAGGGGACAGCGATACTTTTACCCCCGATTCTATTTACGACACCTCTCTTATTACTAGTAACCCCAAATTTTCCAAAATATTTTTCTCCAAATCAGCGCTTTATCTTCTTGATTCAGTCAATGGTCGTATTGATAGTTTCCTCCCTCAAGAAAAATCCACCAAAAATATTAGTATTTCCGACCAAATTAAATCAGGCGAAAAAATCTTAGTCGACAACAATAATATTTATCTCTTTTCTCAAAATCAAATCAAATTAGTTGAAAAAAATAGTTTAACCACCAAACTCGATCTCAATTCTCAACCTTCAATTACCGTCACCGACATTCAGTTTTGGAATGGTTCAGTTTATGTTATCGACAAACCAGCCCAATCAGTTTGGAAATTTACCCCAAGTTCTTCTGGTTTTTCTTCTCCTCAGTCATGGCTCAAAAACAACGCCAAACTTGAACTTGGAGCCAGTTCTTTAGCTATTGATAGCCGTATTTGGGTTTTAACCGAATCAGGTCAAATCAATTTATACCTTAGTGGTGTCAAGGATAATTTCAAACAAAATCAATCTCTCAGCTTTACCAAAACCACTTCTCTTAACACCGACGAAAAGAGTGATTTCTTAGTTTTTCTTGATGACTCAAAGTTTATTTATGTTTACAAAAAGACCGGCGAATTTAGCTCCAAATTCAATCTAAGTAATTTCCAAGTTCTTGATATTGCCTTCGATTCAACCAACAAAACTATTTACTTCCTTGCCTCCGACCAAAAAATCTATCGGATTACTTTATAGAATAATTTTAAAATTCATTGAAAATTGGATTTTGAAAATTGAAAATTATTAACTATGTTTTTAACGAAAATATCGAATAGAGTAAGACATCAGGATCTTATTATTGTTATAATCCCATAGCTATGCGTTATTTCAACAAGGATTCCCTTGATTACCAATTTATCGACAAATTTGAAGCCGGAATCGCCTTAACTGGCGCTGACGCCAAATCTTTGCGTACTCAAACTCCTCAATTTGCTTCTTCCAAAATCGAAATTGTTAACGGTCAACCCATCCTTTTTGATCTAAAAATTCCTAAATATAAATACTCTCAAAATACCCTCACTGACACTACTACTGACCGAAATCTTTTATTATCCGAAAAAGAAATCGCCAAAATTCAGTCCCTTCGTCACCAAAAATATATGATTATTCCCATTGCCATTTATTTAAAAGGCAAGTGGTTCAAAGTAGAGATCGGAGTTGGCCGTAGGATGCGCAAATACGAAAAACGTCAAAAAATCAGAGATGAAGAAATAAAGAAAATTATCCACTAGCCCTTCCATTTTTGTCCTAAAAATAGTACAATATATAAGTATCGTAATCCTAGTGATCTTTTACTATCGATTCGGATATTTAGTTTTTTAAAAGGAGTTTTT
>CAZWZK010000048.1:0-3401 GCA_964638385.1 uncultured Gammaproteobacteria bacterium
AAGATTTGCCTTATGATGAGATTGAAGTAAAAAATGGCCAAATAATGGAGTTTGACTACAAAACAGATTTGGAATTTTAATTATTCCAAATAGTCCTGTAATTTTTTGCGGCGAGATGGATGACGGAGTTTACGAAGAGCTTTGGCTTCGATTTGGCGAATACGTTCACGAGTGACGTTGAAAATTTTGCCAACTTCTTCGAGAGTTTTTGGAGTTTCACCCATTAAACCAAAACGAAGTGAAAGAACTTTGGTTTCACGTTCATCAAGAGATGATAAAACTTCTTCAATAGATTCACGAAGTAACTCCTTGCTGGTTTCTTCGTAAGGAGACATTTGAGTGGTGTCTTCGATAAAATCTCCCAAAAATGAGTCTTCATCGTCACCAACTGGAGTAGAAAGCGAGGTAGTATCCTGAGAAATACGATAGATTTCTTCGACTTTGTCGATAGAAATACCAACTTCATCAGCAATTTGTTCAACAGTAGGTTCTTTGCCTAATCTTTGGGTTAAAGCACGAGTAGCTTTGTAAACCTTGTTGATGGTTTCAACCATATGAACTGGGATACGGATAGTTTTAGCTTGGTCGGCAATAGCTCGAGTAATAGCCTGACGAATCCACCAAGTAGCATAGGTAGAAAATTTGAAACCGCGGTGCCAATCGAATTTTTCGACAGCGCGCATTAAACCTTGGTTACCTTCTTGAACTAAATCGAGGAAAGTTAAACCGCGACCGATATATTTTTTAGCAATAGAAACGACTAAGCGTAAGTTGGCATTGATAAGTGCTTCGCGAGCTGAGGGAGAACCTTTTTCGATTTGTTGAGCTAAATCGACTTCTTCATCAAAAGTAAGAAGATTGATTTTACCGATTTCCTTGAGGTACATGCGAACTGAATCGACATTGCCTTTTTGGACTAAAAGAGTGAGTAAATCAGCAGAAGAATTTTTGTCTTTTTCTTTTTCAATAGTTTCTTTGGATTCGACTTTATCAAAAACGTCAACGCCTCGTTCGAAGAGATAATCAAAAAGATTATCGACTTCATCAAGGTGTTTTTCTGGTTCAGGGATTTGGGCTAAAATTTCGTCGTTAGTAAGATAATGAAGCTTTTTTGCTTGGGCAAGTAAAGCTTGCTTGATTTTGGAAAGGTTGAGGGTGGCCACCATAGGGTGTATTGTATACGAAATTAACGAATAAATCTAGCTTTTTTTGATTTGGACTTTTGATAACTCAGAAAGTAGCTTATTATACTCCCTTTCGACAGATTCTAGTTCATTTTGGTCATCTTTGTCCTCTAGTTGGGCAATTTTGCTACTAAGAAAATTAAGACGATCTTTGAAATAGAAATTATCTAAAATAGCAACGGCTTTTTTGATTTCGAGAAGCCGTTGGTGAGATTCAGTAGTATTTACCGTAGTTTCCATATAAATTGACTGAAAAATGGATCTAATTTCGGCTGGGAGGAGATCTTCAAACGTTTTAGGGTCGAATTCTTCGATTTTTAAAAGATTTTCGCCAATTTGGTAAAAACAATGATTTTGAAAGCGAGATAATTGATCTTTGACCCTTTGAGCCACCTTAGCAGGGTTTTTGGAACCAATAACTAGGGTTAATAAAAGTTGTTCAAACTTTTCAGTTTTGAAAGATTCAATAGGAGCAGTTGGTTTGGGTATGGCAGATTGGAGATCTAAACCAGTTGAATTTTTTGAAGGAATATTGGCACTAGAGTTGAGTGGAATTTTTTTGGCCTCTTCTAAAAGGGCCTCATAATCGGAACCGATTTCATTGGCTAATTTTTTGAGATAGTCGGAGCGAATGACGGAGTTTTTTATCTTGACTAAGAAAGGCAAGACTATGGTTAAAATGTCTTTTTTGCCTTTGATAGTGTCAGGATTGTTAATTTTGATTTGAGATTGGATAATAAAATCCCAGATAGGGACAGCTTCTTCGAGTTGTTTTTTGAAAAATTCTAAGTCAGACCGAACGGCTTCATCAGGGTCTTTGTATTTGTCACCAAGGAGTAAAACTTTGATGTCAAATTCCATAGAATCAGCTAACTCAATACTTTTTCGAGCAGCATTTGAGCCGGCAAAATCAGAATCGAGACCTAGAACTAAGGTGTCGGTATAACGGCGTAAAAGCTGGAGTTGTTCTTCGGTAAAAGCAGTGCCTTTGATGGCAATAATATTTTTGATACCAGATTGGAAAGGAGAAATCATATCAAACTCCCCTTCGGTAACAATGACAAAATTTTGAGTACGAATAGCGTCTTTGGCAAGGTGCAGACCAAAAAGATTACGGCTTTTGTGATAAATTTCGGTTTCGGGAGAATTGATGTATTTGCCAGAATCTTGGTTTTTGGTGGTGGGTAACATGCGACCAGAAAAACCTAATATTTGGCCGCGGTAATCAGAGAGAGGAAAAGTGAGACGACCTTGGAAACGATCGTAAATTCGAGAGTTATATTGGCTTTGACCAAAAGTACCGGTGGCGATTAAGTCAGGAATTTTATAACCTTTTTTGGTGAGAAAATTGACAGCGATGGCTGGGTTTTCGGGAGAAAACCCGAGACCAAACTGTTTGATAGTACTAAGACTAATACCTCTTTTGAGAACATAATCAAGAGCATTTTTGCCTAGTGGATGGGACAAAAGCATATATTGATAAAACTTCCCTACCTGAGTATTGATTTCCATAAGATTTTTTTTACGAGATTCTTCTTGACTGACGAATTCACTTTTTTTAAGGACAATTCCGGCAAGAGCTGCTAGCTCAGTGAGGGCTTCGTGAAAATCGATTCGTTCATATTCTTGCAAAAAGGTGAAAATATCACCAGATTTGCCACAACCAAAACACTTAAAAATTTGGAGTTCTTCAGAAACGGTGAATGAAGGAGTTTTTTCGCCATGAAACGGGCAACAGGCAATGTGATTACGACCACGCTTTTTGAGAGGAACAAAACGATTGATGACATCGACAATGTTGAGTTTCTGCTTGATTTCGTCAACTTGATTATCCACAGGCTAATTATAGCAATAAGTTAGTCAGATTTTCAGTTTATCAGCTAGTCAGATTATTGGTAGATAATGTCATTGCGAGGAGTCATTTTATAATGGCGACGTGGCAATCTTGATGGAATTATAAAATTATTTAGTTTTCAATGAGATTGCTTCGTCGTCTTCGACTCCTCACAATGACGTGGAGTTCATGGTGGTTTTAGATTCCAACGAGATTGCTTCTTCGCCAGATGGCGGATCGCAATGACGTGTTTAATACGCAATGAAACATGCCTAATGATTTCTGTTAGTGATAAAGTCGGGCCAGACTGGAGTTGAGAGTGGAAAGCTTATCTGTGCCATTTGACACTTTCTGGTGTAGTAGTGAGTTGGAGATAAGGGCTG
>CAZWZK010000049.1:0-3080 GCA_964638385.1 uncultured Gammaproteobacteria bacterium
CTGCGCTCTAACCAATTGAGCTAATACCACCATGAAGAAAAATTTCTAATGCCTAATGTCTAATTTCTAAAAAAACAAAAGAGACTAAAAATTTCAAATTTAGTGTGAATAAATTTGTGGTTTATTTTAACACAAGATGGTAAAAGTTATGGTTTGGATGTTGGGGGTGGACTAATTGATTCAGTGGCCGATTCGAGGTTGATAATTTTGGAAGCATAGAAAGTTTGAGCTAATTGAGAATCTGGTTTAATAATAGCAATAATTTTTTTGCCACTAATTATAGTTTTAGATAGGGTTAATTTATTATTTTTAAGGTCAATTATTTCTGTTTTGGAATCAGTTTTAATTTGATATTGGCTGTTTTTGTTTTGGGTAGGGATAAGAACAAAAATGGGGGATGTCTGTGATTGAGAGACGTCGACTATTTGTCCGGTGACAATTTGGTTTGTGTTTTCGATTGATTTGGTATCAGTAAAAACAACCCTTTTACAATCAAGTGATTGATCTGCTTGAAGATATCCCATAGATAAAATTGTTTGGCCGACCTTAAAATTAGTTAATTTTGATTTTTGTCGTTTGGAATCAATAAAAGTTGTTTCATCACTAATTCTGATAACTTTTGTCTGATTTTGAAAATTTAGAGTAATTTGATTAGTATCGATTGCAGTAATACTTCCGAAGATGGATTTTGGCTTATCACTAACAGTTTCTACTTCATCATTATTAGAAGTGGATTTGACGATTTGTTTAAGGATGTCTTTGACATCTTCAACTTTGTCGCTCACAACACTAGGACTGGCTTCGGTGGCATTGGTAGATTTACAACTAAGAACAAAAAGAAATAGAGTGAGTAAAAAATTCATATTATATTTTTGCAGTGGAATAGGTAATGTTTATCTGAGTATCTTTTTGGTTACCATTTGCCTCAATAGAACTAACTTTGACGATATTAAGACCACTATCTAATTTTATAGAAACACTAAATTTTCCTGAGTCACTACTCTGGCCAATGAAAGTGTTGGAAGCAGTGGCAATAATAATATTGCTGTTTGGGGTAGTAACTCCAGAAATATCAGTTTTTTCGGTAGCCAAAAGGGAGTTGTCTTCGGGGGAGTTTATTTTAATAGAGTCAGTCTTTTTGGGGTTATTATCAGAACTAGCGCTGACAGCAACAGTAGGAGCTAATGTTGGTTCAGAGATAACGACATTTTCTTTTTTTTCGGGTTCGTTTTTTTTATTGAGAGTAAGGTATCCGCCAGTGACACCTAACCCTAAGACGGCGCCAATAACGATAGCTAAAAATAGTTCTTTGATCATGGGATTACTTTAGATAATAACACAAAAAGGAGTTTTTTGGTGATAAAATGGATACATATGGAAATTAAATTACTCAATGACGAAACTATTTTTTTAAAAGGTAAAAAAGAAAATATTTTAATTAATCCAAAGGAAAAAGAATTAAATGACAGTAAGTTGTTGGCACGAGTAATTATTTTTACAAATGAAAATTTAGGCCGAGCTGATTTAAAAAATGATCATGTTTTAATTAATGGTCCTGGTGAGTATGAGGTTGGCGGGGTTGAAGTTAATGGAATTAATGGAGAGGATGGTAACACGATATATAAATTAGTATTGGATGGTTTTAAAGTGGTAGTGTTGGGAGATTTGATACAAGAGATAACTCCAAAGAGAATAGAAAAAATTGATGAGACAGATATTTTGATTGCACCGACAAAAATTGGTGAAGCTGTTAGTTTCAAATTAGTTAAAGATTGGGCTAAGAAGTGGGGAGCAAATTATTTGATCCCAGTTTCAAAAGAAAATGAGTCTTTAAAATTGTTTTTGGATGCAGCTGATGAGGAAGGATTGGAGGAATCTGACTCACTTAAACTTGATAAAGTTGATGATTTACCAGATGGTTTAGAGGTAAAGTTATTAAAGAAGGCAGAATAGTATGGAAGATGTGGTTAAACTCCCACCCAATTCTGAAGAAGCGGAGTTGTGTGTATTAGGGTCGATTCTGATTGATAATGATGCGGTCTTGAATGTCTCTGAATTTTTGAGGCCTGAACATTTCTATAATTCTAATTACGGCAAGATCTATCAATCAATGATGGATTTGTATGAGGACAGAATGCCGATTGATATGGTGACGGTATCGGAAAAATTAAAAGAGTCAAAATTGTTGAAAAGAATTGGAGGGAAGGCTTTTTTGACTAAGTTAGCCGGAGAGGTTCCAACTGCGGCTAATGTGGAGAGTTATGGAAGAATTATTAAGTCGTTGTCGGCAAAAAGAGAATTGATTTCAGCGGCTGGAAGGATTTCTGAAAAAGCTTTTGATTCGACTTTACCATCAGATCAATTATTAGATATGGCAGAGCAAGAGATTTTTTCCCTCTCGCAAAAACATATGAAGTCAGTCCCTTCTTCATTAAAAGAAGTTCTGACAGCCAGTTTTGACAGATTAGATGAATTGCAAAAATTAGGAACTGGGATGAGAGGTGTTCCATCTGGCTTTAAAGGTTTAGATAATGTTTTGGCTGGGATGCAGAATAGTAATTTAATTATTTTGGCGGCTCGTCCAGGTGTGGGTAAAACAGCTTTTGCTTTAAACATGGCTCGATATGTGTCAGTAGAAAAGAAAATGCCTGTTTGCGTTTTTTCTTTGGAAATGAGTAAAGAAGAATTAGTTGATCGTTTGCTTGTAAGACAAGGTTTAATTGATGCTTGGAAATTGAAAACAGGACAATTATCTTCAGGTGATTTTGATTCTTTATCGGAAGCTATGGGAATATTGGCTGAGGCTCCATTGTATATAGACGATACCCCTGGATTGACGGTAACTGAATTAAGAACTAAGGCAAGGAGACTTCAAGTAGATAAGGATATTAAATTGATTATCGTGGATTATTTACAATTAATGCATGGGAACAGTCGCGATAATCGGGTTCAGGAAGTGGCTGAGATTTCTCAAGGATTAAAGAATTTAGCTAGAGAGTTAAAAGTCCCAGTGGTAGCATTAGCTCAGTTATCGAGAGCAATGGAGGCTAGAGGCGGAAAACCACGGTTATCTGATTTGA
>CAZWZK010000050.1:0-2814 GCA_964638385.1 uncultured Gammaproteobacteria bacterium
CGACAAAAATGGTTTTTGTGAGTGATTTATTTACCAGACAGAATTGGAGAGTTAGGATAAAGGTAACTATTCCAGTATGTGAGCAGAAGAAAGCTCGGTTTGTTTTTGATGTTCTTCAGCTTGATAGACTTTGTTGGATTCTTTGATGATTTTATAAGCTTCGGACCGATTGAGCCAACCTTTAACAGTAACATTTTTGTTCTCTAGACGTTTATACTCAGAGAAAAAATGAACTAGTTCCAAAAGAAAATGCGATTCAACATCTTTGAGAGTTTTAATGTGATCGTAATTAGGATTTTTAAGAGGAACAGCTAATATTTTTTCATCATCACCATTTTCATCAGACATAATCAGAACACCAACTGGACGAACTTCGATTAAACAACCAGTAAAAACTGGAGAATTAGTAATAATCATAACATCAAGATGGTCACCATCCTTGGAACGAGTTTGAGGAATAAAACCATAATCGACAGGATAATGCATTGGAGAATGAAGGACGCGGTCGAGTTTGATGATATCTAAACTCTCATCGTATTCATACTTGTTATGAGTTTCTTTGGCGATTTCAACAATAGCATTGATAATTTTTGGGGATTTATCCCCTAAAGAAATGGCAGTATTCATAAGTGGTCTTATTATATCATTAGACAGTTTTAAAATAAAAAAAAGATATGTAGTTAAGGTGTATAAGATTTTATTTGTCTAATATTTTTGTGACTATAAATGATCTATAATTAGGAATATGGCTATTAAATTTGGATCAAATGAATTAATTAGGGATGAACATTTTTTAGTATCAAAGAAAGAGATTAAACAAACGAGTAAAGGGGATTCTTATTTTCAATTAGAATTAAGTAAACCAGAAGGCAAGATTGAGGCTAAGGTTTGGGGAAATAATTTACCTCAATGCCAAGTGGAGGTAGGTAAAATAATTGAGGTTAATGGAAAGACACAAGAATACAAAGGACAAATCAGTTTGATTATTGATAGTTGTCAAATTATTGAGAATGAAGAGACTGAGGGGTATAAGGCTTCAATTAAAACAATGGTGTTTGATATTGAAACTGTAGGAAAAAAGTTTGAAGAATTGGATGAAGTAGAACAAGACTATTTATTAAATAATTTGGAAAGAGCAACTGAGGATAAAGAAGAAGCTAAGAAAAAAACCGGTTTATACTCTATTTTCGGAAAAGTGTGTGCTATCGGAGCGTTTAATCCGGGATCACAAAAAGGAATGGTCTTATTAATAGGAGATAAAGATTTGGTGCCAGAGAAAGAAAATTATACTTACAAAATTTTTAAAGAAGAAAAAGATTTGCTGGCTGAGTTTTGGAATATAGCCAAAGAATATGAATTGTTTGTAACCTACAATGGAGATAATTTTGATTTCCCTTACTTAATAATTAGGTCAGGAATTAATCGAGTAAAAGTGCCCTTTGAAGTAAAAAAATGGGGTTCGGATAAGTTTATCGATTTATTTAATAGGATTAAACAGAGTCATGGATATAAGTTGGAAATTTTGTGTAAGGCTTTTGGGATAGAAAATCCAAAAGAGGCTGGAGTCCATGGTGGCGACGTAAATGAATTGTTTGATAAAAAAGATTTTCAAAGAATTGCTGATTATGTGGCGAGAGATGCTTATTCAACATCACAACTGTATCTAATTTGGAAAGAGTTTATGAGTGGTGAAATTTAAGTATAAATGTCTAATATCTAATTTCTAATAAATAATTAAAATGACAAGAAAAAAAATAGAAGAAAAAAAATTTCAAATTGAGTTAGAAGTGGTTGATATCAGAAAACAAGACGGCTCAAAAAGGACAATTCGATCGGCTGAAAAAAATCTACGAAGACTGGTCTTGAGTAGAATAAATGGAAAAACCGGTGAATGTTAGATGGTAAAAAAGGTAACGAGCGACAATAAAAAGACGTAGCCTCCAAAAATCCAAAATTTTCCCTTGGTGGTTATTTTTTGGAACAAAGATAAAACAATGATTCCGGCTAAACTAGTAATAATAAAAGTTAATAAATTGGCTGAAGTAAAAATATTAGCATTAATAATATCTTCGGCTCCTAAAACAATTGCTCCAGCTGATGCTGGGATAAAAAGGCTGAAAGAAAAATTAAAAGCATTAATGGGCGATAAACCTAAAAGTAGCCCGGCAAAAATAGTACAACCGGAGCGAGAAACTCCAGGAAGAATGGCAAGAGCTTGGAATAGACCAATAATAAAAGCAGAAACATAGTTTATGGGTTTATTTCTTGGTTTAATAAATTTGGTAGAAAAAACTAAGATAGCGGTGATTAAAAAGAAAAAAGGCAATAACTTTGGGTTGGCGAATAAAGATTCTACTTGATCCTTAAAAAGGATCCCTACTAAAGCAGCAGGAATAGAACCCACTAAAATATATTTGAGGTTAGTAAAGAAATATTTGATTTGATGGCGAAAAAAGAAAATAACTGAAATAAAAGTGGCGGCGTGGAGAAAAATATCAAAATCCAAGGAAGGAGTTAGTTCAAAAAAATGCTGGAATAAATTAAGATGCCCGTCAGAAGAGATAGGTAAAAATTCACTAATAGCTTGGACAAGACCAAGAGTTAAAGATTGAATAAGAGTCATGGAATTAGTTTATCAGCCTTTCAGTTTGTCAGTCTATCAGATAAAACTACAAAGACCAAAAACCCTCCAAAATAAATTGGAGGGTTTGAAGTATAAAGATACAAAAGCTTAACGCTTTGGAGATTGCTTTTGTCTTCGAGATTTACCACCAGTACCAACCATACGGCGTTCTTTAACTCGAGAATCAACAG
>CAZWZK010000051.1:0-2718 GCA_964638385.1 uncultured Gammaproteobacteria bacterium
AACCCCTCCTTTATTCGATCAAGGAAATTTATTCTTATCTTGAATTAAGTCGGGGGTCCATGGTTCGAATCCATGCCTACCCACTAGTGGCACTGAAAAATATTTTGATTAGTAAATATAACCCCTCCTTTATTCGATCAAGGAAATTTATTCTTATCTTGAATTAAGTCGGGGGTCCATGGTTCGAATCCATGCCTACCCACTAGTGGCACTGAAAAATATTTTGATTAGTAAATATAACCCCTCCTTTATTCGATCAAGGAAATTTATTCTTATCTTGAATTAAGTCGGGGTCCACAGGTTTGGAATCCATCCATACCCACTAGTGGTACTTAGTAAAAACTATTTAATCCCCATGGCCGAAAGAACGTCATCGAGGGTTTTTTGGGCCTCAGCAGCAGCTTTGCGACTTCCCTCTTCGATAATACTGTCGATAATATCGAATTTGCCCTCAAATTGAGAGCGACGTTCCCTAATAGGAGTCAAAAATTTATTGATAGCTAAGGCAAGTTTAGTTTTAACTTCGACATCACCGACTTGGCCTATAAGGTATCGTTTTTTGAGATCAGTGACTTCTTCTAAATTATCATTGAAAGCATCGTGATAAATAAAAACGGGGTTACCTTCGACATGACCTGGATCAGTAGGTTTAAGACGAGTGGGGTCGGTATACATGCCTTTGACCTTTTTGTTGACGGTTTCCTCATCATCAGAAAGATAAATACAGTTACCAATAGATTTACTCATTTTGGCTTGGCCATCGGTACCAACCAAGGTACCACCGTCACCAATTAAGGCTTTTGGTTCGGGAAAAACTTCACCATAAAGTTTGTTGAAATCACGAGCAATTTCGCGAGTAACTTCGACGTGACTTTCTTGATCTTTGCCGACGGGAACTAAATTGGCTTTGACCATAAGAATGTCGGCGGCCTGAAGAACCGGGTAATTTAATAGTCCTAAAGATGGTTGTTCAATGTGAAGATCGTGCATAACATCTTTGAGAGTAGGAACTCGTTGAGCGCGAGGAACAGTGATAAGGTTGGTAAATAAAGTTGAAAGATATGTCACTTGAGGAACTCGGCTTTGCTGATAAATGACGCATTTGGATGGGTCAATACCAACAGAAAGATAATCGAGAACCAATCCCCTAACTCGGTCACGAATAGTGGAAGTGCGTTCTTTGGAAAAATTGGTAGTAAGTGTATGAAGGTCGGCCATAATAAAATAGCAATCATATTCATTCTGAAGTTTAATTCTGTTTTTGAGAGTACCCACATAATGACCTAGATGGAGTGGACCGGTTGGCCGGTCACCAGTAAGAATACGAGGTTTTTGATTAGTTTGAGTCATAAGTTTATTGATAGTTAAATTTTAACATTAAGAAAATTAATAAGATGGGGATTTTTTAATAAAAAAATATCTCCCAAAAACCGGGAGATTTGGATATTCTTTAAAAGAAATAGTTTTATGCCGCTAAAACATCTCCCGATTGGGCTAGTTGAAGTCGCCAGGAACGAGATAATTTTATAAATGACATATTGAAAGAATAATAACATCGATTTAACAAATGTCAAAAATAAATTTTGTTGGTATAATAGCCCTAGTTTATAAGAGTCGAAGTCAGGTATTATTCGGTAGAAGTAGTGAGGGCTGCCCGCCTTCGCTAAAGCTACGTCGGGTAAAAAGGGACAATAGACAAACAAAAAAAATGACTAAAGAAAAACATGAAATCAAAGCAGAGGTAAGATCTGTTTTGGGTAGAAAAGTTAAAAATTTAAGAAAACAAGGTTTTACCCCAGCTACTATTTACGGTAAGGGAATTGATTCGGTATCAGTACAATTTGCTACTGCTGAAGTAGAAAAAATGTACGAGAATGTAGGTGAATCAACTTTGGTTACTCTTAATTTAGACAAAGAAAATTTACCAATTCTTTTTAGAAACCCACAATACCATCCAGTTGAAGGAAATTTGATTCATATTGACTGCTACAAAGTTAACTTGAAAGAAAAAATTTCGGCTATGGTTCCAATTGAATTTATTGGAGAATCACAATCAGTAAAAAATGGAAACACTTTGGTAACTGTTACTGATGAAATCGAAATTGAAGCTTTGCCAGCTGACTTGCCAGAAAGTATTGAAGTTGATTTGTCTGTTTTGGATAATTTGGAAGCAACTATCACTGTGGCTGATTTGAAGATTGATACTTCAAAATTGGAAATCTTGACCGATGCTGAACAATTAATTGCTAAAACTGAAGAACCAAGAGCTGAAGAAGAAGTAGCTCCAGTTGAAGAAGTAGCTCCAGGTGAAGTACCAGCTATGAACCAAAAAACTGAAGAAGAAAAAGAAGCTGCTGCTAAAGCAAAAGAAGAGGAAGATAAAGAGTAATTTATTTTATAGTGCTGTAAAAAAGCCTATCAATATCGGATCGAACAAGATCGAGTTGATGGGCTTTTTTGATGGAATCAATAGCTTGATCGTTTAATCCAAGGAGAGTTTGAGATTTGGCTAACTCAATAAAATCATCGGCGTTTTTATCAGAGTTAACTTCGAGTTGATCAATTCTTTTTTGGATTTCTTGAGGTTGATGGGCGATTTTATAGTCTGTGACTTGTTCTTGGTTGAGACCAGATTCTAAAATAGAAGCGTTTTCCCAATCGTTGTTTTGAACTAGAAGGTGCCAAAAATCAAGACGACCCAAATAACTAGTACTGCCG
>CAZWZK010000052.1:0-2693 GCA_964638385.1 uncultured Gammaproteobacteria bacterium
AAAGTTACTGTTATCCGAGAACTTCGTACTAGCAGTATTATCGCTGCACCAAAAATCAGCAAAAGTGCGGTAAAAGAGAGTTAAAATTACTTGCATTTTCCGTACATTCCGTTATTATTAAAATAATTATTTATTAAAATAAAATAAAAACAAATGACCAAAAAAGATCTCATTGAGTCTGTCTCCCAAAAAGCCAAACTTAGTAAAAAAGCTGCCAAGCAAGCTGTAGAAACTTTTCTTTCTGAAATAATGAAAGCTCTTGCTAGTGGTGAAACTGTTAAACTTTCTGGTTTTGGAACATTCAAAACCAAAATGTTCAAAGCTAAAACCATTAAAGCTATTGGCTCTAAAGAAGCCAAGAAGATTGTTGCTCGCCGTATGCCTCGATACATTCCTGGTACCAAGATCAAGAAAATGGTCAAATAATTTCTTCTGGAATTAAATCCGCTAATTAGCGGAAAACTCCCCATCTACTAACTAATAGATGGGGAGTTTTTGTTTCTTACCTCACGTTATAATTAACTATGTCGTCAAAAATAACTATGGTTGTGGTTTCATCCATCAATGGATATATTACTAACAAAGATGACCCTGATATTTATAAATGGACTTCTCCAGAAGATAGTCAGAATTTTTTTGATATGTTCAAAAAATCAGACCTTGTTATTATGGGAAGTCAAACCTATACCGCAATAAAATCAAAAATAAACCTAAAATCGGGACCTTTTCGTTTAATTATCACTCGGCATCCAACTAATTTTCAATCTGATACCGTCAAAGGGAAACTTGAGTTTATTTCAAAAATATCTGTTCCTATTATTAATAGAATTAAATCTCGTTATCAAAACATTTTACTAGTCGGAGGAAGTCAAATTAATACTCTTTTTCTAAAACTTAAATTAGTCGATGAATTGTTGTTAACTATTGAGCCATTACTTTTTGGTAATGGTAAAAAACTACTTGCTCAAACCGACCATCTTCCAAATATTAACAGCACTCTTTTAGACGTAAAAAAAATCAATTCCAAAGGGACTCTGCTTTTAAGATATCAGATTAATTATTCTTCTTAAGACCATTTTTATTAAATTATCTTCAATGTGTAAAGTAGAAGTAAGGAAGTTATTGATATAATTCAATCATGAGAAAATTAGATTTAGAATTAGTCGAAAAAAAAATACTTGACGGTATCAAAAAATTTGTTGGGTCAAAAAATGTTTTTATTGGTATTTCTGGTGGAATAGATTCTGCTGTTACTGCCTTTTTATGTGTCAAAGCCCTTGGTAAAAAACAAGTTTTTGGTATTCTCATGCCTTATGGTCGCCAAACCGATATTAATGACTCTTTTACTATTGTTAAGCAACTCAATATAAAATATTTTCAAAAAGATATTAAACCTATTGTTGATCAATACAAAATATCCCCTAATAAATATGTTTTAGCCAATCTCATGTCTCGAACTAGAATGGCTGTCCTCTACGCTTACGCTAATCATAAAAACGGTTTAGTTGCCGGTACTACCAACAAATCCGAGATGTCTCTTGGTTATTTTACAAAATTTGGCGATGGTGGTTGTGATTTTGAACCAATTGCTAATTTATACAAAACTGAAATTTTTGAAATCGCCAAGTCGCTAAATATCCCCAAAAATATTATTGATAAAAAACCTACTGCTGGTCTTTGGCTTAACCAAACTGATGAAGAAGAATTAGGCTTTACTTACGCCCAATTAGATAAATTTTTACAAGGAAATCACACTGATCCTGAAACTGAAGTCAGAATTCAGGATTTAGTCAAATCTTCTGAACACAAACGTAAACTTCCTCCAAATATTTCTATTGAATAGATGAAAACAAACTGTGAATTTGGTTTAATTATAGGGCGTTTTCAACCACCATGCCTTCACCATCTTCATTTTATCAACCAAGTAATTGACTCCGGCATTAAAACCTTATTAATTGGTATTGGTGAATCAAATACCTTAGACTCAAGAAATTTTTTAACCGCCATTGATGTAAAGTCGCTTTTAATTCCCAATCTAGAAAAATTAAATTTTCCTTACAAAATTGTTATTATCCCCGATATTAACAACCCACCAAAATATGCTGATCATGTCAAAAAATTTTTCCCCGAAATTAATGATCAAAATACCTGCCTCTTTACTGATAATCTCTATACTTCCGATTGTTTCACTAATTATGGTCATAGTTTTCAGGTTGTAAAACCAGAAATTCTACCTATTCGAGCTACTAATATTCGCCAAATGATTTTTCAAAAAGATCCAAGCCTTCCAAATTTTATTCCAAATAATGTTTTTAAATTTCTCTCCGAATTTAAGCCAAATTTATAGTAAAATACTCTCATGAAATTATCAATCGGAATTGTGGGTTTACCCAACGTTGGCAAGTCGACTTTGTTTAACGCCCTTTTGGGTAAACGTGTTGCTGACGCCAGCAATTATCCTTTTTGCACCATTGATCCAAATGTCGGTGTTGTTGAAGTTCCAGATGATAAACTCCCAGTTTTAGCCCAAATTGTTAAAACGGACAAAATTGTCCCAGCTATTGTCGAATTTGTCGATATTGCTGGTTTGGTCAAAGGTGCCTCTCAAGGAGAGGGTTTAGGTAATAAATTTTTAACCAACATTCGTGATTGTGATGCTATTTGTCATGTCGTTCGCGCTTTTTCTGATACCA
>CAZWZK010000053.1:0-2451 GCA_964638385.1 uncultured Gammaproteobacteria bacterium
GTAGAACGAAAGATTTCCAATCTTCCGGCAAGGGTCCGATTCCCTTTACCCGCTCTGATAGGAAGCTTATTTTTGTTTTTAGTAAACACAATATGAAAGTAATAATAAAATTATTTTTAATGGCAGTGGCAGTTATGGTTAGCGCTTATGTGATTCCTGGGGTAACTGTGGATGGTTTTTCTGTAGCAGTAGTAGTGGCGATAATTTTATCATTAGTTAATCTTGTTATTAAACCTGTCGTAACGCTTTTGACTTTGCCAATTAATATTTTGACATTGGGATTATTCAATCTAGTGATTAATGCAGTGATGATTTTGTTAGTCTCTTCAATTGTTCCCGGATTTTTGGTTCTTAATTTGTGGACAGCTATTTTATTTGGAATAGTTTTATCGTTGATCAACGGATTTTTGAGCGCGACTACAAAATAATTTTAGCGACATAAAGCTCAGTAAAAATAAATAGGAAGTAGAGGATCAGAAGAATTAATCCTTCTTTTTTGGATATGGTGTTTTTGGTTTTGGCAAAATGATGAAATAAGAAGAGGTTAATAACTAAAAAAACTAAACTAGCCAAATAATTATTACTGAGAATAATCGTCTTCCCATAAACAAGCGATAAAGTACCCATAAGGAGAGAATTAAATGAGGCCGATCCAATATAATTACCGAAAGCGACTTGATTATTCTTCATAATAACTGATCTTAGAATCAAAGATAACTCTGGGATATTGGTTCCAAGGCTAGTAATCAAAAGACTAATAATAAAAGGTGATACTTTTAGTGTATTTGAAAAATAAACCGTTTGTTCAACAATAAAATAACTAGAAGTAAATATGACCATAATTCCAAAAATTACTCTTAAAATATCTTTACTGATTTTAGTCTTCGATTGATTTATTTTTTTGAATCTACTAACTAGGCTATCTTTGTTTTGAATATTAATTAAAAGAAAGATAAACAAGACGATAGTGATAATACTGTCTGTTTTGGTAATTTTGCCATCCATTACTGAAAGCGACGGTAAAGCGACTACTAGGAGTGATGCTGGTAGGTTGAATCCTCTAAACTCTGGAGTAATTTGGATTGATTTACTAACAATCGCCAAAAGTGGAATTATAAACATAAAAATAACAATTGAAGCTCCTACAAGATTACCAACGAATACTTCAGGGTTATTTTTAAGAAGGGAGTTAATGCCTACAGAAATCTCTCCAATGGAAGTAAAGAAACCCAAAAGAACAAAAGAAACAATAAATGATGATATTTTGAGTTTTTTGGATATTTTTTCAACAGATTTGACTGTTAGTCCTGATCCTATCCAGACACCAATAAAAGAAAAGAGATAAATGAGTAGATGATTTATCATAAATAAGTCTACCAACCCAAATGGTTTTGTCTATTCAATTGAATCGTGAATAGAAATTACTTCTTTAATTTTTTTAGTAGAGGTTAATTTTTCGGTGGGTGTTATAAATTTTGGGAATTCGGATAACTTGGCTGTTTCTATCAATTGGTTAATAATAGTTTTGGCTATGTAAGTGAGAGTGGGAGAATTTTCGCGAATGCGGTTAGTAATAATAAAATCAGCTTTTTGAGGAGCGTTTTTTAACTCCCACCCAGTTTTACTGATACGTGAGTTTAAATCATCGTTGGCTCGTTTGAATTTAAGCCAATCAATATATTCAGTAAAACTCATATCTGGTAAAACGAAAGCCTTAATGATTAATATTTTTTTGTCTTTAATAGTGTTGATATATTCTTCAAGTTTGTTCCAGCCACTCATTTCTATTTGGCAGTAGATAATAGGGTTGGGTTGGTTAAAAGCAAAGTCAAGACTTTTTTTGGGAAGACCATAATATGTTTCCCCTCTTTTAATAAATTCTAGAAATTCGTCTTTTTCTAAAGAGTCTAAAAATTCGTCGGGTTTGTAGAAGAAATAATCAACTTCGTCAATTTCGCCTTCCCGCATTGGCCTGGAAGTGGCGGTAACAGTTTTAAAAAATAGTTTTGGGTTAAGGGTTTTCATTTCACTATAAATACTGTCTTTACCACTAGCAGCTAAACCATTACATAAGAAAACTATTTTATCGTAATTTAATTTTGATTCTTTTTGGATTGAAAAATTTTTTGAGAGCCAAAGACCATATTTGGTAATCTCAGGTAAAAAATTTTTATAGTTAGGTAAATCGTGTTTAAGAAAATATGGCAATAGTCTGGGGTTGGATATGAAAAGCTGATTGATAATAATTTCTCCAGTATCAAATTCTTTTTGAGAAATATTTGGTTTCATATCGGATTTTACTATAAAAAATAGGTTTGAATGTTAAAATAACATACTTTGACCGCCAGGGTGTTGAAATTGGTATACAAGCATCGCTCAGAACGGTGTGTCGCAAGACATATGGGTTCAAGTCCCATCCCTGGCACAATTTTTGTTTTTCTTGTTATAATA
>CAZWZK010000054.1:0-2334 GCA_964638385.1 uncultured Gammaproteobacteria bacterium
AAAATATCGGCATTATTGGTCCAAAGTTTCTTAATCCCGATCTTACTCCTCAAGCTTCGGTTTTTCCACCTCAAACACCTATTAATGCTTTCAAAGAATTTTGGCTCAACCAAAAAGACTCCTATTCAAAATATTTACCCAATACCAATAAACCAATCAAAGTCGATTATATATCTGGTGGATGTCTTGCTATCAAAAAAGACTTTTTCAAAAAAATCGGCCAGTGGAATGAAAAATATTTTTTCTATTTTGAAGACATGGATTTGTGTCGTCAAGTCAAACAATTTGGTAAAGACATCTATTTTTATCCCAAATGTCAAGTAATTCATCGTCATGGTGCCAGTGGCAAACATTTGGCCAACAGTCAAAATCAATGGCGCCGCCTTATCCCTAGTAGTATCAAATTTCATGGATTTTTAAAACATTACTTTATCAATTTTATAATTTGGTCAGGACAAAAATGGCAAAAAATATTTCAAAAATAACCAAACTCTTATTCATCGGACTAGCAATCAGGGTTATTTTAGTTTTAATCTCCAGTTGGCATCCAGATTTACCTAATCATATTGATTGGGGATTAAGGTTTTTATCTTATGGATCCCATGATTTTTACGAAAGCTCAATTTGGGGAGTTTCTTGGCCCAACCAACCATTTGGCAGTATTCTATTGTTTGCTTTCATTGCCATTCTAAAAAACGCCACTTTTGGATTTATCATGTTTCTCAACAATTCAATTTCTTTTTTTCCATCTTTTATAGTTCCAGTGTTAGAGTCAAATCTTCATGCTTGGATGGTTAAGCTTCCATTTATTTTTGCCGATATTGGTCTAGCCTATCTTATTTATAAAATAGTTTTAGAATACAAACCTAAAATGGCCACCCTTGCTGCCAGTTTATTTTTATTTAACCCAGTCTTAATTTACAATTCAACTATCTGGGGTCAAACAGATTCCTTAATAAATTTACTAGCCATTTCTGGTATTTATTTAATCTTCAAAAAGAAATATTTTTATGGAGTATTCTTATTTCTATTAACTTTCATATTCAAATTATCTCTCATTATATATATTCCAATTTTTGGCTTAATTTTCTTAAAAAGAATCAAAGATTGGAAAAAATTTGTCTTTCCCACAATAGTTTTTCTTGCCTCCATTTTTCTATTAGCTATCCCATTTACTTTTGGTGATAAAACTCCGTTCCAGTGGGTTTGGTACATGTATACCAACCGAGTTTTACCTCGACAGGGGAGTATGCTCAACGGTAACGCCTTTAATCTTTGGTCACTAATTTACAGTATTGATCTTTCAAAATCTGAATTTACCCAATTTTATGGGATAACTTTTCAGTTTTTAGGAAGACTAATTTATGTTTTATCTTTAATCCCTCTTTGGTTTAAATTTATAAAATCAAAATTAACTCTAAATAGTTTAGTTTCAGCCCTTATGATCAGTGCTTTTGGTTGTTTTATTTTTCTTACCAACATGCACGAACGATATTTATACCCTGTTTTTCCTCTCTTAACTATTCTAATTTTTCTCCCAAAATCAAAATTTACTCCAAAACACCTTCTTCTTCTCTCAACAATTCATTTCCTTAATCTATATAATCTCTGGTTTTATCCACTCATTTCACCTCTAAAAGAAGTCCTTATAGCCTCCAATTTTATCTTTTGTCGGGTTTTATCGTTTATACTAATAGTAATTTATCTCGATTATTTTATTAAATATCTTAAAGGTGAAAATTAAACAAGCCTCTCTAATTATTAGCTTAATCCTGATATTTTCTTTTTTCTTCCGAATTTTTAAAATAGACAATCTTAGTTTATTTAGCGACGAAATTGACGTTGGTTATCAAGCATTTTCTTTACTCAATCAAGCAAAAGATTACAAAGGTAATCTTCTTCCTACCTATATTCAGTCATTAACCGAATCACGCGCTCCGCTTCTCATTTATTTCACTGTTCCTACAATTAAAATATTTGGGCTTAATGAACTAGGTGTTCGAATTGTCCCAGTTATTTTTGGTGTCTTAAATATTTATTTGCTCTACAAACTTGTCTTATTACTTTCAAAGTCCAACAAATTAGCCTACCTGTCTTCCATTGCCCTCTCATTATCTCCTTGGCATTTTCATTACAGTCGAACCGCCTTTGAAGTTACTTTACTCTTATCTTTAATTCTTGCTGGTATATATTTTGTTTTCAAATATCTCGATACTTCCAAAAATAAATTTCTATATCTTAGTATTGTCTCTTTTTGCCTTAGTTTTTACACCTACAACACCGCCAATATTTTTGTCCCTCTTATAATTATTGCTATATTTTTTACTAATTTTT
>CAZWZK010000055.1:0-2187 GCA_964638385.1 uncultured Gammaproteobacteria bacterium
CCAGCACTGCCTTATTGATAGTTCCATCAGTTTCAATCATTTTATTATCAATAGCTCTTTGATCACTTGCTTCCATTCCTAGTAAAATTTCTTTTATTTTTCCATTGATATTTGCAATTGCATTCAACATTCCTTTTCCGTTATAACGTGATTTATCTCCATCCAGCAAAACTGTTGCCTCTTTTGATCCGGCTGATGCCCCATAACTAACCGAAGCTTCTCCAACAGCCCCACTTTCCAAAGTTACTGTTACTTCTAAGCTTGGAGCTCCACCACTAGCTAATATCTCTCGAGCAAAAATGTTTTGTATTTTTGACATATTTATTAAAAACAATTAATTTTTAATTACAAACCCATTATAACTCACCAATCAAACGTTTTAGACACTGTTTAACTCTTATCTGCCTATATTGGTAAAAATAATCCAATACATTATTTCTTTTTTTCATCCACAAATCCGCATAACCAGTTTTATTGGTGGCACAAATTTCATCAATTTTTTCTTGACATAAATTTTTATAAATATACAACCATTCATCTATCCACCAAATTTTTGGATAAACACTTCTCAAAAATTTCATCATCTCTTTTCCATCCAGTTTTGCCAGGCTGTAACTAGCAGGGGAATACTCCATAAATATAATTGGTTCATCTCTTTTTATTATTTTTTTTACCCCACCGATTACTTCTGGTTCCCAACCTTGGGTATCAATCTTCATCAAATTAATTTTTATATTTTTTAAATAATCATCAAGTTTTATTATTTTTACTTCTTCTATTTCTTTATCATCTCCATACAATTTATGATCGCCCAGATTATCTTCTGATTTATGTAATTCCAGTTTTCCTTCTTTACTTCCCGCTGCTGCATTTATCGCTACTACATTTTCTAAATTATTTTCTTTTATATTTTTGACTAAAATTTCAAAGTTAATAATGTCTGGTTCAAAAGCATAAACTTTCCCTGTTTTACCAACTTTATTAGCCAAAAGTAAGGTGTAATAACCAATATTTGCCCCGACATCAACCACCACGTCACCTGCCTTTACTTGTCTCAAAATCAGTTGCGTTTCATACGGCTCATATTTTCCCAACGCCACTCTTTGGCCAATATATCGGTCATTTTCTAGATAAAAGAATTCATGTTTTCCAAAAATCTTACACTTTTTTAATTTCATTTGTTTCTTTATTCTACCAAGGCTAACCACTTGTCATTTTTTTTGACATCGCTATAATATTAGCAGTCTCAATAAAAGACTGATAATTATTAATTAATTATTTATTAATTTCAATCACTATGTCACAAACCAAAATCCATCCGGTTGCTGGCTACCTTTTAGTCCAACCTCAAAAACAAGAACAAACCACTGCCTCTGGAATTTTATTACCCGATAATCACACCGAAAAACCTCAACAAGGTAAGGTCTTAGCCGTTGGTGGCAATACTTTTGATGACGGTCGTGAAATTTCTGCTCCTTGCCAAGTTGATGATGTCGTTGTTTATCGTGAATGGGGTGGTAAAGAAATTAAAGACGATAATATTGAACTTTTGCTTTTAAAATTTGACGACATCATGGCTATCGTCAAATAAAAATCAATAAATTAATTACTAATTAATCAAATAACCTACTATGGCAAAACAACTAAAATTCGGAGCTGAAGCTCGTCAATCAATACTTAATGGCGTTAATATTTTGGCCGACGCCGTTATTACCACTCTTGGCCCAAAAGGCCGCAATGTCGCTATCGACAAAAAGTGGGGTGGACCTACTGTTCTTCATGACGGTGTTTCTGTCGCTAAAGAAATAGAGCTTGAAAATCCTTATGAAAATATGGGAGCTCAATTAATCAAAGAAGCTGCCAATAAAACCAACGATGCTGCTGGTGATGGTACTACTACAGCTACTGTTTTAGCCCAAGCTATCGTCAATAAAGGTCTTCAAAATGTTGCTGCCGGTGCTAATCCCATGATTATCCGTAAAGGGCTCGAAAAAGGTCTTAAAATTGTTATCGAAGAACTCGATAATATGAAAAAAGAAATCAAACCCAATGATCAAGATTCTATTGAACAAGTAGCTACTATTTCTGCTGGTAGCGTTGAAATCGGTAAAAAAATTGCCGAGTCTATAGTAAAAATTGGCCGTGATGGCTTAATTACTGCCGAAGAAGGTAAAGGTTTATTTTTAG
>CAZWZK010000056.1:0-2132 GCA_964638385.1 uncultured Gammaproteobacteria bacterium
CAGTGGAATCAAGGGTGTTATAGGGATAGAAAAGTTCCAGACTCACCCTCTCCGCCTACGTTCGCTGAAGCTCACTCCGGCGGACGAAGTCCGCCAATATTGCGAAAGCGAATTATTCCAAACAAAACGAGATAAAATTAGTTGTGTTTTATGTATACTTTCTAGAAAATAAAGACAAAATTCCTTATATTGGATGTACTAATGATTTAAAAGATAGATTTCAAAGACATAACAAAGGTTATGTCCCCGCAACCAAAGATTTAAGGCCTTGGAACCTAATTGCTTATTTTGCTTTTAATGATGAAAAGGTAGCTTTTCGATTTGAAAAATATATGAAGACTGGATCTGGAAGAGAGTTTATAAAAAGACATATTAAGTGGAATAAATAAATTGCGTCAATGGTTCGCCGCCAAGATTTGGATAAGGTAAAATAGACTATGATTACAAAATTTGAAGAGTTTTTTAAGGATTGCGATAAAAATTTACCTGTTTCTGAAGACATTCTTCTAAATCTTCCAGAAAATTTACCTGAAAGTTATATTGAATTTTTAAGTTTTAGTGATGGTATCGAAGGTGGTGTTAGTAATGGTTCATATTTACAACTTTGGAAAGCGGAAGAACTTAAAAAACTAAATGAACTATATAAAGTTGAAGAATTCATTCCAGGAATGTTATTGATTGGAACCGATGGTGGTGATAATGCAATAGGCATCGATTTGAGGGAAAATAGTTCTACATTTGGAAACTTTTTTAAAGTTTCGTTTATACCACTTATATGGAATGAGGCGATATTGTTAGGTTCTGATGTTACAGATATTAACTTAATTTAGTTTATAGGGATAGAAAGGTTCCAGACTCGCCTTCTCCGCCAAATATCATTTTTACCCTGTTGTTACTTGTAATATAGGTGATGATACTCTTAGATAAATTTCTGATTTGTTACTATTTAGCTTCAAAAAAGTTCCAGGCTCACTCCCTTAAAGTGATGAGAATATTTATTATTGACTCACTTGCTTTACAGTTTATGTAATGCTCGAGTAGTTATTTTGAAGAATAATTTTTTAAAATCTGATAATAGATATCAACTGCTTTTGATAATTCTGATTTAAGAATTCTTTCGTCTCGACTGTGAGCAAATTGAATGTCTCCCGGGCCTAAAACGACACCGTTTGGGCAAAATGATAGTTCAGTAAAATATTTAACGGTTTGCCCTTCACCTATAAAATAAAATTCTTTTGGTGTATTAAAATGTACTGGTGAAACATTTATTAATGATTCAATTTTAATGTTTTTTTCTTGATTTAACTTTGATTTAAAAAGATCATAATAATTGTTTGAATCGTTTGGAGAAGGTCGTAATCCAAAAATTGCAGTGGCGTTTTGAGGAACTATATTATCAGCAGAACCACCTTCAATTTTAACTAAACTTATAGGAGTTTCTGAATGAATTGAAATTGATTTAATTTTTTTAATAGCATTAATCAATAACTCAATGGCATTGATTCCTTTTTGAGGTTGACTGGTGTGAGCCGATTTGCCTTGAGCGGTTAATTTAATATTTAAAATTCCATAGTGACCATTAACTAAACTGCACGAAGTTGGTTCCCCAACAACAATAAAAGGAATTTTTAAACCAGAATTAATTAAAGATTTAATACCATCAAAATTATTTTCCTCTCCAACAGTGAAAATTAAACCAAAATCATTAAAACCACTATCTTTGGCCTTGATAGCAGTAATAATTATCGAAGCGATAGATGATTTAGTGTCACAAGATCCACGACCATAAATATAATCGGTATCTTCACTAAAACCAAAAAATGGTGCCACTGTGTCCATATGGGCTGAAAAATAAATTTTTGGATTACCAAAACTAACAATTAAATTAAAACGGTTTTGATCAACAAATTGCTTTTTGACTTGAAAATTTTTTTCTTTAAGCAAATCAAAAATATAATCACCTATACTACTTTCATTTCCACTAACCGATGGTATATTTATTAGATTTTTTAATAATTCTTCAACTGAAATCATGGTTAATGAATTATACAGAACTTACGGAGTTATAGGGATACAAAGGTTCCAGACTCACCTCCTCCGCCAGGATTGTTTTATAATGAATTGTGAAAAAT
>CAZWZK010000057.1:0-2007 GCA_964638385.1 uncultured Gammaproteobacteria bacterium
GGTTTCAAATAAAAGTTTATAAACCCAGCTCCCGCCACTTCTATATTTTCGATTATGTTTTCCTGAGACCTGAGACCTGAGATCTGAAATCTGAGTGACTCAGCCAATTCTCTTGGATTAATTTTTTTTTGTTTTGCCAAAGACATAGCAATATTAGTTGAATAATCCCCAAAGTTAGTATCACTTGGGTGTTCAATTTTTATATCGTCTATCTCTAAATCCAAATCGATTTTTTGACTCGCAGTCAAAATTACTTTTTTCAATTCATCAGTTATTTTCATATTTAAAAAACTTTGCTTCCAACAGGTAAATCTTTATCTAAAAATAATACACTCATGTTTTCTTCACCTTCATCCTCCTTGTCCGCCATAGTTTTAACAAAGGCGGAAGCCCCGAATATCATTGCTTGTGACTCTTCTCCCATTATTTTTCTAGGGATAATATTGGTCACAAACACCGTTTTTTTACCAATCAAATCGCTTGGAGAATACCATTTTTTAATCCCCGAAAACACAGTTCTTAAATTTTCTTCACCAAAATCTACTTGAAGCCTTAATAGTTTTTCTGAGCCATCAACTTCTATCGCTTCTTTTATTTCGCCAATCAAAAATTCTACTTTGGCAAAGTCATCATATTTAATTTGATCCATAGATAATTCTACCAAAATATTATAAATTTTACCCTATATCATTTGATATAATATACAAATATTTCTATTTTCTTACCAGTAAGTATTATTTTTGAAAAACTATAAATGAATTTAGATAAGCAAAAAGGTCTGGCTCAGTTAGCTGTTATTGCGTTAATAACTTTTCGATTTTTAGATTTACTATTAGTAACTAATTTAGTCAAACAGAATCAGAAAAATAGAGTCCTTGCTTATTATCAATTAGATCAGCCCTGTAAGCTTACTTCATCTTGTCAGCCACCATTAATTTGTTCAAATAATGTTTGTAAAAAAGGGGAAAAAAAGGACTGGTAATCAAGGTTTAAATCAAAATTGTGAAAAAGAAAGTGACTGTCTATCACCTTATGTTTGTTACCCTTTTAATCTTCCTGGTGTTTGTAAAGTTAGGAGTGGTGGGGAGTGTACTAGTTCTACAGACTGCTATGCCAATCACTATTGTAGTAGTAAAAATAAACATTGTAAGGATAAAAATGAATACAACCTCCCTGATTATTCAGTCGAAGGGATAAATTTGAAATCGATATTGCCAGGAACAACCATAACCAATAAACCTACTATTACTCCAACCAGAAAACCAACACCAAAACCAGTTGTTGTTAATGGTAGGTGTGGAACTTCGAAAAATTCTTGTTCAAGTGGATCTTTTGTTGACTCAACAGACACTAGCACATTATATGTATGGAGGTGTATAGGGAAAAACGAGGGAAGTAGTGTAAGTTGTTCCTCTAGAAAGTTTGGTTCAAACAACACCCAATATTAGCCTAGGTAAGAAAAATTAAAAAACACCGGGGATTTTTTAACTATTTATGTTATTCTATTCTTGTCTCCCCATTATTAATTTAACTCATATTATGGATATCGACACTTCTATTTTTAAATCTTATGACATTCGTGGTGTGTACCCTACCCAGGCTGATGAAAAGCTTGCCGAAGCTATCGGTCGAGGGTTTGCTAAATATTTAAATTTCCCTCAAAAAGTCGTGGTGGCTCGTGATGGTCGTGTTTCCGGGGAATCCATGAAGAATGCTTTAATTGATGGTTTAACCAAAGTTGGGGTTAGTGTTGTTGATATTGATTTAGCCTCGACTGACATGTTCTATTATGCCTGTCAAACCCGCGACCTTCCAGGTATATCTGTAACCGCCAGTCATAACCCCAAAGAATATACTGGCTTTAAAATGGTTAAAAAAATTCCAGAACTTCTCTCTGGTGATGCTGGTATCAAAGAAATAAAAGAATGGATTTTGGCCGATGATCTCCCAACTGATTCATCTAATTTTGGCCAGATTGAAAAAATCAATGTTATCGGTGAGTTTGTT
>CAZWZK010000058.1:0-1958 GCA_964638385.1 uncultured Gammaproteobacteria bacterium
ACCAAACGAAAAGATAAATTAGAAAGACAAGAAGAAAAGTAGTAAGTAAAGGAAGAAATTTACGACTGTTGTCAATTTTGCGGACTTGAGAGAAGGTTGATTGGGTTTCGACCATTGGTTAATTATACAATCTAATTTATACTGTAATTATGCCAGAAATTAGAGAAAGAATATTAGATCAGCAGATACCAGTAAGTCAACAAGAAAAACAGAAACCATCAATAATGGTTGATCTACAAAAGGAAAAAGAAGTAACAATTCCCCGAGAAGTAAAGACTTGGATGCAAAAAGTGGAAGAAGATCCAACTTTTACTAATCAAAGTCAACAAATGAAAAGTGACGATGATTCGGTGTTGCGACCAATAGCCCCAGCAGTAACTAAGATTGTTTTGCCAACAGATAAAAAAGTTTTTACCACCGGTTTTTCTCAACCAGTAGATAATGCCTGGAGATGGTTATCAGAATTTATATTGAGAGTTATCAAAAAGAACCAGGGTAATGTAAAATTTAAAGAGGAATGAGTTTAACTATATTAATTGCTCAATTAGTAAATTTGTTATCAGTGTTGGTGCTGATGATATTAATTGGCGGACTATTAATATTGTTGGGCTGGGGGTTGATGGTTTGGTTTAAATGGAGAGACAGAGAGGAAAAATCATTGAAACAAGTGAATTTGTTGGTGGCAGTACCTCAAGAAAATGAAGTGAAAATAGATGCTATGGAGCAAATTTTTAGCTCTTTTGCCAGCATGTATAAAACAGCTAAGCCAAAATTTTTACAGTCATTTGTGGGTCAACCAAGTGCCTCATTGGAAATTATTGGAACAGATGAGGATATAAAATTTTATATTTCAGTTCCCGAGAAATACCAAGATTTGATTGAAAAACAAATATATAGTGTTTATGCCGGAGCAGATATAAAAGTAACTGAAGAAGCTAATATTTATACTAATAATGGTGTAGTGGAATACGCTTGGCTGGCCTTAAAGAAATTAACCCATTACCCACTGAAGAGCTATAAAGAAATCGCGACAGATCCATTGGCTGCGGTAACTTCGGCATTATCTAAACTTAATAAGGATGAAACTGTGACAATTCAATTGATAGTCTCACCGACAGACGGGGCTTGGTCGAAGGTTGGTCGAAGTTTTATTAGTAGTACTAAAAAGAGTGAATCAAATCCAGAAAAAGCTTCTTATAAAGTGGATGCTAGGCAACTGGAAGCAATGGAACAAAAATGCAGCAAAATAGGTTTGGAAACAGCGATAAGAATTGTGGCGGTGGCACCAAGTAAAGAAATTGCCAAAATGAATATTGCCAATATTAAGGCGTGTTTTGGTCAATTTGAATCACCTTGGAATAAATTTACCAGCAAAAAAGTCTACTTAAAATCAATGTTCATGCAGGATTTTATTTATAAATATCCGGTAATGTTGTGGATTAAAAATAAAACCATTCTTTCAGTAGACGAACTAGCTTCTATTTTTCATTTGCCAAATAAATCAATTGAGACACCTAATATTTATTGGCTAAAAGCCAAAAAAGCACCAGCACCAGTGGATTCACCACAAGAAGGACTTTATGTTGGAGATAATTTGTACCGCGGAATAAATAAAAAATTCTGCATGACAAAATCTGACCGACAACGACATTTTTATATTGTGGGGCAAACCGGTGTGGGTAAATCTTGGTTATTGGCCGATATGGCATTGCAAGATATTAAGGCAGGTCATGGGGTTTGTTTTATTGATCCACATGATACCTTTGAAAGTATTTTGGAAAGAATCCCGCCAGAGAGAGTGGATGATGTAATTTATTTTGATCCATCCCAAACTGATCGACCGATGGGATTTAATGTGATGGAATGTGAACGTGAAGATCAAAAAGATTTTGTGACTTCTTCGATCATTAATTTGATGTATAAATTGTACGATCCATATAAAACGGGAATAGTTGGTC
>CAZWZK010000059.1:0-1879 GCA_964638385.1 uncultured Gammaproteobacteria bacterium
AGCAAGAGTAATTGATGATAAAAAAGAGGTAATCGAAACCCTATTCGGAGTCAGGCCAGATTTAAATCTAGTCTGGATTAATCGACTAAATGACGAAAAATTAGAGGCACCACCACAAATTAGAACAATAAAAAGCTTGGATGGATTGTTGGCTATTTATTAAAGCCCAATTAAAATAACAGAGGCAACAATAATAAAGATTAGGAGAATGACTAAGAAAGAACTTTTGGTTGGCACCTCTTGGGTTAAGATAGATTTTTTTTGAACAGTAGATTTTTTGACTACTTTCTTGGCGACAGCTTTTTTGTGGACAGATTTTTTGTTAGTCATATTAATTAATACTAACAAATTTTTGGTGATTTATTGCAAGAGTTTCTCTAAAATAGTTTTGGCAACAGCAGGGTTGGCAGAACCCTTTGAAGCTCTCATGAGTTGACCGATTAAAAAACCAATTGAGGCCGGATTTGTATGATAGTCTGAAACTGCTTTTGAGTTTTCGGCTAACACCTGTTTGGCAATTTTTTCAATTTCGTTGGTATCGGAAACTTGAATTAACCCTTTAGATTTGGCAATTCCGACAGGGTCAGCAGCGGTCTGATAACTTTCGATAATTACTTGTTTGGCAACAGTGGCAGAGATTTCAGATTTGGAAACTGAATCAAAAATATTTTTGAAAAACTCTGGATTAATTTTGTTGATATCAAGTTCTTCCTGGGTTTCGTTGAGATGAGTTTTAAGGGAACCAAGGAAAAGATTAGCAACAAGTTTGGCCATGTCTTTGGTTGGATTTAGACTAATAGCTTTTTCAAAACATTTAGAAAAAGCTAAATCTTGGGAAAGTAAATTAGCATCATATTCATTAAGACCAAAATCTGATTGATAACGGGTAAATTTTTGATCAGGAAGTTCGGGGATAGTAGCGCGAATTTCTTCGATTTCACTTTCAGTAAAAGTAATTTGGGGAATATCTGGTTCAGGGAAATAGCGATAATCAGAAGAACCTTCTTTTTCGCGTTGCATGAAGGTTTGGTTTTTGACGGCATCCCAACCACGAGTAGTTTTGTTGGTTTTAGATTTGACTTCACGAGTTTCTTCAAAAGCTTTGGTTTGGCGATCAATTTCGTATTGAATGGCAGTTTGGACACCGGTAAGCGAAGCCACATTTTTGATTTCAACAAGTGGAGTATAAAAAGTTTCTCCATTGTCTTCGATTTTTAAGTTGACAGTGGGTTCACAACGCATACTTCCCTTTTCAATGTCAGCATCAGAAATACCTAAATAACGGATAATTTGTTGAAGTTTGAGGAGATAGTTTTTGGCCATTTCAGGAGAAGTAATGTCTGGTTCAGAGACGATTTCAACTAAAGGGACACCACAACGATTGTAATCAATTAGGGTTAAATCTTGACCAAAATCATTAATATGAACGGATTTGCCGGTGTCTTCTTCCATGTGAGCCCGGTTAATCCGAATTTCATGACCATCAACAGTAATTTTGCCGTTGATTACAAATGGTTTTTCAAGTTGAGTAAGTTGGTAACCTTTAGCAAGATCCGGGTAGAAATAATTTTTACGTTCAAAGAAAGAAGTTAAATTAGGAGTGCAACCAAGAGCTAAGCCAAGTTTGATACACCACTGACAGGCAGTAATATTGGGAACCGGTAAGGCACCGGGGAGACCTAAACAAACTGGACAAGTGTGAGTGTTGGGACCAACATGAAAATGTTGGGCTGAACAACTGCAAAACATTTTGGATTTGGTTTTTAATTCAACGTGGGTTTCAAGACCGATGATTGGAGTTATTTTCATAATTCTGGTTTTTGGGTGTGATAATCGGTAACTTGTTGATATTGATGAGCAATAGAAAGAATTTTTGATT
>CAZWZK010000060.1:0-1867 GCA_964638385.1 uncultured Gammaproteobacteria bacterium
TATATAACCAGCCTTGATGTAAAATTTCACCAATCGAATCTATGCGATTATGTAAAAATTCATTTTTTAAATCTTTAGCTAATCTAACCATTTTGTGAAGATTTTCAATTTTTTGGTCATCACTAGTAGTATTCTTTTTTTGTTCTGAAAGAATTGATCCAGCTGCTCTAGTTTGGCCAGTGTAAAACATAAGTAAATTATTTTCTAATTTTTTGTGACCTTCAGTGGTTAAAAAAAGTTTTTCTACATTTACTTTTCCATTTGGTTCAAATTCAATATAATTTAATCCACCATAAGTACAAGCATATTGATCTTGTTTACCAATTGGTTCGTTCAATAAATCGATTTCGATGTGACAAGCTTCTTGAGCAATTTCTTCTTTATCTTTGTATGTTTCATTGTAGGCATTACATAAATTTATTAAGCCGCTAGTAAAAGCTGATGATGAAGCTAATCCTGTTCCTGATGGAATATCAGCGCTAGAGTTAAAATCAACGCCTTTTATTTTATAAATATTAAAGACCTCGCGAATAATATTGTGTTGAATATCTTTGAGGTGTTGAACGTTTTCGGTTTTGGAATATTTTAGAAGATAACCATCTTTAAAAAAGTATGGGTGCATAGATAAATAAATATATTTATCTATGGTAGTGCTAACAACGGCTCCGCCATATTTTCCATAGTAACTAGCTAAATCGCTTCCGCCTCCGGCGAAACTGATTCTAAACGGTGTTCTGGTGATTATCATTTTGTTTTATAATGAATTTTACCGCATCTAGTAAATTTTTGAATTTATAGTCTGCATTTGGAGAATTTTCAATTACATCCCCGACTAAAATAGTTTTGCATCCAGCGTTTTTGCCAGCTTGTAAATCTGATTCCCTGTCCCCTATCATCCAAGAATTATTAAGATCAATATTAAAATCTTTTTGAGCTTTGAGGAGCATCCCTGGCTTTGGTTTACGACAATCACATACTATTTTTAGTTCTGGAATTTCTCCTTTAAATCCTTTATCTGGGTGATGAGGGCAAATATAAATATCATCAAGAAAACAATTTTCTTTTCCTAATTGTGTTTCAAGGGTTTTATTGGTTTGATCAACTTCTTGAAAAGTAACAAAACCTTTAGCAATCATTGGTTGATTGGTAACAACAACACTTAAGTACAATGATTGGTTAATAAGTTTTATGGCTTGGGTAACTTGTGGAAGTAGTTGAAAATTGTCGGCGGTTGGCTTAGCGTCCATATCTTGGCAGATAACTCCATCCCGATCAAGAAAAATTGCGGGACGTGGATTGTATTTATTTAAAAGTGAAACTTTACCATTTTTGATGTCGTTTGAAATTTCTATAAGTCGTTCTGGTGTTCCCATGTCTTTTATATATTCAGCCGAATGATAGGCAAAAATATTTTTGTCTAATTTTAGTATCTTTGGCAAAATGTCTTTACCGAAATCTTGTGGGGTGTCTTTTTGAATAAAATTTAAAATTTCTGGAGAGAAAATATAGACGGCGGCGTTGACTAGATTTTTGTAGACTAAATTTTCAGGATGTGGTTTGGTTAAAAAATTAGTGACGTGATTTTTATCATCTACTTCAACTAAATCGCTATCGTAGGGATGATTGTTTGGATGAACTAAAATTGTTGCAATTGAATTATTTTGTTTATCAAAAGTTATAAATGATTTGAGATCAAAATCCATAATAACGTCACCATAAAAAACCATAAATTTATCAGTTTAGTTGAAAAATTGAACTTTTACAACTTCTTAAAGTCAGTCAAATAATTTTCTTGTCCTTCTTTTAATTTTTTAAGATTTCCAGCCCGTATATGATCCCTTTGTAGTCAAAAGTTAAAAATTAGCTA
>CAZWZK010000061.1:0-1772 GCA_964638385.1 uncultured Gammaproteobacteria bacterium
CCCCTGCGATATATAATCCACCAATTTTACCCACAAGTTGTGTCAAAAGTGTACTTTTACCAATCCCGGGTTCGCCTGCAAAAAGGGTTACTGACCCTTGAACAATTCCTTTACCCAATACTCTATCAAACTCCTTAATTTCCGTAATAATTATATTAGTAAATGACTCATTTTTTGTCTCAATTTCCGAAACTTTTCGAATACTTTTATTTCTATCAATAGTATATGATCCGCCTCTGGCGGATATCGCCTTTCCCAAACTCTTTACTTCTTTCAAACTGTTCCACTCTCCACATGCACTGCACTGCCCCGCCCACTTACCAAATTCATTTCCACAATTACTACAAACAAAAACTGTTTCTTTTTTCTTAGCCATTACTTATTATACTTTTTCTTCTCGAGATTTCATCTTTTCTCTCATAATTGCATTTTAAAAATGTAATTACTCCCCATCTCAATTCAGTTCTTCAAAAAAAAATCAATTCTAGGGCCTCTGATGACTCCATTACTAAAAATGCCTATTTACTCGGTATTTTTAAATTAATCCGTCAACTAACCAGACTAATTCCAACCCAAACTATTTTGACAGACCACCAAAAACCCCCGATTTCTCGGGGGCTTTTAGTTTAAATAGGTCTAATTTTGAAACAAAGTGCCAAAATTTGCCTATTTACACAATCCCGTATGATTTTGTGAAACAAAATCCATCGGGATAATTTCCTTATTTGTAGATTACGTTTTTCTTGCTAGTTTCGACAATTCCCAAAGAAATCTTTCTCTTGGATACATCGATACTTTCAATGTAAACTTGAACTTTATCTCCTTCTTTCAAAGAGACTCCGTTATTTAATTTTGAAATATGGATCAAACCTTCAACTCCAGTTTCCAATTTTACTAAGGCTCCGAAGTTAGCAATTCTTACCACTTCTCCTTCAGTTTCTTTATCCTTAGGATATTTATCTTCAATCTTTTCCCATGGATCATTCGATAATCTCTTGACTGAGAATTGTAATCTTCCTTCATCTTTGCTGATCAATTTTATCTTGATTTTGTCTTTATTTTTAAAGAGAGATGAAAGTTCAGACACTTTTTCCCAAGATATTTCAGAAATATGAACTAATCCTTCCAAATTTAAAGCAGTTCCTTCATTGTCACAATTCACTCTGACAAATATTCCAAAAGGTTCCACTCTAACCACTTCAGCTTCAAACACATCACCCAATTTCAAATTCTCGATTGCTCCTACTTCTTCACCTACTTTATCAGGTTCAGACACCAATCTTTCAGAAAAAACCAATCTGTTTTTAGCTTGATCTACTTCTAATACTTTAGTTTTAATTTTCTTCCCAATCATTTTATCTGGATCACCATCAAATTTTGTTCCAATTTGAGAACCTGGAATAAATCCAAAGAATCCAAATGGTGCAATTACCACTGCTCCACCTCGATTCAATTCCTTGGCAAATACAGTTACTTCTCCACCAGACTTTTCTTTTTCTTTAAAATAATTCCAACCATAACCAGAAGCTGCACCACGAATCGAAACTAAAATTTGACCTTTATCATTTTCTGGAGACTTAACTTGAACTTCAATTTCATCACCAATCTTAAGATCATTAATATAATCTTTAACAAATTCAAACTCTTTTCCCAAAACCACTGCGTCAGTTTTACCACCAATATCAATATAAATCGCTTTATTTTTGATTACTGCAATTCTTCCTTTTACTTCTTGTCCCTTTTTAAAGCCTAATTTTTCTATTCCTTCAGAT